>JBGMRN010000199.1:0-6145 GCA_048061535.1 Thermoanaerobaculales bacterium | reverse complement strand
CAGCCTGTCCCGTGAGAGCTTCAGCGGAGACGTCGATGCCGAGCTCAACCGGGCCGTCGACTGGCTCAGGGCCGAGAAAATCGAACGCGTGATTCTGACCGGCGACTTCCACCTCGCGACCCAGATGGTTGGCGCCGACACCTCCGACTTCTATCCGGCGATGACCGACGAGACGGCCGGAGTCACGATCGCCGCCCGGTGGTCCCGGACCGCGCGAAGACTGCACACCGACTTCCGGGTTTCTGTTGGCCTGGTCAACGGCAAGAGGTGTCTCGGCGGCATGCTCGAGCTGTTGATGCACTGCCACTGGCTGGTGGCGGTCGACGGCGCCCAGCTCGGCATGCCCGAGGTCACGCTACCGGTCGTGCCGGGGATGGAGGGGTGCCACTGGCCCTTCCGGCGGGCCGCTCGTGAGCACTGGCCCCGGCTCCTCTCGATGCTCCTCGAGGGCAATCCGGTCGAGGCGGACGCCGCCGTCGGTTGGTTGGTGGACTTCACCGGCGGGCTCGACGACGCCTTGAAGGTCGCTTATTCGGTTGCCTGCGGCGGCGATCACGGCCTCGCCATGCGTGGTCTCGAGGAGGATCCGCTCGACGGGGTGACCCAGGCCATCGGGGAGATGGCTGCGGCCTCCAGCCCGGGCATGGAAGCGGGCCGGAAGGCGATCTTGGATACCATCCGAGCCGCCACCAGCGTGAACCTCGACGAGGCTCTGGAAATCCAGGCCAGGCACTCCGGCGGCTTTATGATGAGCGATGCTTGCCGGACGGGGATCATCGGTTCCACTTGGAAGAAGACGGTGCTTTTATGAGGAGTTTTTAGTTTTAAGTTCTTGGTTTTGAGTTTCGGAGTGAGGGCCAGGGTCGAGAGCGGAGGGCGACAGGTCACTGCGGAGCCGGAAACGGAAGGAGGAGGACGATCATGGGTCTTGAGTGGATGCCGAGGGACGACGAGTTGAAGGACCACGGCGTGGGCGGTGACCAGTACTGGGGCACCCACGACGACCCGCCGTGCACGGTCTACGAGAAGAAACCGGTGCGGGACGCGGAAGGAGGAACCGTCGCCGGCCTGTACACCGCGTGGATCACGCTCAACAATCCACGCCAATACAATTCCTACACCACCGAGATGGTCAAAGGAGTAACCGCCGCGTTCACCAACGCATCCCTCGATCGCAGCGTCGTGGCGGTGGTTTTCACCGGCGCCGGCGACCGTGCCTTCTGTACCGGTGGCAACACCAAGGAGTACGCCGAGTACTATTCCCGGCGGCCGCACGAGTACGGCGAGTACATGGATCTGTTCAACGCCATGGTCGATGCGATCCTCAACTGCAAAAAGCCGACCATCTGCAGGGTCAACGGGATGCGGGTCGCGGGCGGCCAGGAGATCGGTATGGCCTGCGATCTCGCGATCACCTCGGACCTCGCGATCTTCGGTCAGGCGGGGCCACGTCACGGCTCGGCGCCGGACGGCGGCTCGACCGACTTCCTGCCCTGGTTTCTGTCGATGGAGGACGCGATGTTCAACTGCATCTCCTGTGAGATGTGGTCGGCCTACAAGATGAAGGTAAAGGGTCTGGTCACGAAGGTGGTTCCGGTGCTCCGTCAGGGTGATGAGTATGTGCGCAATCCGGCGGTCATCACCGACAGATATGTCGATGACGGTGAGGTTGTGTACGGCGAGCTGAAGACCGGCGCCGAGGCCAAGGCCGTTCGCGCTCGAATCAAGGAGCTGCCGGTTGATTTCGAGCCCCTCGATCAAGCGGTGGAGGAGATGGTGTGGCGATTCACCAATCTCTTCCCGGGCTGCCTGCAGAAGTCGATCGACGGGATCCGCGGCAAGAAGAAGTTCTTCTGGGACCAGACCAAGCTCGCCAATCGCCACTGGCTGGCCGCGAACATGTCCGGCGAGGCCTTCCTCGGTTTTTCCGCCTTCAACAACCGAAAGCTGACTGGAGTCGATGTGATCGACTTTGTGAAGTACCGCCAGCTCATCGCGACGGGTGAGATGCTCGGCGATACCCTTTTCGAAGCTGTGCTGGCGCCACCGAAGTCGGAGGACGTGCCGAAGTGAGCATGCGTGATTTTGATTTTGCCGAGCCCGCGAGCTTGAGCGAGGCCTGCTCGCTGCTCGCCGGCGACCCCGACGGCAGCGTGGTCTTCGCGGGCGGCACCGACATCCTCGTCGACCTCAAGGCGGGCGCCAGGCGGCTTCGCCGGCTGGTGTCCCTCGGCCGAATCGAGGGGCTCGGGGGCATCGAGATCGATGCTGACGGAGGCCTGACGATCGGCGCCATGACGACGGTGAATCAGGTCGCTCGCCACGGCGGGGTCGAGGACCACTTCCCGGGCATCAACGACGCTGCGATGTCGCTCGCCGCCGAGCAGGTGCGCAACCAGGCGACTGTCGCGGGCAATCTGTGTATGGCGGTGCCGTCGGCCGACATGGCGCCGATCCTGCTCGCCCACGGCGCTGCCATGCGCGTGGTTTCGCCGGTGGGGGAGCGGGTCGTTCCCTTGCGTGAGTTCTTCATCGGACCTCGCAAGACCGTACTCGAGGCGGCCGACATCGTGGTGGCCATCGACGTACCGGCGCCGGAGCCCGGCGCCGGAGCTGCAGCCATCCGCCAGGGCGGGCGGGTTTCGCTGTCGTTGCCCATGGCCTCTGTCGCTGCGGTTGTGGTGATGGAGGGGGAGGTGTGCCGGGAAGCGATGGTGGCCCTGGGCGCGGTGGCGCCCACCCCGATCGTGGCGCTGAAGGCTGCGGAGCGGTTGGTCGGCAAGGAGCTGACCGGGGAAGTCTTGGATGAGGCCGGGGAGCTGGCGGCGGCGGCGGCGACGCCGATTGACGATATCCGGGCGACCAGGGAGTATCGGCTGGAGTTGATCAAGGTGCTGACGCGAAGGGTGCTGCGGGCAGCCGCAGAGAGGGCTAAGGAAAATTTTTAGTTTTTAGTTTTGAGTGATTCGCGCCGTCCCGGCTTCGCTCCATGGGTTACGTCGTGACTGGGGCGGACGCAGTGACGCACCGCCGGGACAGGTCCGATATTCAAAATCGAGATCAGCGACGAGACGAGCAAGGAGTATCGATGGAACGAGTAGTTCACCTCACGGTTAACGGCGACGCCCACAGCGTTGCGGTTCGACCAAACACGACCCTCCTCGAGCTGTTGCGGGATGATCTCGGGCTGACCGGCACCAAGCGGGGGTGTGACTTCGGAGATTGTGGCACCTGTACGGTGCTGCTCGACGGTGATACGGTGAAATCGTGCCTCGTGCTTGCCGTGACCGTCGACGGGTGCGAGGTCTCGACCATCGAGGGGCTCGACAAGGATGGCCGCATGCATCCGCTGCAGAAGGCATTCATTGCCGCCGGCGCGATTCAGTGCGGCTACTGCACCCCGGGTATGGTGATGGCCGCAAAGGCTCTCGTCGATCGCACGCCGGCGCCCACCGAAGCCGACATCAAGACCGCTCTTGGCGGCAACCTCTGTCGCTGCACCGGCTACGTCAGGATCATCGACGCGGTTCGAAGGTGGGAAGAGTTCGACGGCGACGCCGCGCCGACGCCCGACTCCGACCACGACGACACGACACGCGCTGTGGTCGGACGTAGCGTGCCGCGCTCAGATGCCCCGGCCAAGGTCACCGGCCGCGCCATTTTCACCGAGGATATCCGGCAGCCGAATATGCTTTATGGGCGGATCCTCACCAGTCCGCACGCTCACGCTGTGCTCAAAAGTATCGATACCTCGAAGGCCGAGGCGCTTCCCGGCGACAAGGCGGTGATCCCCGGCGCCGACGTCTCGGACGTCAAGTACGGGGTCAGCCCCGCGCGGTATGACGAGTACGTGCTGGCCAAGCAAAAGGTCCGCTTTGTCGGCGACGAGGTGGCGGCGGTGGCCGCTGTGGACGAGACCACCGCCGACGAGGCGGTGAAGCTCATCGAGGTTTCCTACGAGCTCCTGCCTGCGGTCCTCGACCCGTTCGAGGCCCTCGCCGACGAGGCTCCGGACATCCACGAGGCGGCACGAGGCAAGCACAACGTCAACACTGTCGTCGATCATCATTTCGGCGATGTCGAGCAGGGTTTCGGTGAGGCCGACGCGGTGCTCGAGCGACGTTTCGTCGGCAACTTCGTTCAGCAGGCCCCCCTCGAGCCCCACAGCGCGATCGCCCAGTGGAATCATGACCGCGGTACCGTGACCCTGTGGTCGTCGACCCAGGTCCCTCACTATCTCCAAAAGCAGCTCTCCCGCGTCTTCGAGATGCCGCTGGCGAAGTTCCGGATCATCAAGCCGTACGTCGGCGGCGGCTTCGGCGGCAAGGCCGAGGCGATGGCCCTGGATTTCTGCTCGATATACCTGTCGCGAGCGACCGGACGGCCGGTGAAGATGACCTACACCCGCCCGGAGATGTTCGAGCACCACCGTGGGCGCCACAAGCAGTACATGGACCTCAAGATCGGGGTCACCGATGAGGGCAAGATCACCGCGGTCGACTTTCGAAACGTACTCGACGGTGGCGCCTACACGAGCTTCGGCGTCATCACCGCCTACTACGCCGGTTTCATGATTCCGACGCTCTACCACATACCCAACTACCGCTACCACGGGCGGCGGATGTACACCAACAAGCCGCCGTGCGGCGCCATGCGCGGGCACGGCGTGCCGCAGCCGCGGTTCGCTTTCGAGAGCCTCCTCGACATGCTTGCCGAGGAGATCGGCATGGACCCGATCGACATCCGCATGGTCAACGCCATGGACCCCAACACCCGCACCGTCAACGACCTCGACGTGCTGTCGTGCGAGTTCAAGGCGACGCTCAACACAGTGCGCGAACGATCGGGTTGGGATGCCAAGCACGGCAAGCTGCCCTTTGGCCGCGGGGTTGGCATCGGCAGCGGCGGGTTCGTTTCGGGGGCTGGCTACCCGATTTATCGCAGCTCCTTTCCGCACTCGAACGCGATCATCCGGATCCTCGAGGATGGTGAGGGGGCGACCTTGATGATCGCCGCGGCCGAGATTGGGCAGGGGTCGGAGACCGTCCTCGCGCAGGTGGCGACCGAGGCGCTCGGGCTCGTCTACGGCGACGTGACGATGGCCGACTGCGACTCGTCGATTGCGCCCATCGACCTCGGATCGTACTCGAGCCGGGTCACCCTGATGGCGGGCAATGCGGTCAAGGCGGCCGCCGACGACATCAACTCCAAGCTGTACCGCGTGGTGGCGCGTGAGCTCGGGTGCGAGCCGGACGCCCTGGCCTCCGAGGGCCGACGGATCTTCATCAAGGCAGCGCCTCATATCGGCATGGATTTCGCCGAGGCCGCCCGGCGCTGTTTCTCGGCCGATGGCCCCCTCGTCGGGACCGGTTGTTACGAGCCGCCGTCGGGCCTCGGCGGTGGCTTCAAAGGCGCCACGGTCGGCACCTCGCCGGCCTTCAGCTTCGGCTCCTCGGTGTGTGAGCTCGAGGTCGATCCCGAGACCGGTGTGGTCCGGGTCGTCAAATTCACCGATGCCCACGACTCGGGCACGGTCATCAACCCGGTCGCCTTCCACGGCCAGGTCGAGGGCTCGATCATGATGGGGACCGGCGAGGTCCTGAGCGAGGACATGATCTTCGACGACAACGGGCGCGTCCTTAACCCCAACCTCCACGACTACCTGATACCGTCGATCGGCGACACCCCCGAGATCGAGTCAATCGCGGTGCCGAGCTACGAGCCGCGCGGCCCCTACGGCGCCAAGGAGGTAGGGGAGGGCTCGATGGTGCCGGTGCTGGGCTCGATCGCCAACGCCATCTACGACGCCGTCGGCGTGCGCATGTACGAGCTACCGATCACGCCGCAGAAGATCCTCAAGGCGCTCGAGAAGAAGCGCGGGGGCGGGGAGTAGGCGGAGAGACCGCCTGGGAACGCGCGGCCATCTCGGGACCAGCCGAGGCCGGAGAGGGCGTGATCGGGCGCGATTGAGATGGGTCCGGACCCGCGCTCCACATCTCCCACGCGGGCAAGTGTGGGAATATCCTTGTTCTTTGGTCAATGTGAGGGCATGCTGCGGCTCGAGCCGACCGAGATCATAGCCCCGATGCCCGCGCTCTCCGCCGGAGCTGGGCGCAGCTCATCAAGCGTGTCTTCGATGTCGACC
>JBGMRN010000198.1:0-6178 GCA_048061535.1 Thermoanaerobaculales bacterium | reverse complement strand
AATTCCGAATTCTCTACAGCTCCGCCTCGACCTTGAGCTGCCTCAGCATCAGCTCCCGCAGAGCGGTGCGGGGGTCGGCATCGCCATCGAGAATCCGGGTGACCGCGTCGGTGATCGGCATCTCGACGCCGTGATCTCGAGCGAGCTGCGCCGCGGCAGGCGTCGTCCGTACTCCCTCAACAACCTCTCGCATCGAACCGAGGATGTCCGCCAGCGACTCGCCCCGCCCCAGGCGCTGGCCGAGCGTACGGTTGCGCGAAAGCCCGCCGGTACATGTGAGCACCAGGTCCCCCATCCCGGCGAGACCGCGGAAGGTCTCCGCCTCGGCGCCAAGGGCGACCCCGAGCCTGGTGATTTCGTGGAGACCGCGGGTCATCAACGCGGCCTGTGTATTGAAGCCGAGTCCGAGGCCGTCGATGATACCGGCGGCGATGGCGACGACATTCTTGAGCGCACCCGCGAGCTCCACTCCCACCAGATCGGTCCCGGCATAGCAGCGCAGATGATAATCGGAGAACTCCTCCTGCAAGCGTTCCGCCAGCTCGAGATCCGGGCAGGCGAGGAGCGCGGCCGACGGATCTCCGCGCACGACCTCGCGCGCGAAGGTCGGGCCGGAGAGGCAGCAGAACCGCCGCGCATCGAGCCCCAGCGCCTCGCCGGCGACCTGGTCCATGCGCCGAAGAGTCCCGGTTTCGATACCTTTGGAGGCCGAGATCACGACGATTTCCTCACCCATGACCTCCGCCAGGTCCTCCATCACCGCGCGGCTGAACTGTACCGGCACCACCCACACCCAATGAACTGCGTGACGAGCGGCTTGCAGAACCTCGCTGGTCGCGCGAATCCCGGAATGGAGGTCCATATCGCTGAGGAAGAGTGGGTTGCGGTGGTCGGCGTTGATCCCCTCCGTCACCTCGGACTCCCGCGCCCACAGGCAAACGTCGTGGCCCCGGCGCGCCAACTGGTGGGCCATCGCCGTCCCCCACGAACCACCCCCGAAAACGCTCAGTTTCACCCTTCACCTCCAGTGTTCACCACCGACCTTGACCTCCGAACCTTCGAGCAAGCTGCGAATGTTGGAACCGTGCCGCAGGATGATCAGCACCGCCACCGCGCTCACAGCCACCAGGGTCACGATGTCGGGTTGGTCAATCAGCTTCAGGATGAGCGGAAAGCTCGCGCTGGCAACCATCGATGCCAACGACACCCAGCGCCAGATCACCAGGACGACCACCCAAACGGCGATCGCAGCCAACCCGCTCGCCGGCGCCAGGACCATGAACACTCCCAGACCGGTGGCCACACCCTTGCCTCCCTGGAACCTCAACCACACCGGGTAGCAGTGTCCCAACACCGCGGCGATCAAAGCGGCCGCCAGCCACCAGCTCTCCGGGTCGTACATCTTCATGAGCCACACCGGCAACGCGCCCTTGCCCATGTCGATGAGGGTGACCACGACACCCACCTTCCAGCCGGCGGAACGGAGCGCGTTGGTGCCGCCGACGTTTCCGGATCCCTTTTCCCGAATATCCTCTCCGGTGGTTGCGCGCACCAGCAGGTAGGCCGTGGGTACGGCGCCCAGCAAATAGGCCAGGATCACCAGAGAAAGCTCGACGCTCATCCGAGGGGTATCCTCACCAGCGGAGTGTACACCGCACCCCCGGGTCGTCGCTCGCTAGCGAACACCACCACCTCGGAACACCGAAAAGGCCCGAGGGCCAGGTGGTTGCCCCACTCGAGGAACCGCGCCACCGCCGCCTGCGGCCACGGCCGATTGAAACGCGCCTGGGTCAGGTGCAGGGACCACGCCCGCCGTTCCCTAGCGAAACCCAGGACCTCCGCCTCGTCCTCCACAGCCGCCACGACTACGTCAGCCCCCTCCGCCGCACCACCGACCCAGGCGACCCGGGGCCTCTTCGGCGACGGGAAGAACCCCGAACCCCGGAGGTGGACTCGCACCGGCCCCGACCCTGCGAGCCGTGGAGTGAGGCCTCTAACGAGATCGTCGACTACGGCAGGCGCCACCTCACCGAGGAACTTCAGGGTCAGGTGTTGTCCCTCGGGTCGGGTCCACCGTGCGGTCGGCAGCTCGCGCCGCACGGCGCCCGCCTCGTCGGCCAGCCGCCTTTTGATCTCGGCGGGGACCTCCAGTGCCAGAAACGCGCGAATACGTTCGTCCCGCCTCACGCACTCTCCGCGATCAGGCGGCGCCGCAGGAGATCGAGGACCGCGTTGCTGCTCCACTCTCGGATGATCGCGCGGTCGCCGGGGAACACGCGATGCCGAGCCGAGACCCCATCGGGCCCGGCCACCGCCCAGTGAACCAGGCCCACAGGTTTTTCCTCGGTTCCACCGGCAGGTCCGGCGATGCCGGTGATCCCGGCCCCCCAATCCGCGCCGATCCTCTCCCGCACTCCTGTCGCCATCGCCCGGGCCACTTCCTCCGAGACCGCGCCATGCTCGAGGAGAAGGTCATGCGACACCCCGACCAACGCCTCTTTGACCTCGTTGGAGTAGCAAACCACCCCGCCGAGAAACGCTGCGGACGCGCCGGCCACGGCGGTGATCCGCGCGCCGACCAGACCACCGGTACAGGACTCGGCCACAGCCAGGGTCGCCGGCTCTCGAAGGAGTTCCCCAAGCACCGCCTCGGGCAACCCATCGATGTCCACACCGGCAACGTCGTCGCCCAATACTTCGCAGAACGTCCTCTCCATTTCGTCGACCTGGCCACGGGCGCTGGCTTCCTTTCCTACGGCGGAAAGCACGAGCCGGACCACCCCATAGGAGGCGAGGATCGTCACGTTTTCTCGGCCGAATCTCTCGTAGAGATGGTGGATGCGCTCCTCGACCTCCGACTCCACGACCCCGCCGAGGAGCACGGTCCGCTCGACCTTGGCCACCCCGGGGTTCCACCTGGCCACCTCGGGCAAGAGATCACGCTCGAGCATCTCCTCCATCTCCCAGGGAACCCCGGGGAAAACTGCGAGCAGACGGTCGTCCGTCTCAACCATCAGACCCGGCGCCGACCCGCGCCGGTTCTGCAACGGGCGAGAACCGTCCACGACCCGCGCCATCGTGGTGCAGATATCGGGCATCTCTCGACCGAGGTCCGCGAACCGGGAGCGGATCATGGCCTCGACGTCTGCATCCGGTCGGAGCTCGCGGCCGAGGGCCTGGGCGACCGCCTCGCGGGTGAGATCATCGGCGGTTGGGCCCAGGCCGCCGGTCACGACTACCAGGTCGTGACTGGCAAGGAGCTCGCGGATGGCGGTGGCCGTCTGATCCACCGAGTCGCCCACAACTCTCTTTTCAGTGACGACAACCCCTCGGCGCGCAAGCGCCCTGGTGACGGTGAGCGAGTTCGAATCCTGCCGCCGCTCGCCCAGCAACTCCGAGCCCACAGCGAGACAGGCTGCGGTTTTCCTTGCTTCACTCATCGCTGCCTCCGGGCAGCATGATACGCCTGCCATTTACACATCCATGCGGCAGCGCTATATTCGTTAACGGTACATTCTCTGGTTTGGGGCATCATCGCGATTCTCGAGTCCCGTGTTCGCGGTGACGTCACCGTTGTTGGAAGGGAGATAGAATATGAAGGCGTCCGTTTGCAAGGTGTCGCTGATGATTCTGGCCGTGGCGGTCATCGCCTCCGGCCAGACTGTCGAAATCACGAACTCGCGTATGGTTCCTTCGAACGCCGTGCAGAGTTCCAACGTCGATCCGGTGACCACCACCCGCGACGCACAGGGCATCTGGTTCATCGAGGGTGGGTCGCTGTACGACGTCTTCGAGGCCATGGGCTACGCCGTCGCCAAGGACCGGTTGTGGCAGATGGACATCTTCCGGCGCCAGGGACGCGGAACCCTCTCCGCCCTCTTCGGCTCCGATCTGGTCGGCACGGACGTCTTCCTGCGCACCATCGGTTACTCTGACGACGAGCTGACCCAGCTCTTCAACGAGCTGTCGCTCGACGGCCAGGCGGTCGTCCAAGGCTACGTCGACGGCGTCAACCGGCGCACCTTCGAGATTCTGAACAACAACTTCATGCAGATGCCCTACGAATACTGGTTGCTGAGCCTGCAATCCGTGTTCTCCGGCCCCGGCACCTCAGTGCTGCCGGCTCCCTGGACGGTCAACGACGCGCTTGCCTGGTTCGCCCTGCTGCAGCGAAATTTTGATTCTGAAGCCCTCTCCATGGGTCAGCTCGACAACGCCGCCATGGTGCAAGCGTTGCTCGGGGCCTACGGTGGCGAGGCCCTGGCCATGTTCACCGACCTGCGATGGTTCAACGACCCGGCCGCGCTGACGATGATTCCGTCAGGCGCCAAATCGGCACCACCCCAGAGCTTCGACCCGACGATCGCCGAGAAGATCGCCTCGATACCAGGCCTCGGCGACGCGGCGGACCGGCTCCGGTCGCACGTGGACACCTACCACCGGCAGATGGAAGCGCTCAACGCGAGGGTCAAGATGGGCAGCTATGCGTGGGCGGTGTCGGGCGACAAGACCGAGTCCGGCAACCCAATCGTGTACTCGGGCCCGCAGATGGGCTTCCCGACCCCGTCGATCGTCACCGAGGGTTCGATCCGCGGTGGTGGGCTGGAAATCTCCGGCATGACGGTGCCGGGCATTCCCGCCATCATCATCGGCCGCACCCCGCACCACGCCTGGTCCATGCAGGTGGGCCACGCCCACACCACCGACTACTATTTCGAGGCGCCTCAGAGTGTCGTCTTCCACCGCTACGAGACCATCAAGGTCTTCGGCGGCGAAGACGTCACGCTACCGGTCTTCCGGAGCTGGCACGGCCCGATCGTCGAGCCGATGCCCTACAATCCGGACGAACCGCCGCCGATCATTGTTTCCTGGGCGTACGCCCACTGGGGACGGGAGGCAAAGTCGATTGAGGGGTTCCTCGCCCTCGCCCGCGCACAGAGCATGGCCGAGTTCGACATGGGCGTCGAGAAAGTCGCCGTCAGCCAACACTTCACCTACGCCGATCGCGACGGCAACATCGCCTACTGGATGTCGGGTTGGGATCCCGTCCGTGCCCAGGGTGTGGACCCGAGATTCCCCGCCATCGGCGACGGCACCACCGAGTGGACCGGCGAGCGCCGGCCGCGAATTCACGACGAAAACACAGCGCAGGGTTTTTACGGCGGCTGGAACAACAAGGGATCGATCGACTACAACAATGCGTTCAACAACCTCTGGTATTACAACGGTCCCGCCCACCGCGCGCAGGTCGTTGACGACTACCTGACGACCCACGACAACCTGAGCTATGAGGAGGTGCGCGACCTCGCCCTCAACGTCGGCACGACGGACTCGCTTCTCAAGAGCAGCTCCGTTTCCGGCGGCGGCAACACCTGGCCCTTCGTCGCCGACGACTTCAAGGCGGCGATCGCAGCCGACTCGAACGGGGACCGCCAGGCCGCGGTCGATCTGATCGAGGCATGGGACGGCCACTTCGTGGACGGCGGGCCCGCCGAGTGGCGGTTCGGAACCGTCCGCGCCGACGCCTGGGTCCTGCAAGACGCGTGGATCCGCGAGGTACTGAGGCTGACCTTCGAGGACGAGTTCGCCGGCGCCGGGATGGCGTGGGATTCCGAGCAACCGGTATCGTTGTCCTTCAACGTCCTGCTGCATGCGCTCGCCGGCCCCGCGGCCTCGCTCCCGACCTTCTACGACTGGTTCCAGGACAAGTCCGACTCGGGCAAGCCCACCACCGCCAACGGCATCATCGTGCAGGCGTTGGACAACGTGCTTGCCACGATCGGTCCGGGTGGGTACAACGCTCCGCGCGGCGAGATTGTCTACACCCATCAGGTCTTCGGTGAAATGTGGCGCACGCCCTGGTCGAGCCGCTCCACCTACGCCCACTGCGTGGAATTCGACAGCAACGGGCCCGTCCGCATCGAGAGCATGTTCCCGCTCGGCGAGTCGGGCGAGGTGCTGCCCGACCAGTACGGACAGGCGGCAATCAACCCGCACTTCTTCAGCATGATTCCGACCTTTGATCCTTTCGCACCGCGTCCGTTCCCTCTTTTCGACTGACGGCAATTCAACAATCAGGCCCGCTCCTTTCGGAGCGTGCTTTTTTTTGAATTGCGGGCCGGGCTGACGCCCGGCGTTGTTTCGGACAGGATGATGAGGAGATCATCTCGGCTTGCGC
>JBGMRN010000197.1:0-6219 GCA_048061535.1 Thermoanaerobaculales bacterium | reverse complement strand
GCTACGCGGAGGACGGCTCAACGCTAGACTAATTCTCAATTCTCAATTCTCAATTTTGAATTTCGATAAACCTCCTGAGATCCCGCAACGAAGGGTGCGGAATTGAGAATTAAGAATTGGAGAACGTGGCGCTGTTCCGTTCCGTCTCGTGCACCGTCACCGACGCCAGCTCGACACCCTCGGGCAACGCCGGCGCCACCCGCTCGAAAAAGACCCGGGCGAGGTTCTCGGCGGTGGGATTGACCGCTTCGAGCCAGGGCACCTCGAGGTTGAGGTGGCGGTGGTCCACCTCGCGCACAACCATCCTCTCCAAAATGCTCTTGAGGTCTTTCATGTCGATGAGGAAGCCGGTCTCAGGATCGATCTCCCCGGTGACGGCAACCTCGATCACGTAGTTGTGACCGTGGCCGTGCGGGTTGTTGCACTTGCCGAAGACGCGGCGGTTCCACTCGTCAGGCTGCTGCGGGTTGTGCAGCCGGTGCGCCGCCTCGAAGTTAACCTTGACCGTGACCGTGGTTGTCATTTCTCTCCCATCAGCTTAGCGCATGCGCGACTGTGAATATTCCAGATTCACTCACCCCGTTCAACCAAAGAGGCACAGAGGACACGGAGGCGAATGGCGCTCAGTGAAACCGATGAATACGAACTTCTGAGTTACTCACGGTATCTTTCTTGCCAAACGACGGCGACACCCGACCACTGGGTCTACGGGGTGCCGGGGAGGATTGGATGCGACGAATGATCCTCCCGCCCATGCCGGTCGCGTATAGCATGCGTTCATCGCCGCCGATGGAAACCAGGCGAAGGCCGGTGCCCGTCGTCTCCGTAGACCAGTCGATACCGTCGGTGCTGGAAAAGATCACGTCGCCCAGAGGTCTGCCAACCGCCAGGAACCGAGCGCCCGTCCAGGTTACGTCGAAAAACACCGATCCGTGGCTGGCGGGAGGAAGGCACTCCTCCCAGTCCACACCGTTCGCGCTCGAGAGAATGAGCCTGCCGGTCTCCCAGTGCTCACCGACGGCCACTAGCCGGTCACCGTTCCATTCCATGTCTCTAAGAGAGATCTGTTCGCCAAGACGGTACTGCGTCCAGCTGAACCCGTCTGGGCTCGTGAGATGAATGCCATACGCCCCCACGGCAACGAAACGTGAGCCAGTCCACCTCACGGCCCTCAACACGGCGCCACCGGTGTCCAACCGTTGATACGACCACTCGAGGCCGTCCGGACTGGTCACTACCGCCACCTCGCCCTCAACCGGGGCCAGGCTCCAACCTACTGCAACGTAGACAGATCCATTCCAAGCGACATCGAATAGGCGCACATCTGTGTCGTACAGCATCAGTTCCCAGTCGAGTCCATTGGGGCTGCGGACGACGCCATGGCCACCGACCGCCCAGAAATACGATCCTATACGGCGCACCGAGCTGTAATCACCTATCGTCCAGGCGGGTCCTATCAGCCACGGGCCTCCGTCAACACTCCGAACAATCAGGCCAGCGGCCCCAACCCCGACGACAACACCATCCTTATTCGCGATCTCATGAATCTCAACGAGACGATATAGCTCGAGGGTGTCTTCGCTCAATTCCTGCCACGAAGTCCCGTTCAGACTCGTCATCATGAAGCCGTCCTCACCCACCGCCAGATAACCGCCGCCGGCCTCCGTCACACCCCACAAATCAAAGTCGGCCGGCGGGTCCTGGAACGACCAGGTATGGCCATCCGGGCTGGTTGCCACGAGCCCGCGATCGCCGACTGCCACGAACCCTTCGCGGCCGAAAATGACATCGTGGAACCTGCCGGTCCCCTCCCAGGACTGTTCTTCCCACGTTGAGGCGTCGACGCTTGTCAGGACGGTGCCGATTCTCCCCACCGCCCCACCAACGACAACATACCGTCCGTTACCCCAGGCGATTGCCGCCGGATCGCACTCGCAATCGAGTGGTTGACTCTGCCAGGTCAATGCGTTTTCGCTGGTAAAGTATGAAAACATTTCATCGGAGGTCGCTCCAACGGCCACGAATCGCGAGCCGTCCCACACGAGATCCCCCAAGCCCGAGATCTCCTCCCCGAGCGTCTCTTCCGTCCACGTATTCCCGTCCGAGCTAAGCAGCACCAACGGTCCGCCGCCGACGGCCACGAATCGTGAGCCGTCCCAGACCACACCCCTGATCGGAAAGCTGCCGACGCGGTGTCGCTCAACCCAATGAAACCCATCGGTGCTGGTGAGGATCACACCAAATTTTGGCCAGAACCCTTCGAACTCTGAGCCGACCGCGACAAACCGGCCGTTCGCCCAGATGATCTCGTACAGATCATACTCCGTGGTGCCGTTGCCGATCTTCCATCGGAGGCCGTCGGCGCTCGCGATGATCGAACCGTTGAGCCCTACGGCCACCGTCACACCGTCGCCGGTAGCTGCCGCAGTGAGGTGGTGTCCCTGCGGCAATGGGTTGACCCACTCCCAGCGCGTCTCCGCCGTCACCGCAGTCTGACAAGGCAGCAGTACAGTGATGCCCAAAAGGAACAGCCCAAATACGCCTGGTTTCCCAGTCAACATTGCCTCATTGTAACCCGCTCACTTGGTCATCCCTCCAAGATTGCCTCAAAAATGGCGGCGCCCGCCACAGGGCGGGCTCCGCGGTCCACAAGACAATCGTGCCGGTACCTGGCCGTTCGCAACTCATGCGCCACACTCTCCCACGTGAATCGGCCACCCGGCTGTCGTTCGCCAAAGAAATCATGGTGGAGGAGGCGGACATGGGAAGAGGATGGTGGAGGGAGAATAGCCAATGGCCTCAAAGGCATCGATGGCGGCCTCCTGCTCCGACCGGGCGTTTGAGTACGGGCAGTTGGAGTACAGGTAGAACGCCGCAGCTTTTGCGAGAACACCGAAGTCGTCCCAGCCCGAAGAAGAGGTCGCGTAGTAGGTCAACGTCCTGAACAGAATGCGGCCCGCCTTGTTGGCGCCAATTCCGGTGACTTCCACATCGCACCCATCCCAGGATGGGGCGGGATCTCGTTCACAAGCCGGGTTTCCGCCGCCTCTATTCCGCTTCCTACCAGTACTGACGAAAGCTGTCTACTGGCGTCCACCCCGTAGGCGTGGACCTTTATTGAGTGCCTCTTGACGGTCGATAAATCGGGGCTGTTTTCTCTTCGGGAAAGCCGGGTTGACGGTGGCAGCCGTGACCGGGGACACGAAATGACGCGCTGACTGTTGAATTCGGTACGCGCGGGCTCCCGCCGACCTTTGCGATTAAAAGTGAGTGAATAGCATCAGGTCGCCGATGGAACGGCCCAACGTGATCCACATCGAAAAACCTGTCGTGATTTGTATGATCCGCGGTTTCCTCGGGTGAGCGGGTTCAGTCCCGTTGCTCGAGTCGGCGATACACCTCCGGTCTTCGGTCGTCGAGGAAGGAGAAGCGCTCACGCGCGTCGCTGACCACTGCGGCGTCGACCTCGCCGGTGACGACGCCGGGTTCGTCGGCAAGGGTCGCCACGGCCTCGCCCCAGGGGTCGAGGAGGCTGGAATCGCCGCGGTGGGCGTGGCCTTCGGCCTCGCCCACCCGGTTGACGCCCATGACCCATGCCTGAGAGTCGATGGCGCGGGCGGCGAGCAGCGTGCGCCACGCGTGGGAACGGCGTTCCGGCCAGTTCGCGATCACGACGAAGAGATCGGTGGCGACGGCCGCCGCCCGGAAAAGCTCGGGGAAACGGAGGTCGTAGCAGATGACGGGGGTGACCCTCACGCCCTCGGCCTCGGCGCTTCGGAGGACCTCCCCCGCCTCGTAGTGCTCGGGCTCGTGGGCGAGAGTGAAGGGGTGGATCTTGCGGTAGTGGAGGCGCTCGGATCCATCGGGCGCGACGAGGGAGCAGGCGTTGGCGGGTCGCCGCTCGCCCGGCTCGGCAAAACCGCCGACAATCCATACATCGTGGCGCACGGCGGTCTCGGAAAGGAAGGCGCGGACCGCGGGCGCATGCTCGGCCATGGCTTCGGCGCGCATCGAAAACCCGGTCGCGAACATCTCGGGCAGCACCAGGAGGCGGGCCCCTTCCGCGGCCGCCTGAGCCGCGAGCCTTGCGGCCCGGCGGAGGTTCTCGACCGGCTCCTCCCAGGCGATGTCGAGCTGCAGGCCCGAGACGATCATGATCACACCCACCGATCCAAGGCGATGCGGAGGTGGCCGAAAACGAAAGCGTCTGGCATCGAAAACCTAGGGCAAGCGCGGCACCGGTACCCGGCAGTTCTTCAACCTCTCGGCCACCCTGAGATCGAAGATCAGGCGCTGGCCGTCGCGGTAGCCGTCCTGCCAACGAGAGCTCTGGTCTGAAGGTGGTTTCCGGTCGTAGGCCGACACGGTAGCGGTGGCCAGCACCTCGCAGTCCCCCAGCGTCACCGAGCGCATTCTCTGAACCCCCGCCGCCAGACCGTCGAGGTAGTCCGCATTGCGGTCGAGGCGATCGACGATGTCGGTGGCATCGGCGAGCGCCTGGGCCCGGCGGGCGGTGATCGCGATATTGGCCTGCTCCGCCTTCCACACCGCGTACCGCGCCAGGGTCATGTCGTAGTCGTCCGGGAGCGGCTCGCGCTCGCGGCCGTTCCAGTCATCGGAGTCGCGCGCGGCCTCCGGCGAGGGGTGGATGGTGAAGGCGTTCCGGACGAGCTCGAGCACAGTCTCCGCGTCACCGGTTTTGACGACCTCGCGTGGAACGTTGAAAATCAGCTGCACCTGGCAGATGCGCTCATCGTAAAGCTCAAAGGGTCCGTCGATCCGCGGCGCGAGCACGGGCTCGACCAGGGTCATCAGGAGATCAACCCGCGATCGTTTGACCTTGACCTTGTCCAGCTTGACAAGCTCCCCCGGGGCGAACCGCTGGGGGGCCTTGCTGGCGACACCGGCGCCGCCGACTTCGTTGTTGCTGTAGGTACCCGAGCAGGCCGAGTAGACCTCCACCTCGAGCACCCCCCAGGCGCCCTTGAGCTCACGATCGAGGCGGTCGCCGAGCTCGGAGCCGCCCGCGACCGCGGCTGCGGCCAGAGCAAGCATGGTGAAAGCGAACATCGCGGCGTTCCGCAAATCCCCGGTCGCCGTAGCGTGGTGGTGAGATATGTTGGTCTGAGGCCGGAAGGACTGAACCATGATCAACCCCCATCATGTCTGAAAAGCGTACCACGTGATCCAACCGGCTCTGCCATAATGAACGCTGCTCATGAACGGCGGATTCGACCACCAGGGACAGTACCCCGCGACCCGCACCATCGTCCGGCCGATGCGACGGCGGATGCCGGCGGTGTCGGTGATCATCGGGCTCAACACCCTGGTTTTCCTCTCCTGGCAAGCCGCTGCCGCGGCGCCGGGCCTCCGGCAATTCATGGTGGCGAATTTCCTGGTCAGCACGACCCGCCTCCAGGACGGCCATCTCTGGACCCTGATCACCGCCGCTTTCTCCCAGGCCGAGCTCTGGCATTTTGCAGTAAACATGTTCGTCTTGTGGAGCTTCGGCACCGTGCTCGAACGCTTCTGGGGAACCCGGATCTTCGTCGCCTTCTACCTGATTGCTGCGGTGGTGTCCTCGATTTCTCACTGTGCGGTGTCCTCCATCCTCATGGGTTCCAACGACATTCTCGCGCTGGGCGCCTCCGGGGCGATCAGCGGGCTGCTCCTCGCCTACGCCTTTTTCTTTCCCCGCCACAAGATCCTCCTCTTCGCAATCATCCCGATCCCGGCGCTTGCCGGCGTGCTTGCTTTCGTCGGTCTCGACGTGTGGGGCCTGGTGGCGCAGACCAAGGGAGGCGGGCTTCCGATCGGGCACGGCGCCCACCTCGGCGGCGCCTTGGCGGGAGCGGTGATGTACTTCGCCTATCTCCGCGCCAGGTTTCCCATCTCCTCCGCCCCCGCGTCGCGTCCCCTCACCGTGGCTTCTCAGCTTTCGAGAGATGAGGCCGTCGAGTTCGAGCGCCTCCGGCTCAAGATCGATCGCGAGGGACCCCAGAGCCTGACGCCGAAGGAACAAGACTTTCTCGACCGGCTCCGCGAACGGGTCATGCGGGCGCACCAAGAACACCTGAGCTGATCGCGCGGTTCTCGGTGCGGAACCGCGCGGCTCTTCTGCAAGATCAGGGGGAACAAGGGTTTTCTCGGAGGCCTGACCCGCATTTCACCATCTTTCTTCTGCGGCGTACAATACACAGCGCGTGTCTGCGCTTTCTC
>JBGMRN010000196.1:0-6229 GCA_048061535.1 Thermoanaerobaculales bacterium | reverse complement strand
ATCGTCCTGGCCCGAGATCACGATCCGATAGAGCTTGCCCCGATACCTGTAAGCGAGAACATACGACGGGAAGGCAAAGCGGCGGGTCACGAGTCGTCTGAGGAGAATCGAGGTGTGGACATTCCTGAAGCGACTGCCCGGAATGTGGTCATCCTCGAGCCGGGTTCGGGCGAGACGCCCCAACATGGAGGCGACCCGCTGCCGAGCGGTGGAGCGTGGAACGTCGAACCGCTCGACGATCGTCGTCCGTCCGCCGCTCACCGGTTCTCCCCCGGCCGAATCAAGGTCGTAGCTGTCTGCGAGGCAATCCGTCTCCTCAACGCTGAGGCCGCGGGAGGCCGGCACCACGATGTCATCGAACTCGAGCTCCACTTGACCGGCGTGGGGCGCCCACTCCGCCCGCCGGGCGCCGAAGTCACTGTCGGCCGTCCAGCTCACAGTGGCGTCGGCACTGAAGACCCACCCCACCCACCACAGGGGAGTCAGCGCCTCGAGGCTGCTCGCTGAACCGAGATCCGAAGGCATGAACCAACCCAGGCTGCGCTGCCACCGTTTGTACGCCGCCACCGCATCGTCGCGATGCACCGTCAGCGGCAAGAAGTACTCGGTCTGATCGAGGGGGTCCTCCGGGACCTCGAGACGGGTCACCGAACCACAGAAGGCACACGACGGCGCCAGCTCACGAACGCTGTAGGTCACGGCGGCCCCGCAGCCGTCACAGCGCATCACCTCGACCGCGGCCTCTGGCGAATCCTTCGGAGTGGTCAGAGGAGTCGCCCGGTTGCAGATGGGGCAACGCAGGTCCTCGATTTCGAGCGGGCTGTCACAACAATCGCAGCGGAGATCGGCAGCACTCATCCGAGGAGCCCCATCAAAAGTGCGACGAGAAGCGGGAGAGAGAGAAGCCCGAGCAGCGCCGCGGCGATCTTCAACACCTTTGCCCACGATGTCGGGATCTTGCCGCCGACCTTGCCGGTCTGTCCGTTGACGAGGATTCGAATCGGCGGCTTGCCCTCGTCGTATCGGATCGCAAAGATCCATACCGGCAACAGGACCAAGTCCAGGGACTCATCACGGAGCTTTGTGGCCGGTCGAAGATCACGATGGCTGTCGCCTGGCATGAACCGGTTCAGCATCCGGCCAACCACGAGGCGGCCCTCACCACGGGCTAACTGCAGACACTCGTCGCGGGTGAGCGACGGTTCCTCGGAGATCCAGCCGGAGACCATCGCGGGCGTGTAGCGCCGAAGGCCATCGAGATCGAACGGCTCTATGGCCTCCAGCTCGTGGTTGGCGATACCGTGTGATGCGGTGACCACCACGTCTCCCACATACGCGGCATGAGCGCCGCTGAGGCCGTAGCGCTCGGTCTTCCGTTTTCGCGTCACCCTCGTTCGCCCTTTTGAATCTCTGCTGACCTCGGTTTCGTAATAGTCCTCGCCAATTGTCGCGGAGTAGATCGTGGCCGAGGTCGCGGAGTACAGATAGGTGGGAACGTAAACCCCGGTCACCCGATCGGCCGTCTTCCCCTTCAACCCCGAGGGCGCCAACTTCTTGCGACCGATCCACTTGCGCATTCGGTTCGCGGCTTTCGCCCGATCCACGGCAAAGCCGATAACGAAAACTGGATCCGGACGGTCCACCGTCGCCGGCCGATCGATGACCGACGGCGAGTCGCAGTAGGGGCAGCGCGCCGTGCGCAGCGTTGGTTCGAGGATGACCTTCGCGCCACACGACTCACAGGATATCTCGACCTGCTCGACCATCGGAGCCGCCTTCATTTCGCCATCACCATCCAAAAAGACCCCGGTTCCACTGATTGAATACTACGCTGCCCGAAAGGCGCATGCAGCGGTGCTAAAATCGACCTCAGAAGGATTCCGGTTAAGAGCAGTACTATTCTTCGGGCGCCGAATGATCGATCGAAGATCCGAATGGGGGCGGAAGCCGAGTGCGATTGAGATCCTTTTTTTGTGCGACGACAATCGTCTTGCTGATCGCGGGCGGCGCGAGCGGAGGCGATTTGCAGACCACCATCGAGGTGACCGCCGCCCGGACCACGATCTCGTACGCGAAGAGTGCCGACTGGGGCTGGTGGAACCCGGAAAAGTACGATGACTGGCAGACCGGGGAGGACAAGGAAACCGGACTGGCCGAAGCGCGCCTGCTGCTCACGGGGGATGTCTACACGGTGGTCCTCAACCTGGAACGCTACCCGACGCTGGAGGCTGCCGCGAGCCGAACCGATGAAGAAACGGGTGCGGAGATCAACCACGAGCTCACCACCGAGTTCGAGGCCTACGACCTTGCGCTCGCCCAGTGGTTCGGCGGCAAGGAAAACGTTGGAATCATGCCCTGGTTCGGCGTCACCTACATGCAAATCAAAGAGACTCGGGCCACCTTGGCCGAATCCACAGACGGTACGAACCGGTTCGAGGACCGAGCACGGAGTCGGCTCTGGGGCGCTCTGCTGGGAGCGGATTGGCGTGCGAGACTGAAGCCGCGGCTGCTGCTCTCGGGTCGCATGATGTTGCGCTGGGGTTGGGGAAACCGCGAGGCCACCATTTCCTCGATCGGACCCGATGCTGGAGCTCCGGCCGCGGTCGAGGCGCAGCTGTCCGACGACGTTTCCCGTGCCATGTGGGGCGCCGATTTCGGCCTGCGCTGGGAAGCGAATCGGCATTTCCAGCTCGAGGGCGGGTGGCGGTACCGAGACTGGCGGTATGACAATGGTCCGGCGAGCTTCAACGGTCCGTTCCTCAGGCTCGTACTTGTTCTGTAGACGCGGCCGTCGATGACGAGAAAATCTCCCCTTCGAACGGTCTTGTCGTCACGAGGAGGCCTCCAATGGTCTTGAATCGTCATCTCATGGTCGCTCTCCTGGCCGTTACCGGCGCGGGCGTGATCATGCCCTGCATATCGGCGGCTCAGGCGACGGAGAAGACGGGCGATACGCCGCCCGTCACCACTTCTTCGCCCGGGGGAACCGAAGATCCCGGGATCGAGGCCGTGAGCGCCAAGGCCGAGATAATTCTCTTCTCGGAGTCATTCGAGGGAAGCTGGCCGGCGGCGCCGTGGCGGGTCACACACCCCCCAGAAGCGACCGACGTTGACTGGGGCCGGACCGATTTCCGTTCATCTTTGGGATCCCACAGCATCTGGTGCGCCCAGACCGGCCCGGAGGCGCCGGGGACCGGTGGACCGGTTCCGGCCAATACCGTGAGCTGGGCGATCGCCGGTCCTTTCGACCTCTCCGAGGCGCGGACTGCATACCTCAGCTTCGACCTTTGGCTGAAGACCGAGCTGTCAAACGACGTCGTGATGTGGCTCGTCTCCACTGACAACGAATCCTTCGAGGGCAGTGCGACCTCCACCGACACCAACGGCTGGAAGACGATGAGCGTCGATCTCGCCAACTGGGGGGCCGCCGGCGACGTGACCGGTTTCCCAGAGGTATGGATCGCATTCGTCTATGCATCGGATCACAGCAACCTCTTCGAAGGGGCCTACATCGACAACGTGGTTTTGGTCGCAGACGTCCCAACCCCAGGAGGTGAAGGCACCACCTACTCGAGCAAGGAGGATTTCGAACGTGGAACGGTCGCGGGCACGGAGTACGACGTCGACGCACTGACGCTGTCACCCGACTGGTTCACCCTCCCCTTCATCTGGGTCCCCAACTCGGGAGACGGCACGGTTTCGAAAATCGACACCGCGAGTGGTGACGAGGTCGCTCGCTACCGTACCGGCCCGGAGCGCGATCTCGCTCCATCAGCGGTCGCCGTCGATCTCGACGGCAGTTGCTGGGTCGGGAATCGCGGCGCCGGCTCGGTCGTGAAGGTTGCACACGAGGCGGCAGGCGGCTGCGTCGACCGCAACGGAAACGGCCGCATCGACACCTCGAGTGACATCGACGGAAACGGCGATATCAGCGGCGCTGAGCTATTGGCATGGGGCGCGGACGAGTGCGTGCTGTACGAGGTTCTTCTGGTGGATGGCGCCGAAGGAACGTACATCCCCGGCGAAGAGCACGGCGGCTACGCGCGTAACAACCTCCAGGCTCTCGCGATCAACCGGGACGGTGATCTGTGGGCCGGCGTATTCGACAGCGGTACCTACTACAAGGTTGACGGCGCCAGTGGAGAAATCCTCACGAGTCTGGATGTGAGCGCGGAGGAGACCCACCCGTTCGGGTTGGTGATCGACCGCCGCGGAACCATGTGGTCGAGCAGTTGGCCGGACGCCTGGGTGCTCAAAATCGATCCAACCACCGGGGAACTCACCCCGATGGCCCTCGACCACGGATCCGCCGGCCTCGCGCTCGACAACGGGGATCATCTTTTCGTGACCGGGTTTTCGGAAGGCTTGATGTCCCGGATCGATCTCGGCAAGGAAGAGGTCGACGGGAACTACGTCGTGCAGTGGCAGTCGAAAGGTGCGGCGGTGACGAGTGACGGCGATGTCTGGGTGGCGGCGGCGGGCCCGGCGCGAGTGAGCCGATACTCGAACGACGGTTCGTTCCGGGTTTCGATCCCCATCTCAAACGCCCCAACCGGAGTGGCCGTGGACGGCGATGGCAAGGTGTGGGTGGCGGGGTTAACGAGCTTCATCATGAGAATCGACCCCGCGAAAAACCAAGCGGATCTGCAGAAGGAAATCATCGACAGCGGCGGCCACGACGTTTCGGGTGACATGACCGGTATCGTCGCGCGTGCAATCACAACCAGCTACGGAACATGGACTGTCGTCCACGACAGCGACACCGAGGAAGCCGCATGGGGCACAATCTCGTGGAAAGGCGCCGAGCCCGACGGAACTGCGATCTCGGTGCGCGTCCGCAGCTCCGTCGACCAGGTGTCGTGGTCGGGTTGGGAGCAGGCCACAAACGGCATTGCCCTGTCGAAAACGCCGGTCGGCAGGTACCTGCAAATCGAAGCGGCCTTGAAGCAGACGTCGAGTGACAGTCCGCCGAGGCTCGAGGAGCTGACGGTCAAACCGGCCAAGGCGGCCGCACCGCCCGACGCGGCTTTCGACTGGAGGCCGAGCAACCCGGCTGCGAAGCAAAAGGTCCAGTTTGCCGACACCTCTACAGGTGGACCGACTTCGTGGTCGTGGGACTTTGGCGATGGCGAGTCGAGCGGCCTGCAGAACCCTTCACATACATTCGCCGCTGCCGGCTCCTACCAGATCTCCCTCACGGTCACCAGCGCTGACGGCTCGGACACCGAGTCCCAAGGGTTGGCCGTCGGCACGACTACCGGCTGTGACCTGACCTGTTCGGTCGCCGTTCCGAGGACTGCCGGGATCGGCGAAGAGGCGCTGTTCACAGCCGGAGCCGTACCCGACAACTGCGCGGAAGGTGTGAGTTATTCGTGGCTGTTCGGCGACGGCGACACGAGCGACAAACAGAACCCGGGCCACGCCTACGATGAGAGCAGCACCTATCGGTGGTCGATGACAGCTTCGGCATCCGGCGCAACCTGCATCCGAAGCGGACACATCACGATCGTCGGCGACGGCCCCCAGAATTGCTCCTCGACCTACTGGGTCCCGGTTGTGAGCCGGGCCGACGGCGCCTTTGACAGCGTCTGGCGATCCGACCTCGGGTTGCTCGGCGCCGGCGAGGCGACAGCGGCGGTAGAGCTGCGTTTCCACGGGCCGAACGGCACGGTGACGCGAGTGATCAGCGTCGCGCGCGGAGCGATGGTGAACCTCGTGGATGTCGTTGGGTGGATGAGCCCGGGGGTCGAGGCCTCCGGGGCCCTCGAGGTCTGCTCCGACGGGAAGCTGATCGTCACATCGCGCACTTACTCGCAGCTCGCCGACGACGACCCGTGCTTCAAGAAAGGCTCGTTCGGCACCAACCTGGACGGCTCTGAGAGTGGTGAAGGCCTGTCCGCGGGCGAGACGGCGCTGCTCTCCCACCTGCGTGAGACCAGTGCCTTCCGCACCAACATCGGCCTCGTCAACACGGGCGGCCAAACGGCGACGGTCGATGTCACCCTGTACGACGGCACCGGGGTCTCCCTGGCGAGCTACTCGGTGGAGCTCGATCCCGCCGAGTGGCAGCAGGCGAATCGGCCGCTGAAAAGACTGGCCGGCGCCGAAGACCTCGACGCCGCGTGGGCGAAGGTCTCGGTGAACTCCGGAAGCGGTGTTTTCGCTTATGCGACCGTTGCCGACAATGTCACCAACGACTCGACGACCATCTCCATGAGCCGGTGACGGA
>JBGMRN010000195.1:0-6232 GCA_048061535.1 Thermoanaerobaculales bacterium | reverse complement strand
GCCAGCACCGGCGATGAGTCGGCGACGTTCGGTTTGGCCGTTCCAGGAGTGCTTCGAATGATCCAGGAGGCTCCCCTTCATTGCGCAGAAGCAGACCTCGGGGTGGATCTCGACGACGCGGTCGTCGGTGGCGGCGATGGGGGCGACCTCGAGGATCTTGGCGCGCAGGGCGAAGGCTTGGCAGGAAACGCCTCTTCCGAACTCACGTTTCGAGAGACGGTTCGCCTCGTCATAGGTGGGTGCCTCGATCACTGGACGCGGCGGAGTGAGGAACACGCTGGATGATCTCGGTTTCAAGAATGTCTTGGCGGCGAGGTCGCACTGCCGGTGTTCCTTGCCCTCCGGCAAACCGATGGGAATATCGACGCCCAGCACGTCGAGGTCGTGTGTCTCTTCGAGGAAATCGGCCAGGTTCCCGGTAACGGTGGCACGATCAAAGTTGCCATCACGGAGCACGACCACCACCCACCGGCCTTTCGAGACATCGGCGCCTGCTACGAGGGTCATGGGGATACTGTAGCTGAACTTGGGATTCGGACTCGCCTACCCCGTGGACCCAAGGAAATCCTCTGTCATCCACCGGGGCGATGTTTACGCACAGCGCGGGTATCCGGAGCCGCCGGACGGCCTCTCGGTTTCGGCGCCCGATCAGATCCAGATCAGCAGATAAACAGGAATGTTGAGGGCGAACAGGGCGAAGACCACCTGGCAGCGTGTACCGCATTGGCCCACGGGAATGGGTGGTGTAGTTCGAGAATGTGGTGTGGGCCAATACGGCACCCGCTGCTCTGGATGCGCAAGCGCATCCAGATTAGGAAGGACTCAAATAGATCGAGGGCGCTCTTTCGGAGCCCATTAATTGACGAAACTGATTGCGAAAAAAATGAAATAGAATACAAAAACACGTCGATGCCAGGGCCGGCGATCCGGGGCTGTATTGTCCATAGGCGCCGGCTACACGATCGCATACCCGATCTGGTGGGCGGCGTTCTCGAGAGGAATATGCAACGCCGGGTCGGCGAGGGCGCGGTGGAAGCTCTGGGTGGCTGGTATGGCGTCCGCCGCCCGTTCGTACAGGGCGAACGCCGGTGCGCCGCCGCCCATCGACGACGGATAACAAAGGCCCTGGATGCCGGGGAACGCCTCGTAGATGCGGCGGGACCAACGCTGTGCCCTTCTGCGCGAGCCGGAGCTGATGGCTTGCGACGCGCCGACCCTGGTCGGCCAGAGCCCCCTCAGGTCGAGCAATCTCAGGTCACGCACGATTTCGAAGGCGACCAGCCACGGGTTGCGCCGTCGTCGGTCGATCGTGCGCGTGCCCTGAAAAACCTCGGCCACACAGACCCGGCCCTGGCCCGCGCCGTAGAGGATCTTCCGGGTGTGGATCGCCGCGGGGGGCGGGTGGTGGTCGAAGCGGGCATCGGTCGGCCCAAAACCTCGAAAGCCGTTCCAAAGCCCCGGTCGCTGTCCGGTCTGGAAGTAGATGCGCCACACCCGAGAACCGGCGACCAACGTGTGCTCCTCGGCGGGACCGATCCCTAATGCCCGCAGCTCGGGAACGCTCGGGGGCTCGGGGAACTTGACCATCAGAGATGGGTTGCGAGCTCGGCGACAATCGTGGGGCCGTGGCCGGAGCGCAGCCAGTCCAGAGGCGTGAGGAGCCGGTCGGACGGCTCTTCGACGAGATCGGGGTTGGGCGTGGCAAACCAAGTGGCCACGGCCACCGGGTGCAGATCCTCCGGCAGCGCCTGGATGACCCGTTCGATCGCCGGGACGAGCCTCCGGCGGTCGAACTGGAACTGCGGGAGCAACCAACCACCGCTGAGCTTGAAGCCATAGAGCGATCGCGCCTTGAGCCGCTGTCGAACCCGGCTCGAGTTGACACCCAGAATCTCCGCCGCCCCGGCCACACTCAGGCAAGTGGCGATCAGCCGGGCGTAACGGGCGATGCCCAACGACATCGGCTCGGCCCCGTCGTCCGACGGCTCGAGACCGAAGCCCCCATCCTCCAGCGTGGCCACCTCGGCGTCGGTCAGAAGCGCATTGGGCGCCATCCGCCTCGTCTCCGGGAGGGCGAACACCACCTCGGCCGTCAGCTCCATCAAGCGCTCGATGTCGACCCCAACGCCTCGGGACTCCAACAGCAGGGCAAGCGAGCTCGGGGCGGACCGCCCCAGCCGGCGCCGGACTCCGGCTTCGTAGAGCTGATCGGCGATCCGCGTGAACTCTGCCGAAAGCTCGGGCGCCGCCGACCGCCCGACCAGCCTTCCCTCACCTTCCATCTCAGGGTGTGGCATCCCGCCGCCTTTCCGTTTCTAACGCAGTCTAACGCCGCTACCTGGTGTTAATATAGGTGCCCGGCGGTCGCCTGTCAAACGCGGCATCTTCACGACGACTCCATCCGCGCCATGTAGGTGGCGAACACGTCAGGGGCGAGATCGCGAAGTCGCAGCCGGAACCGCACCATGTCATCGTGCCGACCCCGGTGACGGGCCGCATCGGCCTCTGCGAGGACGCGCCACACCTCTTCGACGGCCGGGTGGGGAACGCCGTCGACATCTGTAGGCGGCAGGGGAAGCCGGGCGGCCGCCCACCACTCCAGTGCTGTCGCCACACCGCCGACCTCACGAACGCGGCGTCCAAGCTCCGGCCACGCCGCTGATTCCCATCGTTCGAGGGTCGGGTCGAGGAACATGCCGCGGCTGTAGGATGAACGCGCCTCGGCGACTGAGTCCGACGCCCAGAGCACGTCTCCACCCAGCAGGTGGAACCGCGCGACATTGGGCTCGCTGCGGGCGGCCCAGTCGAACCACTTGCGGGCGGAGGCTAACCTTCCCAGCTCGAGCAGCACCTCGCCGGTGCACAGATCGGACGCCGGCACGGCTTCGTTCTGGATCTCGAGCAGATCGAGGACCTCTTCGAGCATCCGACGTCTGAGGTTGCGGGTGATCAGCTTGGGCGGGCATCCCCGAACCGCGTGCCACAGGGCCTTCGCGCGGTTGACGGGGCCGGCCCCCTCGATGGACGCGAGCACTCCACGCCAGTGATCGACGGTTGCCAGCCCGTTTGTCGCAGCCGAACCGGCCGAGTCCCGTTTGACCATGTCGAGAAACAGCCCCTCGGCGTATTCGAAATCGAGTTTGTCGAGGGCGGCGAAGGCCACCTCAATTTCGTTTTGGCCGGGAGAAAAAAGTCCCAGTTGAACTGGCGCGTAGGGATCGAGATCTCCCCCACCCCCGTTCTCTCTCTCGTCTATTGCTGCGGGCAATCGTCCACCTCCGATCACGAGAGTCTCAGCTTACGGTCCAGGATCTTTTTAACGAAACGGCCGTCAGAAGACCCCCCGGCAACGAGGTCACGGATTCTCCGGTCAACTTCGTCTGCCCGGCCCTCGTTTTCCGCAGCCTTCATGGTGTGGCGATACGCATCCACCACGTCGAGGCTGGTGATCTCGTAGCCGTAGCCCTCGACCAGCCAGTGCAGCGCAGCCATCCCGGCTTCAACGGCAAACCCCGGGTTCTTCTCGGCGAAGTCCCGCGCGGCTCGGGTCAGTGTCTGCGGCGAACAAGGCGTTCGGTTGGCAAGCGCGATAGCTTCATCGAAGAGCTTCACGTCCTTGGCCGCCGCGAACCATTTGCCTTCTTCACCGGGTGTTTCTTTCACAAGGTCAGCGAGAATGCGCTCGGGGGTCATGTGCGGGTACTTCTTCCGCACCGCGCGAAACCACGCAAGGTAGGTGCCGGCGCGGTTGGCCTGCAGGCCATAGCGGTGATACGCCTCGTCGGCGAATCCACACGTCAGCAGCACTTCCTCGCAGGCTCTGGCGACGGCGAGCGGGCTGTCGTTCGGGCCGCGGCCTTCCTCGGCGTAGCGGATCGCTTCGGCCTTCTTGCCCATGGCCGCGAGGGCCGCCACGCCGAACTGGCGGTAGTGCCACATCTGGTTGGGAGCCAACTCGAGCAGGTCGAGGAGGTCCTGATACCTTTCAGCTTCGAGCAAAGCGTTGCGCCGAAACCGCGCCTTGAACTGCCACTTGTATGCCGTGCCCTTGGTACCCATCTCGACTCCTTCAGCAAGGAGATTGTGGCGCGCGATCCGTCTTGGAACGCCGAGACGCCGTCGGCACCACACCCGCATATCTAGTTCTCGTCCGGCAAACGGCGCTTTTTGCGATCTCTGCGTCAAACTGCGAATTCCCTTGTGCGGCGTACTCAAGTACGCCTCCGCGGAAATCTGTGCGTCGGTTGTGAGATTGCCCCCGAACCCGCTGCTTCCAGCCATTGCAGGGCCTGCAACACGTCGGCCTCCTGGGGCACCAAAAAAGTCGGTCACCGGGCGATCGAGCCAGGATCGGACGCGCTCCGCAGCCTCGTCGATCGTCAACGGGTTTTCGAATGCTCTCCGGCTCGTACCAATCCGTAGGAAGGCGAAAGGGACGACGGCGCACAGCCCCACGGGTTCGGCGCCGGACAGACAGAACTAAGACTCATCTTCAATAGCATATTCCTGCCGTAGGTTGTTGTACCGCTCTGTGAGAACGCGTTCGTGACGTACCTCATCCTGGTAGAATCCTTCAAAGACCTCTCTCAAGACGTTATCGTCAGATAGCTCCTTGGCCCGCAAATACGTGGCCTGAGCCGCCCGTTCTGCTTCAATAGCCTGCTTGAACGTAAGGAAAAGCTGCCCGATATTCTCTGGCAATTTATCCGACATGAATACCTTCCTTTCTATTGAGGTTATCCCTGACGATCGTTCCGGCCTAACCAGCCAGAATATATTTCTTTGTGTTTCCCCCAAAGGTTACATCATAATGACAAAATAAATAGTGATTTTTTCTTTCCGGGGATTTCCTTTCGAGCATCATGCAAATTCTGATGTTTTCAAAAGAGCCGTATGATTCTTCCAAAAAGCGATTTCGGAGCCAGGGGGCTCCTTTCGCGCTACTCCAGGCTAGCACGGTTTCCAGAGGGCTGATCTCACTCCAATTCGGACTTCCCTCCCTTCTCGACCCAGGAAAAACCTCCGTCATCACATCGGTCGGGCACGGAGACCCTGCGAATTGGGGCTCTGCAGGGTCGTCCACGGTGATAACCGAGGAAGCGGCTGGGATCTCTCGGCGGTGATTTGCGAGGCGAGGGGGGGAACTCATCCGTTACCGGGCGCCAGCAGGGAGTGCTATCCACCCGAGAGCTCCCACATCTTTACTGTTTGATCGTTGCCTCCGGACGCGAGAAATCGACCGTCCGGCGAAAACGCGACGGTATTGATCGGCGTGGTGTTTTCTTCCAGAATCTCGACCTCTCCGGACTCCAACTCAAGCAGGAACAACTCGCGGAAACATCCAACCGCCAGTCGCTTCCCATCCGGGCTGAATTCCAAGGTCTTGATCACTGATTCCCGTCGCGGATACTCCTTGACGAGTGTCCCGGTCGCGACATCCCAAACTCTGAGAATATTGTCCGCTCCGCCGGTGGCAAGGGTTCTTCCGTCCGGGCTGAACACCAAAGAAAATGTGCCAATATTCGCATCGTATCGCATGTCCGGAGAATATGTTTTGAGCGTGAACAGGGTCTTGCCGGTCGCCACCTCCAGGATATCGATATCCGGCTCTCCACCTCCGGCGATCAGCTTTCCGTCCGGGCTGAATGCGAGACTCCAACACCAACCATTGAGCTCCAACTCCCCCACCGGTTCGCCGGTGTTGATCGCCCAGAGCCCGATCACCTGTTCCATGCCGCCACCCGCGATCACCCTGTTGTCCGGACTGAAGGCCACCTCCCTTCCTTCGCCCCTGATCCTCAGCGTCTCCTCGAAACCGTTCACATCAGAGACGCTCCATATCTGGATGCCTTCGACCCCGCCCGCGGCCAGGAAAGCGCCGTCCGCGCTGATGTCGATGCTCCAATGATTTTCGTTTTCGAGCTTTTGGAGGATTTCGCCTGTATTCCACCTCCAAAATATAATCTGGCTATCCGGCGTGTCGGCGCCTGAGACAATCACCTTCCCATTCGGGCTGAAAACTACGGACATTACATCTGCGAAATGCTCTTGTTTTGACCAGAGAAGTACCGAAGCCTTCCGGTGTTTCATCTCGGTATTGTGTTCGGGTTTCAAATCCGATGTCTTTTCGGAACATCCACCGATAAATAGTAGAAATGCAAAACTCACAATCACAAACAATCCACAGATAGACCTATAAAGATTTCTCATTTTCAACTCCGTTTTCGTTCAA
>JBGMRN010000194.1:0-6391 GCA_048061535.1 Thermoanaerobaculales bacterium | reverse complement strand
AAACGGCAAGTTCATCGGGAAGCCCCTCGAGGAGCTGGTGCACCACGTGGCCCCACGCCTCTTGATGGAGCTGCTGGAAGACGGCCTTGATCGCTTTCTCGGCAGCCTGCTGGGCGGCAAAGCACGACCACTCGAAGTCTCCGTCCTTCAACGCATTCCGGGCGTGCCTGAGGTCGCGTTGCGCTTGGCGCCACCAGTCTGAGGCCCTGCTTGCCATGAGCCGATGGTAGCACGCGGATACCAGGGGTTGCGCGCCGAAGTTGACCTCCCCCACTCGGGGCCGTTAGGATGGCGCTTGTGAAAATGGCCACATGGAGGATTCTGGATGGCCGATCAGTTCTTGCCGGTACTCATCACCCTCGCTGTCGCGGTCGGATTCTCCGCGGTTCTCCTCGGGCTGGCTGCGCTGCTCGGTCAGCGTTCCCGCCACCAGGGGGCGGCCAAATTCGAGGCCTATGAGACCGGCGTACCCACCATCGACCGCGCGAACAAACGCATTTCGGTCAAGTTCTACCTGGTTGCGCTGGTCTTCGTCGTGCTCGATGTTGAGGTCGCCTTTCTCTACCCCTGGGCGATCAACTTCCGCTCGCTGCTGAAGGGCGGGTCGATGGTCGTGCTGTGGGACATGCTGGCCTTTTTGGTGCTGCTCGTCCTCACCTACGCCTATCTCTGGAAAAAGGGAGTCTTCGACTGGGGCCGTAGACGGCTGCCCGCGGCGAGCTCCGGAGCGAAGCAGTGAGCACTCCCCCACTGGTGGTCGCCGCGCCTGAAGAGATCTCGGACGTTGTTTTCGACAAGGCGATGGAAACCGAGATCGGGAAAATCCTCGGGCGCTATCCGGCGAAAAGCGCGGCCCTCCTGCCCGTGCTCTGGCTGTGCCATGAGCGCTGGGGTTGGATTTCGCCGGGGATCGTGCGGGCGATCGCCGCCCGTCTCGGGCTTGCGCCCGCCTTCATCGAAGGGGTCGTCACGTTCTACACCATGTATCAGCGCCGGCCTCCCGGGAAGTACCTCCTGCAAGTTTGCTCCACCCTCTCGTGCCGGCTCTGCGGAGCTTCGGCAGTGATCGAGCACCTCAAGAAGAGGCTCGATATCGACTTCGGCGAGACCACCGTCGACGGTTTTTTTACGCTCCTCGATGTCCAGTGCCTCGGTGCTTGCGGTGAGGCGCCGGTGATTCAGATCAACAATGATTACTACGGCGATCTCACCGCCGACAAGCTTGATCGAATCCTCGACGAGTTCGTGGGGGCCTGATGGAACCGATTTTGCTCCGGGCGCGAGGCAAAAAAAGCTCACGCTCTCTGACCACCTATGTCAAGAGCGGAGGCTACGGCGCCCTCGACAAGGCGCTGACGATGACGCGGGAAGAGGTCATCGCCGAGGTCAAGACCGCGGGAGTCCGCGGGCGCGGCGGCGCGGGATTTCCGGCCGGGGTCAAGTGGGGTTTCGTCCCCGGTGACTCGCCGAAACCGAAGTACCTGATCTGCAACGCCGACGAGTCCGAACCGGGTACATTCAAGGACCGCGAACTCATCCGGGTCGATCCCCACATGGTGCTCGAAGGTATCGCGATCGCCTCCTATGCCATCGGCGCCCACGTCGCCTTTATCTACATCCGCGGTGAGTTCGTCGCCGAGGCCGAGATCCTGGTGAAGGCGATCGCCGAGGCCCGGCGCAAGCACTACCTCGGTGGCGACATCCTCGGCCACGGCTACGATCTCGAGATCCATGTCCACCGCGGCGCCGGCGCCTACATCTGCGGCGAGGAAACCGCCCTCATCGAGTCCATCGAGGGTAAGCGGGGGCAACCCCGGCTCAAACCGCCTTTTCCCGCGGTGGTGGGCGTCTTCGGCTGTCCGACGGTGGTCAACAACGTGGAGACGCTGGCCTGCGTGCCACACATCATCAACAAGGGCGGCGCCTGGTTCGCCGGCATCGGCACCGAGCGCTCCACCGGGCCGAAGCTGTTTTGCATATCCGGCCACGTCGAAAGGCCGGGAGTCTACGAGCTGCCGCTGGGCACGACCTTTCGCGAGATCATCGAGGAGCACTGCGGAGGGATCAAGGGAGGCAAGAAGCTCAAGGCGTTCATCCCCGGAGGCTCCTCGGCGCCGGTGCTCCCCGCCGACAAGATCGACACGCCTGCCGACTTCGACGCGGTGGCGCAGGCGGGCTCGATGTTGGGTTCGGGCGGCGTCATCGTGATGGACGAGACGGTGGACATGGTGTGGGTGCTTGAGAATCTGCTGACTTTCTACGCCCACGAGTCCTGCGGCCAGTGCACGCCATGCCGCGAGGGCTCGGATTGGGCCCTCGACATCGTGCGCCGCATCCGGCGCGGTTTCGGCCGTCCGGAGGACATCGAAACTCTGCGGCGCATCGCCCGCTTCGCCAGCCAGGGGATGACCATCTGCCCGCTGGGCGACGCCTTCTGCGGACCCATCACCAGCTTTCTCGACCACTTCGGTCACGAGTTCGAGGCGGCCATCGCCGAGGCACAACCCCTGCCCGACCGCAAGAGACCCGTCCTTCCGGTCCGGTCGGACCAGGCACTGTTCGGGATGGAAGACTCACGATGATCACCCTCACCATCAACGGCAACGAGGTCCGAGTCGCAGAGGGATCCAACATCGTCGAAGCGGCTCGCAAAGCCGGAGTCGAAATTCCGACCTACTGCTATCACCCCGGCCTCAGCGTCGTCGGCCAATGCAGGATCTGCTTCGTGGAGATCGAAGGCATGCCGCGGCTGGTCACCGCCTGCTCCACCCCGGTCCAGGACGGAATGGTGGTTTTCACCAACAGTGACCGGGTCTGCGAAGCCCGCGCCGCGGTGATGGAGTTCCTGCTCGAGAACCACCCGCTCGACTGCCCGGTCTGCGACCAGGCCGGGGAGTGTGGACTTCAGGACTACTCGGTCGAGCACGGGCTCGACACCACCCACATGGTTGACGAACGCCGCCGGTTTCCCGGCTTCGAGAGGCGGCAGATCGGACCCCACGTGGTCCAGAACCAGAACCGCTGCATCCACTGTACGCGGTGCATCCGCTTCACCGAGGAGATCGCCGAGACCGCAGACCTGACAATGAAGTCGCGCGGCAACCACTCCTTCATCGACACCTTCGACGGGACGCCCCTCGACAACCCCTGGTCGGCCTGCGTGGCGGATGTCTGCCCGGTCGGCGCGTTGACGGTCAAGGAGTTCCGCTTCAGGGCGCGGGTGTGGCGCCTCGAGGAGACGGCGAGCCTGTGCCCCGGCTGCAGCATCGGTTGCAACGTCCACGTTGGTCACCTCAAGGGGATCGTTCACCGCTTCGTTCCGCGCCTCAACCGGGAGGTGAACGGCTGGTGGATGTGCGACTACGGCCGGCTGCTCGCCGATGGCCTCAATGTGCGCCAGTTGGATCAGCCGCAGGAACGCGGAACCGGTCCCGCCAAGCCTTTGAGCTGGACCAACGCAATCACCCGCGTTGGGGCCATGCTCCAGAGCGAGCCCGAGGCGAGGGTGGTGGCCTCGGCCAACTTCAGCAACGGCGCGTTGTTCCTTGTCAAACGGGCTTTGGTCGATGGCGCCGGCCTGGAGGTCGTGGTCCCGGTTCACACCGGGGAAGAACGTCGCGTCAAGAACTCCCGCGGTGAGTGGGTGATCAGTAACGACGCCCATCCGAACAGCACCGGCGCCCGGCGGCTCGACCTCGCCATCGTCGATGGCGACGGGCTCGAGTCGTTCATTCGCCAGGGTGACGGACCGGTCCTGGTGCTTGACGCCGATGCCCACCCGTGGCTCGCCTCCGACGCCGCCGCTGAAACCGTAGCCGGCCGCGAGGTGGCCGTCCTCGGACGCACCGAAACTCCGTTGACCGCCGCCGCGTCCCTGGTGTTGCCTCTCGCCTCCTGGGCCGAGACCGAGGGCAGTTACACCTCGTCGACCGGACGGGTCCAACTCGCGCAGCGGGCCGTTCCGCCGAAGGGTCAGGCGCGCCCGGCATGGGAAGTTCTCTTCCGCCTCGCGGTCGAGCTCGGCATCGAGGAGGAGCGCACCGTCTCACCGCGAACCCTGTTCGCCGAGTTGGCCGCGGTGATCCCTGCGTTCGCGGGCATGACGTTCGGGCGTATGGCGGCCGAGCCGGGTATGCCCGTCATCGAGGAGGTGACCGGTGTGGGTTGAGCTTCTGGTCATCGGAATCAAGCTGGGCTTCGTCGTCGCGGTACTGCTGACCACCGTCCCCATCATGGTGTGGGTGGAGCGGCGTGGGTCGGCCCTCATCCAGGACCGTCTCGGTCCGAACCGGGTGGGGCCCTTCGGCCTCATGCAGCCGATGGTGGACGCGGTCAAGCTGTTGACCAAGGAAAACCTGATCCCCGCAGGGGTCCACCGCGGGCTCTACATCCTGGCGCCGGCCATCGCCCTCATCGTGGCCCTCAGCACCTTCATCGCGGTCCCCTTCGGCCAGGACGCCGACCTCGAGCTCTTCGGCCAGGCAGTGCGGGGGTTCATCGTCGCTCCCGACCTCAACATCGGCATCCTCTATATCTTCGCCATCGCCTCGCTCGCGGTCTACTCCACTGTCCTGGCCGGTTGGAGTTCCAACAACAAGTACTCTCTCTTCGGGGGCATCCGGGCCTCGGCCCAGATGGTTTCCTACGAGCTGGCCATGACGATCGCCGTCGTCGGCGTTCTCATGAGCGCCGGGTCCCTGCATCTTCAATCGGTGGTGGACTCCCAGACGGGGACGTGGCTCGGCGTCCTGCCGGCCTGGAACGTCTTCCCCCAGTTTATCGGCGCCATCACCTTCGTGGTCGCGGTGTTTGCGGAGACGAACCGCCTGCCGTTCGACCTCCCCGAAGCGGACTCCGAGCTGGTGGCGGGTTACCACACCGAGTATTCGTCGATGAAGTTTGCGGCCTTTTTCATGAGCGAGTACATCCACATGACCGTGGCTGCCTCCCTGATCACGGTTCTCTTCTTCGGCGGGTGGAACCTGCCGTACGTCGATGTGCCGTTCCACGGGTGGATTGGGGCCTTGTTCTCGATGGCAGTCTTCGCGGCCAAGGTCGCTTTCTTTCTGTGGTTCTTCGTGTGGGTCCGCTGGACGCTCCCGCGCTTTCGCTTCGACCAGCTCATGGCGCTGGGGTGGAAAGTGATGATTCCTCTCGCGGTGCTCAACTTCCTGTGGGTCGGCTTCGGTATGGCTCTCGGGTTTCTATAGGGGGTTGAAGGGTGGTCACCTACGTCTTCCTGGCAGCGGCAGCGATCGCGGTGGTTTTTGCCATCTGTGCCATCGTCCTGCGCGATCCGATTGCCAATGTCCTCTCATTGGTGATGATGTTCTTCGCCATGGCGGCGATTTTCGCGCTGCTCGGCATGGACTTTTTAGCGGCGATTCAGATCATCGTGTACTCCGGCGCGATCCTGGTGCTTTTCCTCTTCGTGATCATGCTGCTCAACATCCGAACGGTCGAGCGATTCGGAAGCGGCCGATCCCTCCAGGCCCTTCTCGGCACCCTGACGGCAGCCGTCATGGGTGGATTGATCCTCGCGGCCGCCGCGCTCCTGATTCCCGAGCGTGGCGGTGTTCTGCCGGGCGCGGCCGAAACCGGCACCGCCCTTCCAATCGGCCGGGTCCTCCTCGGCACCCATCTGTTTGCCTTCGAGTTCATCACGCTGCTCCTGGTCGCCGCGATCGTCGGCGCTGTCTACCTGACCAAGCGGGAGCTACGATGAGCGGCTCAGAGTTGGTTGCGATCCCCTTCACCTGGGTGCTCGCGCTGTCAGGCGTCCTCTTCGCAATCGGCATGTTGGGGGTCCTTCTTCGCCGCAACGCCATCGCGATCTTCCTCTCGTTGGAGATCATGCTCAACTCGGCCAACCTCGCGTTTGCGGCCTTTGCGTTTCGTTTTGCGGCAGGCCACGGCACCGCCGCCACCGCTCTCGACGGCCAGGTTTTCATTTTCTTCGTGATCGCCGTTGCCGCCGCCGAGGCGGCGGTCGGGCTCGCGCTGTTCATCGCTCTCTTCCGTCTCAAGGAGACCATTGATGTCGACCGCGTCAACATCCTTCGCTGGTAGGAGCCGCTGATGCTCGGCTCCCTCTGGTTGATCCCCATCCTGTGTCTGGTGGGCGCAGCGCTCAACCTCGCGTTGGGCGTCGCCAAGGCTCGCAAGGAAATCGTCACCGTCGTTGGCGTCGGCTCGGTCGGCGCGGCCACCTTGGCGAGCTTCGTCGCCCTGTGGCAGTACCTCGGTCAACCTCTTCCGGTACTCGTGGAACCATACTTCACCTGGATTTCGGCCGGCCGATTCACGATCAATGCCTCCTTCCAGCTCGATCCGCTGTCCGCCCTGATGCTGGCCTTCGTCACCTTCGTCGGCTTCCTCATCCACGTCTACT
>JBGMRN010000193.1:0-6424 GCA_048061535.1 Thermoanaerobaculales bacterium | reverse complement strand
AGATCGCATCTGAAAGCGAACGCGAATATCTTTGATCGCGCTTCCCATGGATTTCCAGGCTGATGCCTGGAACGTCCCGCCCGGCGCGTTCGGGCGCGGGTAACCGGCGTCAAGTCAGTTGACCTCCCGAAGGAATCAGGCTCCAGAAGTCCAGACCGCAGGTCTCGAAGAGCTCGGCCAGGCGCTGGATCGGCAGACCGACGACGGTGTGGGGCGATCCTTCGATCCCGGCTACCATGAGACCGCCGAGGCCCTGAACGGCGTAGGCGCCGGCCTTGTCCCGAGGCTCCCCGGTCGCCACATACCAGCGGATGATCCGATCGTTCAAATCCAGAAATCTGACCCGGGTGGTATCGACGAGATCGTGGCAGGTTCCGTCAAGAGCAAGCGCGATTGCGGTATGAACCTTGTGCTCCCGTCCGGACAGCGCACGGAGCATGCTCCCGGCCTCTTCGTTCGAGGCCGGCTTGCCGAGGATCGCCCCGTCCAACTCGACGATCGTATCGGCGCCGAGGACCGCGGCGCCGTGCTCGGTTCGAGCGACCTCTAGCGCTTTTTCTCGGGCCGCTCGGCGCACGAAGACCTCCGGTGACTCGCCGGGCGCCGGTACCTCCTCGATCTCGGCCGGACAGACCTGGAAGGCCACGCCCAAGAACTCGAGGAGCCGGCGGCGTCGCGGCGAGCCGCTGGCGAGAATCAACGGCGTCATGCTCACTGGCCGGTGGTCGGGGATGTGGAAACGTTCGCTCGATCCTGGTCCGAACTCGCCTTGACGACGACCACCGACTCGCTGCGGTCGAGGATCTCCACCAGCGCGCCGACCGGAATCGGGTGTTCGGTTTCGGAGCGGGCCGCGAGCTTGATATGGGCGCCCTCAACCGTCACCTCGACCTGACCGTACCCGTTGGCCGGGATCTCACGCACAACCTTGACTTTCTGAGGACCAGCCTTCAACGAGTCGCAGGGATCGCAGATTCGGCACAACCAAAACCGCAGCAGGAATATGCCGACCAGTCCCGCTCCTGCGCCGATTGCGATCTCCTTCTGCGGGGCCAGGGAGGTAAAACCGTGAACGAGAAGACTCGCGAGACCAAAGAGCGTGAGGAACGAAGCGAGAATGTCGGCTGCCGGGAAGCGGAGGGCGCGAAGATGCTCGTGGGAGGGGACGACGACATGGTCGCAGAGTTCGCTCGGGTGGAGCAGCCGGCGAGAGAAACCGCTGACCAAGGCCATCATGAACCCGCAGAGGAAGATCAGGAGATAGGCGAAACCCCAAGTCACTGGTGGATTATACCCTGGAAGCGCGACTACAGAGGGGCGCACTACCTATCAGTAGCGCAAATCCAGGCCCTCAGGCACGTACGCCTCCATATCATCGGGGAGCGGGCAGTCCACCCGCAACCGCTCTCCTGCCGCCGGGTGGGGGAGGGAGATGCTGGCGGCGTGGAGCAGCGGTCGCCGCGCGCTCGTGGCTCGCCTGGAGCCGTAGAGCCTGTCGCCAAGCACGGGATGGCCGGCATCGGCGAGGTGGACTCGCACCTGGTGGGTTCGGCCGGTGATCAGTTGGCAACGGACGAGGGAAAGGTCGTGCTCGAGTCGGGCGAGCACCTCGACTCGGGTGCGCGCGGCTTTCCCCGCCTGAGAGGTTCGGAATCTCCATGTGTGGCTCCTGTCGCGGGCGATAGAGAGGTCAATCTCGGTAGCATCGAACTCAGGCAATCCCTCGATCACCGCCAGATAGTGGCGTTCGACCTGTTCCTCCGACCATGCCCGTGTCAGTGCGGGCAGTGCATCCGGGTGCCTGGCGAAGAGCACGGCGCCGCTGGTCATCCGGTCGAGGCGGTGAACCAGTCGAAGGAATGGCCGCCGACCCTCTCCGACGGCAAGGTGGAGAAGGACCTGCTGGTCAAAGGCGAGTTCGCCGGGGAGGCCGTGTTCCGCCGGCTGGGAAAGGACACCGGCGGGCTTTGACGCCACCAGCAGCCAGCGGTCCTGATGGAGAATGACTACCTCGCCGGCCGCGGCAGGTAGGTGGTCAGAGGAGCTGGAGCGGGATGGTCGGTCGGGCGCTCCGATATCAGCCGATGGCTGGTCGATGTCGATGACGTCACCGACGGCAACGATGCGCGACTGGACCCGCAACACCTTGCCGTTGCATTGCACGAGGCCTTCAGCAATCAGCCGACGCACGCCTCGCCGGCTGATGTCGGTGTTCGCCGCGAGGAAGCGGTCGATGCGTTCGTTTCGCCACTGTGGAGTCACCAGGAAACGGGCTGTTTGTTCGCTCACATTTCGGGCTTGATGACGGTGGTCGCCGGCAGTGCCCGGGTGCGCGCCCAAGAGCGAATGGTCTTCAGCTGTTCATCCATGGTGCGCGACAACGGGATGATTTTCCCAAACGAAGCCAGCATGTCGTTCTGTGACACCTCGGTTTGGCGGGCGTGCGCGGTGATCCGCGCCGACGCAACTGCCTGCTCGATCTCGGCGCCGTTCCAGGTGCGGGTGGCGGATGCCAGGAGAATGAGATCGAACCGGGAGGGGTCCATTCCGTTACGGTTGAGGTGGATGCCGAGGATCTCCTTGCGCTCCTCCTCGTTGGGGAGATCGACGAAGAAAACCTGGTCGAACCGTCCCTTGCGCAGAATCTCGGCCGGCAACAGGTTGATGCGATTGGCCGTGGCAGCAACGAAGACATCTGCGCGGTGCTCTTGCATCCAGGTGAGGAAGGTGGAGAAGATCCTCGTATTCGAACCGGTCTCGCCCTCGTTGTATCCGGCAATTCCCATCTCGATCTCGTCGATCCAGAGCACTGCCGGCGCCACCGACTCGATGGCCTCGAGAGCGCGGTGAAAAATCCACTCCGCCGAGCCCTGCACGCCGGCAAAGACGAGGTTCATGTCGAGACGAAAGAGGGGAAGCTTCCACTTTCGCGCGATGACCTTGACAGCCAGGCTCTTGCCGCAGCCCGAGATTCCCATCAACAGAACTCCGCGCGGTCTCGGCAGCCCCTGTTCGCGCGCCTCGGGGAGAAAGAGGTTGCTGCGTTCACCCACCCACTCCTTGAGCTGGTCGAGGCCGCCGAGTTGGCTCAGAGATTCGTCCGGGGGGACGAACTCGAGAATTCCCTCCTTGCGGGTCACCTGTTCTTTCTCGTCCAAGACCGCGCTGAAGAACTCTTCGTCGAGGGTATGGTGCTTGCTGAAAAGCCGACGCAGGAGGTGCTCGGACTCGGTGAGTGACATCCCTTTGAGAGATCCCACCAGGCGCTGGACTACCTCGTCACTCTCCTTACGCCCCTGGAGCAGCCCGAGGACCAGCGCGTTGAGCTCGCCATCGTCGGGAAACAACGAGATGACGACGTAACTCAACGGTTTGAGCGCGTCAGGGAGATTGGCATCCTGTTTGAGCAAAAAGAGGAAGCGTCCACTGTTGCGGATCTTCATGGCGGTGTCGCGCAACCGCCTCCGCAATCGGCGGTCGTCCAACTGTTCGCCGAGGTCCTTGAACAGGTAGAGGCCTTTCGGCGCGTCTCCGGCGATCCAGGCCAGCGCTTCCATCGGATCGCAGTGATCGGCCTGCCCCCCATCCACGAACCCGTCGACGCAGTTCCATACCATCACCGTGAGAGCGTCGGGCTTTGCTGCAGCGGCGAACCGTTGCAGCAAACTCTCCTGCCGTTCTTCCTCGGGGCTCACCAAAAGAGTGATTGGATAAGCCGACGACAGGGCTGTCCGGATCTGGTCGCTGGTCGAGCGCATCGCGGTCCAATCAATCCCTGCGGCCGGCCTGGCGTTCCGTCCGGTCGACCCGGCGCATAACGCGCTCGGCGCCCGCCTGCCAGAGGTCGCGCCGTCGCCAGAAGATGACTGCCGTTATCGCCGCGATCAGAGCGACCGCCAGCCACACGGCGGTGAGCTTGGCAAGATCGGCCGAGAACGTGAGGCGCTGCAGGTCTCCAGCCAGCCACCAGCCGAGGCCGGACCAGACCGCGAGGTGCAGAACCAGGGCTGCGAGATCGACGGCAACAAACCGCGGCCAGGGGACTCGAACGACTCCGCAAGCGGCGAGCCATGCGCCGCGTCCGAGGGGGAGAACCCGTGCAGGAATGAAGCTGAGGAGCGCCCCCCTGGACTCGGCAAGGCGCCCGGTAACGGCTTGCAGCCGTCTTTCGATCCTCGGGAATCGCCCGAGCCGAGGTCGGAGCCACCGACCGCCGAGGTAGACGCCCTGGTCGGTCACGAAGTGGCTCAGAACCACGGCGCCCAGGATCATGGTCGCTGTTTGCGGGGAATCGCTGCGCGCCGCGAGCACACCCATGGCGATCATGAACAGCTCCTCGGGGAGCCAGTGGCCGACCAACCGGATGACGGGCGGCAGCGCAAGGGCGAGCAACACGGCATGAGGTTCGATCCTGGCCACGAGATCGGCGAGGTGGTGCAGCACGGATCTGAGTATAGTCGATTTTAAATCAACGCCGAAGTGCTGCTTGGAGTAGCGTCCTCGTGTAGGGGTGAGTCGGTTGGGAAAGGACCTTGCCGATTGGACCGGTTTCGACAAAACGTCCCCGGTGCATGACCGCAACCCGGTCACAGACGTCGCGGACCACCGCGAGGTCGTGAGCGATCAGGACAATGGTGAGGCGGAGGTTCCGTCGAAGTTCCGAAATCAGGTCCAGGATTTGCGCCTGAACCGAGACGTCCAGGGACGAGACGGGCTCATCGAGTATCAACAGCTGAGGCTCGGGCGCCAGGGCCCGGGCGATGGCGATTCGCTGGCGCTCGCCGCCGGAGAACGCGCTTGGATACGAAATTTCGGATCCGCCGGGAAGACCGACCCGATCCAGGAGCTCGCGGACTCTCACGCGGCGTTCGCGCGCATCGCCGATCCGGTGGGCAATGAGGGGCTCGGCGACGATGGTTTCCACGGTGAGGCGGGGGTCGAGAGAGGTGCTTGGATCCTGAAAGACAGCCTGGAAACCACGGCGCAGAGCTCGCACTTCCCGCTCCGGCAAGCTGCTGATGAGATGCCCGTTAAACCGGACACAACCGTGATCGGGCGTCTCCAGAGCGAGGAGAAGCCTGGCGAGGGTTGATTTCCCGGCCCCAGATTGGCCGACGATGCCGAATGCTTCCCCGGCGCCCAAGGCAAAGCCGACACCAGCCACCGCCTCGACCTGACCGCCCGACCGTCCACGTTGCGGGTAGGAGCGATGAAGATCATCCGCTCTCAGCAGGGGGTTGCCGGTCGTCACCGGGTATCACCCGAACAACCGTGCAACACGATCGGACAGCGCACCCGGCGATCCCCGGCCGTCTCTTCGAGGGAGGGTTCCTCCTCCCGGCAGCGGGGCTGCGCGAGCGGGCACTGGATGGCATAGCGACAGCCACCCGAAAACGAGGACGGAGGCGGTCGCCGCCGGTACCGGCTGCCGGATCTTCGACCGGGGGCCGCGGCGAGGAGCATCCGGCTGTAGGGGTGGAGTGGGTTGGAGAAGAAGTCCTCAGCCGGTCCCTCCTCGACGATCAGCCCGGCATGCATCACGGCGACCCGATCTACCATGCCGGCCACGACGTCGAGGTCGTGACTGATCAGCAAGAGAGAGAGCCCCTCGTCGGTGGTGGCCCGCCCCAGCAGGTCAAGTACTTGCGCCTGGGTCAAAAGGTCGAGGCCTGAGGTCGGTTCGTCGGCGATCAGCAGCCGCGGTCGGGCGGCGAGGGCGAGGGCGAGCATTGCGCGCTGGGCCTGCCCCCCCGAGACCTCGTGGGGATAGCGATTTGCCAGATCGGTCGGGTCCTCGATGGCGACTCTGTCGAGGAGCTCGAGAGTTGCCTCGCGCGCCTGGCGCCGGCCCAAACCGCGGTGGACCCGGAGAACTTCTGCGATCTGGAACCCCAGGCTGAAGACAGGGTTGAGAGCGCCGGCGGCCTCCTGAAACACCAGGCCGGCGACCCCGCCGCGGAGGGAGCGAAGAGTGCGATCGGGAGCGCCGATCATGTCGGTGCCCGCCAGCATCACCCGGCCTCCGAGGATCCTGCCGGGTGCAGGGACCAGGCCGATACAGGCCAGGGCCGTCAGACTCTTGCCGCAGCCCGATTCCCCGACCAACCCCAACCGTTGGCCCGCTGAAATCATGAGACTGACCCCATCCACCGCCGATCGCCGCCGTCCATCTGCTGCTGGGAAACCAACCACCAGATCGCTGAGATCGAGGAGTGGCTTAGCCCGCATATCTCACCAGCTTCCTACTGCGGTCGATGATGCACCGTGCCCAGCGGCGTTTTGCAGACGCCCTTCGGGCGTCGCGAAGCACCACCGCCAGCGGGTGGCTCATGGCCTCCTCCTTCGGATGAGGCCTGTGCTCACTCCGCTGCCGGCGGCGGTTGCTCGCCTCGGGGTGCTCGACGTACCGCAAGTACGCGCTCCG
>JBGMRN010000192.1:2934-6438 GCA_048061535.1 Thermoanaerobaculales bacterium | reverse complement strand
AAAACGCATTCGCAAGGACTTCGGCAAACGGCCCAGTATTCTGGACGTGCCGTTCCTGCTGGCCATTCAGATCGATTCCTATCGCCAGTTCCTGCAGGCGGGGGTGGAGCCTGAGGCGCGTCAGGACAAAGGCCTTTACGCGGCGTTCAAATCGGTTTTTCCCATCGAGAGCTACGCTGGAGACGCGGCGCTCGAATATGTGAGCTACAGGCTGGGGACGCCGGTTTTCGACGTCAAGGAATGTCAGCTGCGGGGTATGACCTATGCGGCATCGCTGCGCGTCAGGCTGCACCTGGTGCTCTACGACAAGGAGAGCACCGGCCCCGAGCGCGCCATCAAGGACATCAAGGAGCAGGAGGTCTACATGGGCGAAATTCCGCTCATGACCGAGACCGGCACATTCATCATCAACGGCACCGAGCGCGTGATCGTGGCACAGCTGCACCGTTCGCCCGGTGTGTTCTTCGAGCACGACAAGGGCAAGACCCATTCTTCGGGAAAGCTATTGTTCTCCGCGCGCGTTATTCCCTATCGCGGTTCGTGGCTGGACTGCGAGTTCGACCCGAAGGATCTGGTCTACGTGCGAATCGACCGGCGCCGCAAGTTGCCGGCGACGGTTCTGCTGCGCGCGCTCGGATTGAGCTCCGAGGAGATCCTCGACACGTTCTTCGACGAGAACGTTTTCACCATCGCCAAGACCGGAGTGCGTTTCAAGGTTATCGCGGAACGCCTGCGCGGCGATCTCGCCGCCTTCGACATTAAGGACAAGAAAGGCAAGCTGATCGTCGAGGAAGGCCGCCGCATCACCAGCCGTCATATCAACCTGCTGGCGAAGGCCGGGATCAAGCAGCTGGACGCGGGCGACGAGTACATTTACGAGCGCATTCTTTCCCGTGAAGTGGTGGACAAGGAAAGCGGCGAAGTGCTGGCTAACGCCAACGACATACTCACCGAGGAACTGGTCACCAGGCTCCGTGAGGTGGGTATTAAATCGATCAACACCCTGTTCGTTAACGATGTGGATCGTGGACCCTATATCTCTTCGACCATGCGCGCCGACCCGACCCACAATCAGATCGAGGCGCAGGTCGAGATCTACCGCATGATGCGTCCGGGCGAGCCGCCCACCAAGGAGGCCGCGCAGACGCTCTTCAACAATCTGTTCTTCAGCGCCGATCGCTATGACCTGTCTCCGGTCGGCCGCATGAAGTTCAACCGGCGCGTCGGGCGCAGCGACGTCAAGGGCTCCGGCGTGCTGTCCAAGGAAGACATCATCGACGTGCTCAGGGTTCTCATCGACATCAAGAACGGCAACGGCACGGTCGATGACATCGATCACCTGGGAAATCGCCGCATCCGCAGCGTCGGCGAAATGGCGGAGAACCAGTTCCGTATCGGGCTGGTGCGTGTGGAGCGCGCCGTCAAGGAGCGCCTGAGCCTCGCCGAAACCGAGGAGCTCATGCCCCAGGAGCTTATCAACGCGAAGCCGGTGTCGGCAGTTATCAAAGAGTTCTTCGGCTCGAGCCAGCTCTCCCAGTTCATGGATCAGAACAATCCGCTGTCTGAAGTGACCCACAAACGGCGCGTCTCGGCGCTCGGTCCGGGCGGGCTGACCCGCGAGCGGGCGGGGTTCGAGGTGCGCGACGTGCATCCCACCCACTACGGCCGCGTGTGCCCCATCGAGACCCCGGAAGGTCCGAACATCGGGTTGATCAACTCGTTGGCGGTGTACGCGCGAACCAACGAGTACGGTTTCCTGGAGACGCCTTACCGTAAGGTCCAGAAGGGCAAGGTCACGGACAAGATCGAGTACCTGTCGGCTATCGAGGAAGGTCAGTACGTCATCGCCCAGGCAAACGCGGCGCTCACCCTCCAGGGCCGGTTGTCCGACGATCTCGTCACCTGCCGGCACTCGAACGAGTTCACCCTGTCGTCTCCGGACAAGGTCGACTATATGGACGTGTCGCCGAAGCAGATCGTGTCGGTGGCGGCAGCACTGATTCCGTTCCTCGAGCATGACGATGCCAACCGCGCGTTGATGGGCTCCAACATGCAGCGCCAGGCGGTGCCGACGCTCATTACCGAGAAGCCGCTGGTGGGAACCGGCGTGGAGCGGATCGTGGCCATCGACTCCGGCGTGACCGTGGTCGCCGAGCGTGGTGGAACCGTCGACTCCGTCGACGCCGCGCGTATCGTCGTGCGGGTCGACGACGACGAGACCGTGCCGGGTGAGCCCGGGGTCGACATTTACTCATTGACGAAGTACACCCGCTCGAATCAGAACACCTGTATCAATCAGGTGCCGGTGGTGAAGACCGGCGACCAGATCGCCCACGGCGACGTTCTTGCCGACGGTCCGGCGACGGACCTCGGAGAGCTTGCTCTCGGGCAGAACATGCTGGTCGCGTTCATGCCGTGGAACGGCTACAACTTCGAGGATTCGATTCTCATCTCGGAAAGAGTCGTGCAGGAGGATCGCTACACCACCATCCACATCGAGGAGCTGGTGTGCGTAGCGAGAGATACCAAGCTCGGCCCGGAAGAGGTGACCGCGGACATTCCCAACGTCAGCGAAAGTGCTCTGTCGAAGCTCGACGAGTCCGGAATCGTCTACGTGGGCGCCGAGGTCAAGTCCGGTGATATCCTGGTCGGCAAGGTGACGCCAAAAGGCGAGACCCAGCTTACCCCCGAGGAAAAGCTGCTGCGGGCCATATTCGGCGAGAAGGCCTCGGACGTAAAGGACACCTCCCAGCGTGTTCCCTCGGGAATGAACGGCACGGTCATCGATGTGCAGGTTTTCACCCGCGACGGCATCGACAAGGATGCCCGCGCCAAGCAGATCGAGCAAATGGAGCTCGACAAGGTCAAGAAGGACCTCGAGGACCAGTTCCGTATTCTCCAGGACGACACCTATCTGCGTCTCGAAAAGCTTCTGGTCGGGAAAGTCTCCGAGGGCGGTCCGGACGGTCTCAAGAAAGGTGCCCGCATTACCGCCGTGTACCTCGCCGAGCTGTCACGGGACAAGTGGTTCGAGATCCGTTTGCGCAACGAGGCCGCCAACAAGCAGCTGGAGAGCATGGCGAGGCAACTCGAGCAACAGCAGAAGAACCTCGACGAGCGTTACGAGGAAAAACGCATGAAGCTCACCTCCGGAGACGATCTGGCTCCAGGTGTGCTGAAGATGGTGAAAGTGTATCTCGCCGTCAAGCGGCGCATACAGCCCGGCGACAAGATGGCGGGACGCCATGGAAACAAGGGCGTCATATCCATGATCGTGCCGGTGGAGGATATGCCGTTCATGGCGGACGGCACGCCGGTGGATGTGGTGCTGAACCCCCTGGGCGTGCCTTCACGCATGAACGTCGGTCAGGTGCTGGAGACGCATCTCGGCTGGGCCGCCAAGGGGCTCGGGCTCAAAGTCGGCCGCATGGCGGAGCAGGGCGAGAAGCCTTCGAAGATTCGACAGTTCCTGAAGAAGGTGTACGCGGTCAAAGGCAAGCCCGA
>JBGMRN010000192.1:0-2834 GCA_048061535.1 Thermoanaerobaculales bacterium | reverse complement strand
GCATCGCCCGACAAGATCCGATCCTGGTCCTACGGCGAGGTCAAGAAGCCGGAGACCATCAACTACCGTACCTTCAAGCCGGAGCGTGACGGGCTGTTCTGCGCGAAGATATTCGGCCCGATCAAGGACTACGAGTGCCTGTGCGGAAAGTACAAGCGGCTCAAGCATCGCGGCGTCATCTGCGAGAAGTGCGGCGTCGAGGTGACACTTGCAAAGGTTCGCCGGGAGCGCATGGGTCACATCGAGCTGGCGAGCCCGGTGGCCCATATCTGGTATCTGAAATCCCTGCCATCGCGCATGGGATTGTTGCTGGACATGACGCTCAGGGACATCGAGCGCATCCTGTATTTCGAGGCCTTCGTCATCATCGACCCCGGTATGACCGATCTCGAACGCGGTGCGCTGATGACCGACGAGATGTACCTGGATGCCATCGAGCAGTACGGCGACGAGTTCGTTGCGCGCATGGGCGCGGAGGCCATCTACGAGCTGCTTCGCACCATCGATCTCGACAGCGAAATCGCGCAGGTGCGCGAGGATCTTCCCAAGACCGGCTCGGAAGCGAAGATCAAGAAGTTGTCGAAGCGCTTGAAGCTGATGGAGGCTTTCAAGGAGTCGGGAAACCGGCCCCAGTGGATGGTGCTGAAGGTGCTTCCGGTTCTACCGCCGGAGCTGCGGCCCCTGGTGCCGCTCGACGGCGGACGCTTCGCGACCTCGGATCTCAACGATCTGTATCGCCGGGTGATCAACCGCAACAACAGGTTGAAGAGGCTTCTGGATCTGAATGCGCCGGACATCATCGTGCGCAACGAAAAGCGCATGCTGCAGGAGTCCGTGGACGCGCTGCTCGATAACGGTCGTCGTGGTCGCGCCATTACCGGCACCAACAAGCGCCCGTTGAAGTCGCTGGCCGACATGATCAAGGGCAAGCAGGGACGTTTCCGCCAGAATCTGCTCGGCAAGCGCGTCGACTACTCGGGCCGTTCGGTGGTGGTCGTCGGGCCGACGCTGAAGCTGCATCAGTGCGGCCTGCCCAAGAAGATGGCGCTCGAGCTGTTCAAGCCGTTCGTATTCGGCAAGCTGGAGCTGCGCGGACTCGCCACCACCATCAAGGCGGCGAAGAAGCTCGTCGAGCGCGAGGGCCCGGAGGTCTGGGATATTCTCGAGGAAGTGATTCGCGAGCATCCGGTGCTGCTGAATCGCGCCCCGACCCTGCACAGACTGGGTATCCAGGCCTTCGAGCCGGTGCTCATCGAGGGTAAGGCGATTCAGTTGCACCCGCTGGTGTGCACGGCCTTCAATGCCGACTTCGACGGTGACCAGATGGCGGTGCACGTGCCGCTTTCCATCGAGGCGCAGCTGGAAGCGCGTACCTTGATGATGTCGACCAACAATATCCTCTCGCCGGCCCATGGCGAGCCGATTATCGTGCCGACGCAGGACGTGGTCATGGGGCTCTACTACATGACCCGCGAACGCGTCGACGCGAAAGGGACCGGCATGGCATTCGTCGACGTGGCGGAAGTCGACCGTGCGTTTCAGACCGGGGCCGTCGAGCTGCATGCGCGCGTCAAAGTGCGCATCGACGCCTACCTGGAAGGCGAGGACGGGGAGATGGAGCAACGGCGGTCTCTGGTGGACACCACCGTCGGGCGCGCCCTGCTCTCCGAGCTGATGCCCGCGGGGCTGCCGTTCTCGCTGGTCAACACGACCATGAACAAGAAAGGCATCTCGGCGCTCATCAACGCCTGCTACCGTCAGGTGGGCCTGAAGGAGACCGTGGTGTTCGCCGACCAGCTGATGTACACGGGCTTCAAGTACGCCACCATCGCCGGCATCTCCATCGGCGTCGACGACATGGTCGTTCCCGAGGAGAAGAGCGCTATCCTCGAGCGCGCGGAAGTCCAGGTGCGGGAGATCGAGGGTCAGTACGCCTCGGGCCTGGTGACTTTCGGTGAGCGCTACAACAAGGTCGTGGACATCTGGTCGTATACCAACGAGCAGGTCGCCAAAGCCATGATGGAGAAGCTCGGTACGGAGCTTGTCACCGACGCCGACGGCAAGCAGGTCGCGCAACAGTCCTTCAACTCCATTTACATGATGGCCGACTCCGGCGCCCGCGGCTCTGCTGCGCAGATTCGCCAGCTGGCCGGCATGCGCGGACTCATGGCGAAGCCCGATGGCTCCATCATCGAGACGCCGATTACCGCCAACTTCCGCGAAGGCCTGGACGTGCTGCAGTACTTCATCTCCACCCACGGCGCCCGCAAGGGCCTCGCGGACACGGCCTTGAAGACCGCCAACTCCGGTTACCTGACCCGGCGCCTGGTCGACGTTGCCCAGGACCTGGTGGTCACCGAGGAAGATTGCGGCACCTCCAGGGGACTCGTGGTGACGCCGCTCATCGAGGGCGGCGACGTGGTCGAGCCTCTGCGCGAGCGGGTGCTCGGCAGAGTAACCGCCGAGGATCTGTCGGCGTCCGGCTCCCGGAAAGTGGCAATCCCTGCCGGCACGTTGCTGGATGAAATGTGGGTGGACACCCTCGAGGAACTCAGTATCGACGCGGTCCGGGTGCGCTCGGCCATTACTTGTGAAACCCGCTACGGCGTGTGCGCCTCCTGCTATGGTCGGGATCTGGCCCGCGGCCGGCGCGTCAATCTCGGCGAAGCGGTCGGCGTGGTCGCCGCCCAGTCCATCGGCGAGCCCGGCACCCAGCTCACCATGCGCACCTTCCACATCGGTGGCGCGGCCTCGCGGGCGGCGGCGGTGGACAACATCGAGGTCAAGGCCGGCGGCACCGCCAAGCTGCACAATATCAAGGTGGTGCCCCACGC
>JBGMRN010000191.1:0-6455 GCA_048061535.1 Thermoanaerobaculales bacterium | reverse complement strand
TACCAGAAGCGCGAATCCTAACCTCCTAACCTCCTAACCTCCTAACCTCCTAACCCCCAACAGCGATATACTTCGAACAATGGATGAACCCTCGGCCGGCAGGTCCCGATTGAGATCGTGGTGGCTCGCCCTTGCTGCGGTCGCGGTATGTGGACCCTGGCCGGGTTGGGATCCGGCGCCCTGGGCGGTCGGCGTTCTGGTTGCCGCCTTCTTTGTCCTCGCTCGGCCCAAGGGACGCGGGTGGGTGGCGTGGGCGGCTGTCCTCGTGGGAGTGATCGTATCGGTGTGGCCGGCTGATCGAGTTGCGGATTCGGACCGGTTGTCACGCGCCCTCGATGTCCACTGTCGGAAGATGCTGCGCACAGCCGAGGGAATCGCGACCGACCCGACAATGGTGCGTCTGCTCGGCGCCGGTGGTGAGGCTCTCGATCCCGCGCTGCCTTTTTCTGTGCTCGAGAAACGGGTTGGAGGTGCGGCCGGTCGTACCGCCTATCTTGCAGACGATCGTGGGCAAGTTGTCGCCTGGGGTGGCGCCTCACGGTATTTTCCGCACGGTGTTCGCCCACTCGGCCAACGTAGGTGGGGGATTTCGTGGTCGGCAGCCGGTGCTGATCTGTGGGTGAGGGAGCCTCTGCTTGTCGACGGGCGGTTGGTCGGCGCGGTTACTATCTCAGATCACAGCCCGCTGTCAGCTTCCCGGATCTGGGGAATGCGTGCACCGCGTGATCACGCTGTCGCCCTTGGGCAGAACCTCCCGGGGGTGGTGTCGGTGACCGCGGCGACCGGCTCGGGAATCGTCGTACCGGTAGCTTTTGCGGTCGGCAGTCCGGAGGCCGGTTCGCTTGCCAGGTGGTTGGGATGGTCGTTGCTGGCTCTGGGCGCGATCGTGGTCGCACCGGAGGTCGCCTGGGCCGTGGTCGCGCTTGGGGGTGGGGCGTTGATGGTCGGAAGGGGCATCGCACCCGACCCTGCCGTCGCGGTTCTGATTCTGCTGGCCGCAGCGGCTGGCGGCCGGCTGGCTTCGGTCCTTCCGCCCAAGTGGTCGAGAGCGTTGGTGATCATTGGGGTTGCGACCGCCGCGGGCGCCTCGGTCTTTTGTTCGCCCGCCTTCCGATTCGGATGGTTGCCGGATCATTTGCTCCGTCCCGGTTGGGGTGGCGTATGGATGGTGGCCATGGCCTGGCTTGCGGCCGGCTGGCCGGGTCCGGCTGATGAACAGATTTCGCTTGTTCGAAGGCTTCGAGCGGCGACGATGTTGGCGCTCCTGGGTCTTGGAGTCTACGTCGTACGTATGCCTGTGGAGCTTGCACGGTGGGGGGCGGACAGAGAATCGGTGGTTCTTCCGCGCGGCCAACTCGGGCTCGAGGAAGTGCTGCCGGTTCCGTCCGAGGTATGTCGTCTCGACGATGTCGCGCCGGTCTTGGCGAAAGAATGGGGGCTCGACAGTTGGCGGACGCCTACCGAATTGCGGATGGTTTCCCAGGAGGGAGCGGAGGTCTCCCGGTGGGGCGATTTGTCGCCGGCGGGAGAGCACGTGCGGACCCTCCGTCGCTGGCTCGCAGGTGCATCCGGTGGTCTGACGGTTGAGCTCCTGGTCGCCACTGAACCGTGGAACTGGTTGAGCGACTGGCGGACCGGGGTTGCTCTCGAGGAAGCTCACGACGGGCAGGCATGGGTGGCGGTGCTGACCCGGTCGGGGAAGGTGGCGGCCACGCTGCACCCGGCGATTCGAGATCTCGACGCTATCACCGCGGGAGAACTCTTTCATGGCGGCGGTGGTTGGACGCGCCTGACCGTCGGCAAGACCCGCCGCATGGCGCGGGTATGGCTTCGTGGTCAGTGGTTGGTGGCGGCGGTCGCTCCCCATCCTTCCACCGCCGACTGGGTCATTCGCACCGCGGTGGCCATGCTGTGGGCGTTTCTTGGGCTTCTGCTCGCCCGTCCTCCCGTGATCGGAATGGAACACGTGATGACCTTCGGCGGGCGGTTGCGCCTTCTCGTGGCGGGCGGTGTCGTGGTGCCTCTGGCGATTCTCACGCTATTCATGCACCAACGCATCAGAAGTGAGGAGCTTCGTCTGGAACAGGTTCTCGGCCTTGACGCCCTGAACGCTGCCGGCTACACCGCAGAAAACCTCGGCGGCAGTTTTGCGGTGGACGATGAGCTCGCCCGTTGGTTGGCTGCCGGCTGGGGTGGAGAGGTGACGCTGTGGGACGGGACTTTCCCGGTGGCTGCCTCACGCCGCGACCTGATGACTGTCGGCGCCCTCCCTCAGCTTCCGGCGTCCGCCTCCTATCCGCTTTTTTTGCTCGGCCGGGACGATCCCATGGTGTTCCGCTGGCAGGACAGAGTGGTTGCCGCTGCACCGATCAACCTCCAGGGAAGGCGTCTTCTCCTCCATCTCTATCGATATGACCCTCTGCGATCGGGCGCGGCCCCGGGAGCGGTCGATTGGCTGCTGACCGGCGCTCTTCTCTCCGCCCTCCTTGCATTGGCCCTCACAACCGGAGTCGAACGCAGGCTGAGCATCTCGCTCCGGGAACTGGTCGCTCTCGCCCGCAAGCTGCTCGACGGCGAACCCGCAGGTCCGCTGCGCCGGCCTCGCGAGACCGATCTTGCCGAGGTGCTCGACGCGGTGCGGTCAATGAACGAAGAGGTTCAGCAGCGCGAGCTCAGCCTCCGCCACCAGGAAGAGCTCCTGCGCATCACCCTGTCAACCCTGGCGCCGGCCGTAGTCGTGCTCGACCCGGCAGGCGAGATCCGCTTTGCGAACCCGAGTGCGCAGCATCTCGAACAAGAGCACGGCAACCTCATGATCGCGGAGATCAGCCGGTTGGCCGGACCCGGTTGGGCAGGGGAGACGATGACGGGAACTGTCCAGCCGTTTCCGGGGAGTGATCTCACCTGGCGGATCGGCGTGGCTGGGGTCCCCTTTCCGGACGGAGATCGCGGGCTGGTTGCGGTCGTCGACGACGTGACCGACCTGGTTCAGGCCGGTCGTCTCCGCCAGCTCAACCAGATGGCCCGGATCGTGGCGCACGAGGTGAAGAATCCACTCACACCGGTCCGGCTCTGGGTCCAGGAGCTTCAAGACGCTTCGGGTCGCGACGACCCTGAAATCAGATCTCTCCTGGAGGAAGCGTGCAAGGAGATCGCGATCCAGGTAGCACGCCTGGAAGAGACGGCGAACTCTTTTTCGAACCTGGTGGCGCTTGAAAGATGGGAACCAGAGCCCGTTGACCTGTCCGAGCTGCTGTCCGAGATGCCCAGCGGCGCCGGCATTCTCGAACGCCGCGGAATCACGGTGGCCCACGAGATTGATGCCCAGGTCCCATCGGTCATGGGAGACCGGCAGTGGCTCCGACGGGCCCTGGCAAACCTGGTCCAAAACAGTATTGACGCCCTCGCAGAAGAGGGTGGAAAGATCTTCCTTCGCCTCTCGTCAGAGGGCGATCGAGTCGTGGTTGAGGTCGAGGACAGCGGCGGCGGCGTTCCCGACGACCGCTTACCGGATCTTTTTGCACCCCACTTTTCGACCACCGCCTCGGGCAGCGGTCTGGGTCTCGCACTGGTACACCAGGTGGTGGCTCGGTGCCAGGGTCGGGTCGCTGCGTCCAACAGTGACCTTGGCCTGAAGATTCGCCTGGATTTTCCAGCAGTGTCCCGTCTGGTACGATGACGGCATGAGGGGGTGGAACGCTATCGCAGCGCTCATCGTCGCCGCAGGCTGCGGTGGTGGCAATCTGCCGCCCTCCTTTCAGGAAGTGACCCCTTCGCCTCGACGGGTTGTGGTCTGGCTCGGGCCTGACGGGCTCGACGGTAACCTCGCCGAGGTCCTACGCTTGGCCGGGGTGGACGAGGTGGTGGTGCGCCGGGGAAGCGTCAACCTCGCCGGGCGGGCGCCTGTGCTTCGATTGCGACCGGCGCCGGCGATTGCCGGCGCCATTCCGGTCGGAATCGCTCTTGAAGTTGGTGGTGTTCGCGAGGGCCTCGACGAGGCCATGGCGGAAGCGATGTGGCGGGGAATTGAATCTGAGTTAGGGGACGCGATCCCGGCCGAGTTGATACTTGACTTGCCGATGATCCCGGATGGTCTGGACGGGTTCGTGTCTCACCTTGCCCAGGTGGCTGGTGTCCCAGTGGTTCCGGTGTTGGGGTTCGAACAGCTGCAGACCGAGGAGGGCCGTCGTCTGGCGGTCGCCGCACGCGGATGCATTGTGCCGGCCTTCGGGACGGACGGTGCTGATCTTCGCGGAGTTCGGGAGCTCGACCCGCTGCCACTGGTCAAAAAGCTCGAGCCGATGATGAATTCCGGGATCAGGATTCGCCCTGCAATCGTGCTGCGGCCACGAACAGAACCCGTGTTGGATGGGCCTCTGGAGGATCTCGATGCGCTGACCGAGGATCTGGTGGCGGAGGTTTCGACGGCATCGACGTTGGACCGCGGCTTTATTTTCAAGAAGGAGACTGAGTGGAGCGGGCGAAGATGGCAGCCCGGACAACGGGTGGACGTTCGCTGGATTGATGCGGCCCGGCTGCACGAAGCCCTGCAGGAAATTCACCGCGTCATGCTGCCCGAGGTGGGCGGTTGGGATTTGGTGCCGTTACCCGAGGAGAACCAGGGTCTGGGGCTCGGCCGGGATGTGCTGATTCGCTATCTGTCTGGAGAGGGACCGGCACCTGACATTCACCTGCGAGTCGAGCGCCGAGGAAGGACGCTGAAGGTCATTTTGAGCAACACCAGCCCCTTCTCATCGGCGGTTTCTAATTTCGGAAACTGGGTCGAGGTTTCGGTGGACGCCGGAAGGTTGGTGACCGATGACCGGGGCGGCTTCGAGCGCGTGGGTTTGGGTACCTATCGTAGGGAAGAATGGCAGTTGGGCGGTCCGGGTGAGGTGAACGCCGTGCGCTTCAACGAGGTCTATGTCGCTCCGGGAGAAGAGATCACTTCCGGCCGGGTTCGGCTGCCGTCGAGCCGATCGCGGGTCACGGTGCGCTGGCGGGTTGTGCTCGGCGACGGTAGCGAGCTGAGAGGCACAGCCCAGTACTAGCCCGCATATCTCACCGGATTTCGTCGCGAGGGGTGCAAGATGCAGCGCGTGTCTGCGCTTTCACAAGATTTGGCCGCGAATGGGCGCGTTGGGCGGGACGTGCCAGGCTTCAGCCTGGCAATCCACGGGAAGCGCTATGACAGCAGGTCGCGCTACCTATCAGTAGCGCAAATCCAAAACCCGAAATCCGAAATCCCGGGTTCATCAAGGCCCACCGTGTTGCTGCTTTGGGGCGACCAACTTCCGCTTCCGAAACGCAAACGAGTGGATCGGCCTTCCCTCGATCCGGTACTTGTGCTCGAATCCCGTCAGCGGTAGACCGTCGAATGCTTCCTCGCTGTCCAGGGACGTGAGGCCGGGCGCGGCATCGAGAACCGAGGTGATCACCGCGGCATAATCCGCGTGATCGGACTTGACGAGCAGGCGTCCGCCGGGTTCGAGGGCGCTGCTCAAGGCCGCGACGACCTCCGGGTTGAAGAAACGACGTTTGTGGTGGCGCTTTTTTGGCCAGGGGTCGGGAAAGAGCACGTAGAAATCCGCGACTGACTCCTCGAGGAGAAGACGAAACAGGAGGTCCTCAGCGGTTGTCCGCAGGATGCGAACGTTCGTGAGGCCGCGGCGCGCAGCTCGGTCGCAGCAAAGCTGGTGGTACTTGGCGGCCCGTTCCACCGCGAGCAGGTTGCGGTCCGGCCGAGCGGTGGAGAGCTCGTTGAGAAACTTGCCCTTTCCCGATCCAATCTCGACGTCGGTGGGGGCATCACGGCCAAAGAGCTCCTGCCAACGGAGGGGGACGGTGACCTGGTCGAGGTTGACGTCGATCATCCGTCGGCGTCGGATTCGGGAGGATCCTCCAGACCGAGGTGGACCATGCGGATCCCGAGTTCGTCGGCGAACTGCATCACACGTTCGTCGCGATAGAACTCTCCGAAGTAGATGGTGCGAATCCCGGCGTTGATGATGAGCTTGAAACAGTTGAAACAGGGGGAGGCAGTAACGTAGATTTCGGCGTTCTGCAGACGAATGCCATGGCAGGCCGCCTGGACCAGGGCGTTGGCCTCGGCGTGCACCGTGCGGACGCAGTGGCTGTTTTCCATCAAACAGCCGACATCGTTGCAGTGTGGCGCGCCCCGAATCGACCCGTTGTATCCAGTCGAGAGGATCGCCTTGTCCCTCACGATCGCGGCGCCGACGTGCTTGCGGGGACAGGTTGATCGGGTGGCAGCCTGCAGCGCCAGATTCATAAAGTAGCGTTCCCAAGAGACACGATTCATGGCACGAGAGTATAGCCCAGCCCTGCAGTGCCGGAACCAAGTGGGTTCTGGCACTGCAGGGAGTTTTTAGTTTTTAGTGGACACATGTCACCACCTATAGGCCACTGAGTGCCACCACCTATAGGCCAGTGGG
>JBGMRN010000190.1:0-6485 GCA_048061535.1 Thermoanaerobaculales bacterium | reverse complement strand
TGGGCTCTGCTCGCCAACCAGGCGGCGGTCACCGCCGATCTCGATCCTGCCCGGGGTGCGTTGGCGACGGCCGCGGTCGGACCGCTGGTGCGGCTCTTCTCGCCTGAGCACGGTCTCGATGGGGTGGCGCAGGATATGGAGGCGGTGAGCGGGGGGCGGGACTTTCTGACCGGCGTGGATGTTCGGTCGCTCTACGGCAGTTCGGCGGAGACTCTTGCCCCCGCGCTGGAGGATCTCCAGGACATCGAGGTCCTCATCGTTGATCTGCCGGATATTGGGACCCGGCACTACACCTTCGCCGCATCCATGGATGCCGCCATGGCAGTGTGCGCTCGGGCAGGGATCGAGGTGATCGTGCTCGACCGGCCGAATCCCGTCGGCGGCGTGGCGCGGGAGGGGGGACTGGTCCGGCCGGGATTCGTCTCCTTCGTGTCGCAGTTGCCGACCCCGGTGCGCCACGGTCTGACCTTGGGCGAGCTGGCGCTTCTGCTGCATCGCGAACGCCACCAAGCCCTCGAGCTTTCGGTCGTGCCGTGCCGCGGCTGGCGTCGGTCCGACTGGTGGGATGAGACGGGCCTTCCGTGGGTGCCGCCCAGTCCCAATATGCCAAGTCTGGAGACCGCCGCATTCTATCCCGGACTGTGTCTGATCGAGGCGACGACCCTGTCGGAGGGGCGTGGCACCACCCGTCCCTTCCATCTGGTGGGCGCGCCGTGGGTGGATGCGGAGGCGCTGGTCAGGGCATTGCGCCGCCGTGACCTGCCCGGCGTCGCCTTCCGTGCGGTGCGTTTCCGTCCCGAGTTCCAAAAGCACGCGGGTGAGGTCTGTTCGGGGGTTGAGCTTCACCTGACGGATCGAAATACGCTGCAACCTCTGGCATTGGGCCTCGAGCTCTTGAGCGCCTTCCTCGAGCTCGATCCCGGCCTCTTTTCCTGGCGGCCGGAGCCCTACGAGTTCGTGGCCGAGGTGCCGGCCCTCGACCTCCTGACCGGTTCGTCAGCGGCCCGCGAAGTGTTGGAGGGGAGCCGCGACCTGGCGCCGCTATTGGCCGGATGGAGCGCCGAGGTTGCCGCCTTCGAGGAAACGCTCGAGGGTGTTCTGCTGTATCGGTAGGATCTCGACCGAGGAATCCGAGAATCAGCGGCCCTTCCGCTTCAGCGCCCTCAGCCTCCTCACTTCCTCGATGATCCGCCCGCCCGCCTGCTCGACGTCGGCCTCGGTGGTGAAGCGGCCGACGCCGAGGCGGATCGAGGCCGCTGCGAGGTCCCTGCTCACACCCATGGCGTTGAGTACCGGTGAGGGCTCGGAGTGGGTGGAGGTGCAGGCGGAGCCGGTGGAGAACGCGAGGTCGGGCAGCGACACCAGCAGGGCGTTGGCCTCGACCCCCGCGAAGCTGAGGTTGGAGGTGCCCGGCAGGCGGTGGTGGATGGGTCCGTTGACCGAAACGCCCTCCAGCTCTTCGAGTAGATGCCGCTCGAGGCGATCGCGGAGGCCTGAAATGCGGGAGGTCTCCCCGGCAAGCCGGTCGACGGCAATTTCGAGGGCGCGGGCCATGCCCACCACCCCCGGCACGTTGACGGTTCCCGAACGCAGGCCGCTCTCCTGGCCGCCGCCGATCGTCTGCGCCTCCACCTGTAGCGGGGGATGTGATCGGCGAAGATAGAGTCCGCCGACGCCCTTCGGGCCGTAAAATTTGTGGGCCGAGAAGCTGAGGAGGTCGATCTCGAGCTCGCGCACGTCGATAGCGATTTTTCCGACCGCCTGGGCGGCGTCGCAGTGCAGAAGAGCTTCGCTTCGGCCAAGCTCCGCGGCGATCTCGGCGATCGGCTGCACGGCGCCGGTTTCGTTATTGGCGAGCATGAGGCTCACCAGGACGGTATCGTCGCGAACCGCTGAGAGCACTTGTTCCGGCCGCACTCGGCCCTCCGCGTCGACGCCGACGACGGTCAGCTCCCATCCCTCGCGTTCGAGGCGGCGCAGGGGTTCGATGACCGCGGGGTGCTCGGTCACCTGGGTCACGAGATGACGGCCGTGCCGGGTCAGGGCCCGCGCGGCGCCGTACAAGGCGAGGTTGTTGGCCTCGGTGGCGCCGGCGGTGAAGACGATCTCGCTCGGTGAACCGGCGTGCAAGCAGCGGGCCATCATCTGGCGGGCGTCTTCGACGGCTGTCGCCGCCTTCTGCCCGGGTCGGTGAGCGCGGCTCGACGGGTTGGCCGCATGGTCGGAAAAAAATGGCAGCATCGCCTCCACCACCGCGGGGTCGCACGGGGTGGTGGCGTTGTAGTCGAGGTAGATGACGTCGCCGCTCATATCGTCCTGGTGGATTCTAACCCGCCATGTCAACTGGAGTCTGAGGGAAACAACAGCTCATCAGTTCTTGGTTTTGATTTCCGATTTCTTCTGAGTGTCCGGTCGACGCGAAGTTTTTCGCAACCGGGTTCTCGACCAAACGCGCTCTTGTTTCTCCCTGTAAGATCTCACCCGACATGACGAGTTACCCTCTTCCCGATCTCGGCAAGCTGGCGCAGGAACTGGCGCAACGCCTGCCCGACCTGGCAGTGGGCGGCGTGGTTCCGGGGGCCCGGTCCATGGTCCTCGCCTCGCTCGCCGACCATGGTTGGGCGCCGGATCTCGCCCTGGTTGTGGTGCCGCACATTGTCGACGCCGAGGACCTGGCGGCGGGCCTGGATCTGCTGGCGCCTGATCTGAAGGTCGGGGTGGCGCCGGCCGAGCTCGCGGGTCCCTACCTCGGCGCCGAGCCGCCGTTGGCTGCTCGCCTGCGGTCGGTTCGTTTGCTGCACCGGGTGGCGGAGGGTCGTCTCGACCTGGTGGTGGTTCCCGCTCGGGTCCTCGCCATTCCGCTGCCGTTGCCCCGGTCGGTGGCCGATCACGCTTTTGTTTTGGAGCGGGGACAGCGGGTCGATCTGCGGGCGATGGCAAGTCGGCTGGTCGCTTCCGGATACCGGCGGGTGGATCTTGTTGAGGAGGCGGGGGAGTTTGCGGTTCGCGGTTGGGTTGTGGATCTGCACACCGGTGGTGAAGCCGGGCTCAGGCTGCAGCTGGACGACGACGTCGTCGAGACGATCCGTTCTTTCGATCCCACCTCGCAGCGCGGACAAGGTAATCCGATCGATCGGGTGACCGTGCTCCCACTCGACCCCTTCCCGGCGGAGCCTCGGATGCTCATCGAGGCGGCGGCCGCCCTGGAACCGGATTTTCCTGCGCTAGCCGGCCAGATGGCCGAGGGCGCCGAGCGCCGGCTGTGGTGGGCAGCCCTCCACCTCACCCAGGAGTCGACAAGTTGGTTGGACCTCGCCCGGACTCTGGTTGTCTGTGATCGCGACGAGGTTCAGGGGGAGCTGGGGCGCTGGTGGACCGTCCAGGAAAGGGAGTGGCGGACCCTGTGCCGTCGGGCCATGGACCTGCCTCCTCCGGACCGCCTGTTACTCGCGCCGGAGGATCTTCGGAACAAACTCGAGCAACCCGCCTTGCGAGTCGAGCAGCTGGAGTTGATCGATGCGGTCACGCGGTGGTGGCGGGTGGCCACAGGTCCGCCGGAAAGCTTCGTGCGCCGCCTTCCCGATCTCGTGCCCGCGCTGCGAGTGCGTCGCGCGCAGGACCTGGCACAGGTGCTGGTTGTGGCCTCGGAAGGCGAGGGCCGGAAATTTTCTCACCTTCTCCGTGAAGGAGGTGTGGAGCCTGTGGAGGCGCCGCCCGGACCCGGAGAGGTGGCGATCGTTGAGGGCGGACTGCAACACGGTTTCATCTGGCCCGGCGGCCTGGCGGTTTACGGCCGGCGCGACCTGACCGCGGTACCGGCGCCGCGGCGCCGATCCGGAGTGGGCGCCTTCGCATCGGACCTCCGCGATCTCCGCCCCGGCGACCTTGTCGTCCACATGGATCATGGCATCGGGAGATTCACCGGGTTTCGACGCGTGTCCGTCGAGGGGCGCGAGCTCGAAATGATGGCATTGGCCTACCATGGCGGTGACTCGTTGCTGGTGCCGGTCGAACGGGCGGATCTAATCCAGAAGTTCGCGTCGGGAGAGGCCGGCGTCGCACCGCGCCTCGATCGTCTGGGTGGTGGAAGTTGGCGAAGACGTAAGGCCAAGGTCAAGGAAGCGGTTCGCGAAATGGCGGCGGAGCTTCTGCGGCTGGCAGCCGTACGACACACCGCCAGGGGCTACGCCTTCTCTGCGGATTCGCCGTGGCAGCGCGAGTTCGAGGATGCCTTCGAGTTCGATCTCACCCCGGACCAGGAACGGGCCGTATCGGAAATCAAGGGCGACATGGAATCATCGCGTCCGATGGACCGGTTGCTGTGCGGAGATGTCGGCTACGGCAAGACCGAGGTCGCGATTCGTGCTGCTTTCAAGGCGGTTCTCGACGGCAAGCAGGTCGCTGTGTTGGCGCCCACCACGATCCTCGTCGAGCAACACCTCGGCACATTTCGCAGGCGGTTCGAGGGTTTTCCGATGGAGACGCGCATGCTGTCCCGATTCTCCAGCCCTGCCGAGGCCAAGGAGGTTCTGGAGGGTTTGGCCGCAGGGAAGGTGGACGTTGTGGTCGGCACCCACCGGCTGCTCGCCGAGTCGGTGCGTTTTCGGGACCTCGGGCTGGTGGTTCTCGACGAGGAACAGCGTTTTGGCGTCGCCCAAAAGGAGCGCCTCAAACGGTTGCGAACGGAGGTCGACGTGGTCGCCATGTCTGCCACGCCCATTCCTCGAACCCTCAACCTGTCGCTCTCCGGGCTGCGCGACATCTCGATCATCGAGACACCACCCCGCGACCGGCAGGCGGTGGAGACGTCCGTCCTCGCCTTCTCCGAGGACGTTGTGCGCGAAGCCGTTCTCTACGAGATGGAGCGCGGCGGCCAGGTCTACTTCGTCCACAATCGGGTGCGGTCGATCGGCGCCTTCGCCGAGTGGCTGCGGCGGACCGTGCCCGAAGCTCGAGTGGTGGTGGCCCATGGCCAGATGTCGGAGCGCCACCTCGAGCGCGCGATGCGCACCTTCCTCGATGAAGAGGCGGATGTTCTGCTGGCGACTGCCATCATCGAGAACGGGCTCGACATTCCCAACGCCAACACCCTATTGGTCAACCGGGCCGACCGGTTCGGCCTCGCCCAGCTCTACCAGCTTCGGGGTCGGGTCGGGCGCTCCGAACGTCTTGCCTTCGCCTACCTCCTGGTTCCGCCCGGGCAGGCGTTGGCGCCGCCGGCCCGCGCCCGTCTGGCCGCAATCCAGGAGTTTTGCGAGCTCGGCGCCGGGTTCCGGATTGCCGCTCGCGACCTGGAGATCCGTGGCGCCGGCAACCTGCTCGGCGCCCAGCAGCACGGCTTCATCGAGTCGGTGGGTTTTGAAACCTACTGCCAACTCCTCGAGGAGGCCGTTGCCGAGCTCGAGGGCCGGCCGGCCGTCACCCCGCGCGAGGTCGAGCTGCGCCTTGGACTGGATCTCCAGCTGCCCGGGCACTATCTCCCCGAGCCGGCGCTGCGGCTGAGCTTCTACAAACGTCTGGCTGCGTGTGAGGACGAGGAGGCGTTGCAGCATCTCCGCGAGGAAATGACGGACCGGTATGGTCGAGCTCCGGGGCAGCTCGAGGCTCTGGTCCAGGCCCAGCGCATCCGGCTTGCTGCCCGGCGGGCCGGGGTGACGAGGGTCGCCCGCCGCGCCGGTCGGTGGCGGCTGCGGCTGGACCCTTCCATGCCCCTGTCGCCCCATCTCGGGGCGGTCGTGTCAGCGTGGCCTGGCGCCCAGGTGAGCCCGGCGGGCGAGATCACTTTTCCGGCGGGCTCGGCGGACTCCGATCTCGCCGACGTGCTGCGCTTTCTCGAGGCGCTCGGAGAGCAGAAGTTAGGAAGTTAGGAGGTTAGGAAGTTACGAGGTGGTGAGCAGGGAGTTGGCCGGCGGTGGCCACCGGTGGATCCTCCGGCCCTGGCCGGAAACCTTTATCATGAGAGCGGTGCTCACCCTCGACAAGGGGATGGTCGAGCGCCGGGCCGAGGAGCATGCGACGGAACGGAGAGGAAGGCGCTATCGGAGTTGGGCTCGCCTGCTACTGCCTTTTGCCGGAATGGTCCCCGCCGCCCTGCAGCGGCAGTGGGGAAACGACTGGACCTTCCCCGCCGAGACCGCCACGCGGACGTCGGCCATCGCCGAGATCGCCGTTGGACTACTGGGGACTGCGCAACTGATCCTGCTCGATTTCTTCCTGATCGGAGAAGGAACGCTGCGGCTGATCGCCTTGGCGACGGGACGTCCCGTCGCCAGTGTCTTCGGGTTGCTCCTGAGGCCGTTCTACAGGCGCTGGCTGCCATAGCGGGACCAGCCCGCATTTCTCACCATCTTTCTACTATGGGGCACAATACACAGCGCGTGTCTGCGCTTTGTTGGTTTTGTTTCACCTGTCAAAGACACGGGCACCGACCCGTCGGTCGTGGTAGGCTTCGCGGATGGGCGGCGTAGGAAGCCTCCGGTACGGTC
>JBGMRN010000189.1:0-6487 GCA_048061535.1 Thermoanaerobaculales bacterium | reverse complement strand
GACACGCACGGCACCTTGCACCCCTCGCGACGAAATCTGGTGAGAAATGCGGGTTGGAGCCCTGTAGAATGCCGCTCGTGCCGGTCGAGTCGGAATCCTTGGTCGTCGACGGCGTCACCCTCGAGCTCGAGGTAGTGCGCAAGCGGGTGAAGAACGTGAATGCCCGCCTGCGGGGGTCGATCCTGTCAGTCAGCGCCCCCCACGGGATTTCGGGTCGCGAGCTCGATCAGCTGATCCGCCGCCTCGCTCGGCGGCTGGTGCGCAGGGCCCGGGCTACCGAGGTCAATCGCGATCAGGCGGCCGCCACTTTGGCCCGCAAGGTGGCCGCGCGTTTCGCCGATCCGCCGGAGGTCGCGGAGGTTCGCTTCACCACCGCCACGCAGGTCCGTTGGGGCAGCTATAGCCGCCGAACGGGCGTCGTCCGCCTTAACGCCGCCCTCCGCCAGATGCCCCGGTGGGTGCTGGAAGCGGTGCTTGCGCACGAGCTGGCCCACACCGTTCACCCGGACCACTCGCCGGCGTTCTGGAAGCTCCTCCGCTCGGTCTGCCCCGAGACCGAGCGCGCCCGGACGTTCCTCGAGGGGGTCACCTGGCTGGCCTCGTCCTGGGAGGAGCTGCCGCCGGTGGAGCGCGCCCAGCTCACCCGCAGCCGGGAGTAGTCTGCAGACCGAGAAACAGGCGAACTCCTTCGTCGATCGCCGCCAGCTCCAGATCCGATATTACGCCGAAGACTCCGTTTGCTCGAGCCGGAGACGCAACCTGCGGATATGCTCGGGGGTGGTGCCGCAGCAGCCGCCGATGAGGCCGACTCCGAGGTCCCGCAGGGCTAAGGCGCGGTCGGCCCAGGTTGCGGGATCCTCGGGCCAGACCAGCTCGCGACCGCGATGCTCGGGCAGGCCGGCGTTGGCCTGAATCGCGATCGGCAGATCCGTTGCGGCGCCGAAGGTGCGGGCGATTTCGGCCATCGGCCTGACGCCGTGGCCGCAGTTGGATCCCACGACGTCCGCGCCGGCGTCGGTGAGGCGGTGCGCGGCCTCCTCGACCGTGACCCCCATGATGGTGAAGAAGCCGCGGGGGGTGGCGTCGAAGGTCATGGTCGCCACCACCGGCAGCCCGGGCGCCTCGGCCTTGACCGCGGCCAGGGCCAGCTCGGCCTCGCCGGCGTCGGTCATGGTTTCGATCACGATCACATCGGCGCCGGCTTCGGCGACGGCCGCGGCCTGGCGCTTGAAGCCTTCTTCGACCGTTTCCGGTTTGACGTCGCCGTAGGGCTCGAGCAGCCGTCCGCACGGCCCGATCGAGGCCGCCACCAGGGCGCGGCCGTCGACGTGCTCGTGTACGGATTCCACGCCCCGCCGGTTGAGCTCGGCGCAGCGGTCGGCGAGTCCGAAGTGCTCGAGCCGGAGCGGGCTGCCGCCGAAAGTGTTGGTGGTAATAAGGTCGGCGCCGGCCTCTAGGTAGAGCCCGGCAACCTCGGCCAGCAGCTCGGGACGCTCGAGGTTGAGCAGCTCGGGACACTCTCCGGGCCGGAGCCCGCGGGCCATGAGCATGGTCCCCCAGCCACCGTCGCCGAGGATCGTCTCGCCGGCGGCCAACCGGCTCAGCATCCTGTCGCCTCCACCAGAGCCTGCACCTGGACCACCGAGTCGGCCGCGTCATAACCGAAGGCGTCAGCCCCGATCCGGCGCGCGAAATCGGCGGTCACCGGAGCGCCGCCGACCAGGGTGCGCATCTGACCCTCGAGGCCGCGTTCGCGCACCAAGCCGGTGACCTCACCCATCACGACCATGGTGGTGGTGAGCAGCGCCGAGAGGCCGATCACGGTTGCACCCTGGTCTTGGGCCGCGTCGACGAATGCCTCCGCCGGGACGTCGATGCCGAGGTCGATGACCTCGTAGCCTGCCCCTTCGAGCATGATTCCCACCAGGTTCTTGCCTATGTCGTGCTGGTCGCCGCGCACGGTTCCGAGCACAACCTTGCCCCGGCGCGGGGCCTGCTCGGCCTTGAGCAGCGGCTCGAGAAGGTCGAGACCCGCGTACATGGCCCGCGCCGCGAGGAGCACGTCGGGCAGGAAGACCTCGTGCCTGCGAAACTTCTCACCCACCACCGCCATCCCCGCCAGCAGTCCGTCGTCGAGGATCTCGGCCGCGGCCAGGCCGGCAGCGACAGCCTCTTTGGTGAGTTGGTGAACCCTTTCATCCTCGCCGCTTTCGAGGCGGGCCGCGATCTCCTCCAGAACACTCATCCCATCCCCTCCAAACGCCCGATCCGCTCCTCGCACTCGCGCGTCGAACAGCTCCCACAAAAGTCGAAGTCGTTGTCAAAATCATGAGCCTCGGGCGAGCCGGCCACCAGCACTCCTGAGACCGACTTCAAGGGGCGCATCACGCAGCTCGGGCCGAGGGTGATGCCCACCTCCTCCGGCCGCAGCTTCGCGAACAGCCGACGCTGGCCGCTGACGGCCCAGCCGCAGTAGCCGGGGCTGTAGGGGAGCACCGCCGGCGCCGGAGCGCCTTTGCGCCGGCAGTGAGTGGAAAAATCCACCGCCGCGCGGTGGGCTGCCGCATCCGCCGCCAATGAGGCGACGGCATCGAGCATCCATCCCGCCGCCAGGTCGCGTTCTTCGAAATGGGCGCTCACAGTCTCGGAAACCTTCTCGCCGAGGGTCACCGCGAAGAGGGCGAGCCGATCCGCGGCGGGAGCGATCGAATCCAGCGGGGTGGCGGGGTCGTTGTCCCCGTCGCCACGGTAGACCCTGGTGAACTCCTCCGTGGTCAGCTCCTCGCGCACTCCCCGCGGCTCGGAGAGCGCCTCGATCTCGGCGCGGGCTACCTCAACCAGCTCATGGAACCGGGCCTCGTCGGGAAGGCCACGGGCGGCGAGCACCTCACCCGGCTCGGGCAAGAGGTCCTCCAGCGCCGGCGTGAGCACCTCTCGCAAGACTTACTCCTCCCACTCCGGGAGCGTGTCCATGCCGCAGGCTCGGGCCGCGGCGGTCATGACCGCCTCCAGCTCCCGCCGCTCGTCCCCGCCCAACCGGCTCGGTGAATAGTCGGCAAGCAGGCGCTGAACCTCGGCGGCGGCCCGCCCGCCGACCGTGCTCGAACCCTCCTCGAGCCAGCGCGCGCGGCTGGTGCGGTCGATGACCGGGCCCGGGAAGCTGAGCTCCTTGCGCAGGTAGCGGCGGGTGTGGTCGGCGATCAAGAGGTGCTTCTCCGCCAGCAGCTCCTCCATGAGAGGCCGGGCGGGGAAGTCCTCGCGGGGTTCGATGCCCGCGGTCAGCCGGTCGGTCATGCGGCAGATCTCGTGATCCACGACCAACTTTTCGAGGCTCTGGCAGCTTTCAAAATCGAGCATGCCCGGTCCGGAAACGCTGTTGATGCCGGCAAGCGCCGCCAGGGTGGCGCCCATCGAGGTCTCGAGTCCGGCCTGGGCGTCAAGGGCCTTGGCGTCGGAGAGGGCGATGTAGCCCTGGGTCGGCAGACCGAGCCGGCGGCCGATCTCGGCCGCGGCGCAGGTCAGCATCGTGGTCTCGACCGCGCCCATCGGCGTGGTCTCGTAGCGGATGTCGAAGATCGCCGGCGAGCCGCCGAAGAGCAGCGGGCAACCGGGGTTGGCGAGCTGGGCCAGCACCACCCCGCTGAGCACCTCGGTGGTGTGCTGCACCAGGGTTCCGACCAGGGTCACCGGCGCCATGAATCCGGTCAGGGGGACGGGGACGATCTCGGCCGGGATCGCGGCGCGGGCGCAGTCGATGAGGTTGCGGCTGCCCTCGACGGTCCACTTCAGAGGGGAGGTCGGGCAGCAGGTGAAGATCGCCAGCGGTTTGGCCGCCAGCTCGGTCGCCGAACCACGCACCGCAAGCAGGAGATCGCGCATCACCGCGAAGCCCTCCACCGTGAAGGCGCCGGTGACCACCGGCTTGGAGCAGTAGAGCAGGCTGAGGAAGAGACGGTAGCTGTCCGAGACCGCCTCGGGAACGTCGGCCGGGACCACAGCGGTGCTCTGGGCCTCGAGGCGGTCGAGCCCGCTCACGACCTTGGTGAGCGCGATGTAGTCGGCGGTGTTCGGGGGCCGGATCTCCCCGGTCGCGTTGTCGAGAATGTTGATCGCGGCCGATCCCGGCGTGAAGTAGACCCTGCCGCGAGTGAAGCTGTGGGTCTCCTCGCCGAGGACGTCGAACAGCGAAAACGAGCGGGGTACGCTTTCGAGCGCGCCCTCGACGAGTTCGCCGCCGATTCTGACCCTACCGTCGCCCTCGTCCGCGACGGCGCCGTGCTCGATGAGCAGCGCGCGGCTCTCGTCGTCCTGGATTTCCATTCCCACCTCGGCGAGCACGGTGCGGGCCTCGGTGATGATCCGCTCCGCAAGGGTGTCGTCGAGAAGAGAGAAACCCGGTCGCATGGCAACCCCCCATTTATCCTCTCACGACCGCCCCTCGACCTGCTCCCGCACGGTGATGGCGGCCGCGAGGGCCGCGGCGCCGGTCTGCCCGTCGACGATGGGTGCGGCCTCGCCCCGGCAGGCGGCGATGAAGGCTTCGAGCTCGGCCTTGAGCGGCTCGTTCTCGACCACTTCCACCGGCCGCGGCCCGATCTGAACGCCGTCGGGCGAGCGCAGGAGCTGCGCCGAGGAGACGCTCTGCTCGGCGTAGTCGACCGAGAAATAGGAGTCGCGGGCGAAGAGCCGCAGCTTGCGGATGCGCTCCGCCGAAACTCTACTGGCGGTGAGATTGGCGACCAGCCCCGATGGAAACTCCACCCAGGCGTGGCAGAGGTCGACCTTGTCGGTGAGCACCGGCACGCCGACGGCGCGGATCTCCGACGGCGGCTCGCCGGCCACCGCGAGGGTGATCTGCAGGTCGTGGATCATGAGGTCGAGGATCACGTCGACATCCACCGAGCGGGCGGTGAAGGGCGACAGGCGCTGGGTCTCGAGGTAGCGAACACCCTCGGCCAGCTCGAGCGCCGCCTGCACCGCGGGGTTGTGGTACTCGACGTGACCGACGGCGAGGACGCGGCCCGCCTCTCCAGCTAGGGCGACCAGCTCCTCGGCCTCGGCGACGGAGGCGGTGATCGGTTTCTCGACCAGCACGTGGCAGCCTGCCGCGAGCAGCCCGCCCGCGATCTCACGGTGGGTGACGGTCGGCGTCGCCACCACCACTGCGTCCGCGGCTGCGGCCGCCTCGACCGAGGCCAGCGCCGGGACACCATGCTCGGCGGTGATCTCGGCGAGGCGTTCGCGATCGCTGTCGAAGGCGCCCAGACAGCGAACTCCCTCCATGCCCGCGAGGATGCGTGTGTGATGACGGCCCAGGTGGCCGGTCCCGACGACGGCTGCGGTGATCTCGTGGCTGCTCATGAGGCGCAGCATAGCGCAGCGGCGCGGACGGAGTACAATCCTGCGGCGGCCCGAAAGCCCGTCGCAGAAAGGCAACCCAGATGCTCGACGTCAAGAAGCTCCTGATCGATGTCTTCGACCCGCAGCCCGGCGAGGTGGTGACCGTGGCGGTCGATCTGCCCCACGGTGAGATCGCCGACCACGAGGGGTGGTCGGCCCGTCGCGCCATGGCCGAAAGGTGGCACGGCGTCATGGCCGAGATCGCCGCCGAGCGCGATTTTTCTCTCCGACCGTTGCTCAGCTTTCCGGCCACCGGCGCCAACAACGCCGACCTCCCGGCTGATGGCCGCGTCGGCGATGAGGAGGTGGATCTCGAAGAGGCGTTGCATGCGTCGACCCTGGTCATAGCCATGACCGAGTACTCGGCCACAGCGCCCCTGGCCGCCCTCGCGGATGCCAACTCCGACTTCCGCGCGGCCTCGATGCCGGGGGTGGAGGAGCGCATGGAGGGCACCGCTTTGGCCGCCGACTACTCCAAGGTCGCGGCGCGGTGCAAGGCGATCTTCGACGCCATGGACGGCGCAATCCTCTGCGACGTTCTCTTTTCGACCGGCCATCGCTGCTGGTTCGACCTCCGCCACCGCAAGGCGGAGATGGACGACGGCTACCTGCCGCGGGGCAAGGAGGGCGACCGCATCATCAACTTGCCCTCGGGAGAGACCTTCATCGTGCCCTACGAGGGCGAGTACGAGGCCCTGCCCTCGTGGACGGCCGGCACCATTCCGGTGATGGAGGACGACGAGCTGGTGCTCTTTCACGTGGTTGCCAACACCGTGGTGATGGTCGAGGGCGACGGCCCCGTGGCCGAGCGTTTCGGCGAGTTCTTCGAGGCCGACCCGGCCCGGGCCAACATCGCCGAGGTCGCCTTCGGGGTCAACGACATGGCCGAGGTCACCGGTTCGGTGCTCGAGGACGAGAAAGCTGGGTTCCATTGGGCCTTCGGGCGTTCGGACCACCTCGGCGGGATGGTTGGAGTGGATGAGTTCAAGGGACCGGAGACGGTCGTCCACCAGGACATCGTCTACGCCGAGGGCAACCCGGTGCAGGTCGAAAAGGCGGAGCTCGTCCACCCTGACGGGCGGCGGGT
>JBGMRN010000188.1:0-6491 GCA_048061535.1 Thermoanaerobaculales bacterium | reverse complement strand
GTTCAAACGAGCTCCCGGGTGGCGCCCTCGAGATCTTCGAGATCGAAGCGAACGAGCGCCAGCTCGGGGCCGTCGTGGGCGCCCGAGAAGGCGTGGGTGCGTCCGAATTGCTGGCGCCAAGAGCCGGTCAGGCGTGCCGACTCATGGATGTGGCCGTGGAGCGTGAGGAGGGGCTGGCGTTTCTCGATGAAACGGGCGATGGCTATGCTGCCGACATGGACGTCGAGGGGGACGTGGTCCACGCTGCGGCCATCCAGCCCGGCGCGGTCGAGCAACGAGTCGTATGGAGGCGAATGGAAAAGAATAATCGCCCGGTCGAGATCGCGACCCTCGGTCAGACGCTCGAGATCAGTCGCGATGGTGCCGAATCGTACCTCGTCCGGATCGACCGGCACCGTGCGCTGCCCCTCCTCCGGCGACACGCTGCCGGGGTCGGTGAACCGCGAAACGTCGTACCGCTCCCAGTCCTTGAGCAGAAAGGGCGTCGGCGGAACATAGGAGTAGCCGAGCACCTGAAAGCGGTGGAGGTCCCCCCAAGTCTCGTGGGCGTACTCCCAAAGGCCCTCCTCTTGCCCGGCAAGGAAGCACTGCTCGCTCGCCCGGTCGTCGTCGTTGCCGAGGATCAGGAAGATTCTCGGCGACTCTCGCCCCAGCTCCTGACGAAGCCGTCGGATGCCGGGCGCCAAGCGTTCGCCAATGAAGTCCTCGGCGCCGAGCAACGACGCCCAGTGGTGCGGCAATAGATCTCCCCCGAGAAAGACGGCCGTCGGGCGCTCGCTCTCGATCGCCGCAAAAAGCTTGCGGAAGCGCCCGGAGCTTCCGTGGAGATCGGAGGTGAAAAAACAGCTCAGACCGGACATCGACCGATCAAGTCCCGAGAGCCTGAAGGGAATCGAACCGGCGCCGCCGTCCCGGCGCCCTGAAGGCCACTTCTTGTCGTATTCACGGCGCGTACTCGAAGCACTACTCCGAGAGCCCGCCGCAGAGGGCACTTCGCAGCCCCCCGAAATCCATCCTCCATCAATCCCCTACCGACTTCCCGGGAACTCAATACCTGCCGACGTTGACAATGATTGTGTCGCCGCTGACCTCGGTGGGTCCCAGCGCCACCTGATCGTCCGCAAGGTCGAGCACCACAAAAAGTGATGGTGGATTCTGCTCGGGGTGGTGGCCCGTCCTGATCTGCAGCACATCCGGCGTGCCGACATCAATCTGGAGCAGTTCGTACCGCGACTCGATCCACCGGATCCGCACCAGCACCCGAGGCGGACCGGTCATCGGGGCAATCAGGATCGTCCCCGGGTCGAAATCGCCGTTGCCCCGGATAGTTACCCGGGTCCCTTCGTCGAGCCCGACGGCCGACACGTCGACCACCCGGTTCGCAGGTCCGAACTGGGGCGACGGGGTCGGCTGCGGGGTCGGTTCCGGGGTCGGCTGCGGTGGCGCAACCTCCGCGGCTGGAGGCGTTTCCAGATCCTGTTCCTCCGATGCCTCCCCGTCCTTGCCGACGACCTCGACGATCGGTGTTGCTTCTGCAAGCTTCTGGAGTGCTTCCTCGACCTCGCTCACAACCGGTGTCGGCGCCGGCGCCGAGCCCCTGGGTTCTCCGGGGCGCAGCACGAACCACGAGGCGACCGCGATCACCGCAACCACCACCGTCGCAATCAAAGGCAACAGCCCGTTCCGGCCGGAGCGCCTTCGCGCAGATTCAATCTTCGGCATCACCGTGACCTCGGCGGCCGCGGCGGCATCCGGATGGAAGGGGGTATCGTCCGCAGTTTCGTCGGGCGCAAACAGGCTGACCTCGAACTCCCCACCCGCGGTCTCGACCCGCGGGGCCTCCGGCAGCTCGAGCTTCGGAATGTCGAGAACCGGCGGCTCAGGCTCGGCGGGCCGGCCTTCCGGCAAGATCGTCTCCGTCTGGAGAATCTCGGTTTCTTCTCCCGCGGACTCGGCCTGGGCGACAACCGGAGGCACCGGCTCGACGGGTGGGAGCTCCTGCGAGAGCGTCTCGATCGGGAGGATCTCCGCGGCGGCCACGGTGGGTTCGGTGGGCTCGGTGGGCTCGGGAATATCGAGGATCGGAGGCTCAGGCTCGGCGGGTGGAATCTCCTCGGAAAGCGTCTCGATCGGAAGGATCTCCGTGGCAGCTCCCGGAGGGGTTGCGGCGGGCTCGGAACCAATCTCGGGAACAGCGTCGCTCGGCGGCGGCTCCGGGAGGTCTGCGGGCGGCGGCGCCGGCAGCTCCTCCGCCGGCGTCGCTGCCTGGACCACCAGCTCAGGTTCAGACAAGGTTTCGACGCGATCATCCGGAACGCTCTCGGCCGAGGCTTCGCTCTCCCCCTCGGCCGGCGTCGCAATCCAGTCGGGGAGCACGCTCTCCGGCTGGGATTCCTCGAGCTCGTCCATCCCAGCCGGATCGCCGGGCTCGGCCGCGTCAGCGGCAAAAAGCGGCTCCTGGACCGGCGGCGAAGCAGGAATTGGATCGCCCGCGGTGCGGATCGTCAGCTTGAAGCCCTCGAGTCCGGGGGGATTTTTCTTCTCGCCGTCGGGATCCTTGGGCGTCTCTCCTCCGGCGATAGCGTCGCTGGGAATCAACTCGTCACCGAGCTGCGGCTCGATCTCGAAGGGCACCCCTCCGGTCGCGATGTGGGTGTCGACGATCTTGTCGATCAGCTCCTGGCTCTGTGGACCGAGGGTCGCGAAGCGCAGCGCCATGCCGGGAAGAAAGCCCGGGATCGCCCCCGGTTCCCGGGTCCAGACCACAATTGCGGTCCCCTCCACCAGCACGAATTCATCGGGCAGCAGAACGCGAAAACGGACGACGGTGCTCGGCGGAAGAGGCTCGCCGGTCTCGACGAAGAGCCCGTCGTGGGAAAGGTTCGGAGCGAACTCCGCCTGGAAGCGCCGCAGAGTCTTGAAATCGAGGTCGATCTCAACCAGGTCTTTTGCAGAGTTGCCGTCGTGGTCAGGTGCGTCTCGTTCTCGATCGGTGGTCATACCACCCCTCTCAGTTGATGGAAACACTTTAGCAAACCCTGTGCGACCGGGCGAATCTGTCAGCCGTTTCGGGGGGTGTCGCGAGGTTGCAGTGATATTCTCGGCCGCTGATGGCGTATCTTGGGATCCTCCCCGCGGCTGCGGCCCTGGTCTTCGCCGCCGCCGCAAACTCACCCGCCGAACCACTGCGCAGGGTGGTGGTCGATGACGGCCGCGCCAGCCTGGCGGTCCCGGCGGATTGGAACCAGATCCCCGGTGAGGTCCTCGAGCTCTTCAGCCTTCGCGCGGCCGAGTCCAGCGGCGGGGCGACCGCCGAGACCTATCAATACGGCTTCCGGCCCGGCGACCCGGGTCTCAGCTTCGCCTTACCCCAGGTCTTGATCCAGATTCGAGAGAGCGGCCGCCTGCGCTACGGCCAGTTCCTCGAGCTTCCTCCGCTCGAGGTTCTCCGGCGGGAGGGGAATCGCCGCGTCGAGGAGCGGACCGGCCCGTTGCTCAGCCGGCTCGAGCTGGAAGGCGCCGTTTTCGACCGGAACAGCTTCAGCCTGTGGATCACGACGTCCTTCACCCTCGGACCTTACGGGCGCGTCGGTGTCGAGTCGGTGTCATTCTTGACCGAGCGCGGGCTCTTCACGGTTCATTGCTACGCCCACGCCTCGAGGATGGAGGCGATGACGCCGGTCTTCGCCCGCATCGTCGACAGCGTCCGCTTCGACGAGGACACTATCTACCGGCCGAGAATGGGTGATCGCTGGCCGCCCGCCCCCGGGATCGTCGCCCTGGCGCTCGCCGGGTTCGCCGCGGTGGTGCTCCTGGTCTATCTCATGCGGCGGCGCACTCCCCGCCCGGCAGGCCCCTGACCTTGGCGATCACCATCGACGTCGAAACGCGCACGATCACCGCCGGAGTCCGCGATCTCCTCGGCGAGCCGGCCCAACGCTCGATCGGACTCACCGGCTCCGGCATGTCCCGCCTCTTAATCGGCCAGGAGCTCCACCGCTGCGTCCAGCGGGAGCTGGAGGCCACCGACCCCGGCTTTCACACCGAGGTGCCGATGACCCACAAGCTCGAGGTCGACGGTTGGACCGTCTCCATCTCCGGCCGGGCCGACGGCGTCGTCTTCGACGGCGATCGGGCGGTCCGGGTCGACGAGATCAAGACTCTCCACTTCGCCGTCGATTTGCACAATTTGTATGCGAATGAGCGCCTGGATCGATTCCGGCGCCAGCTCGCCCTGTACGCGTTCATGCTCTCCGATCACGAGCGCCCGCCCGCGGCGCGCCTGATCCTGGTCGACATCATCTCGCGCGAGGAACGGGATGAGGATGTCCCCTGGAGCGCGGAGTCCGTTCAGGCGTGGTTGCGCCAACAAGTTCACCGGCTGGTTGCCCGCGAGCGCCGCCGGCAGGCCCGGCTCGAGGAGCTGCGAGAGGCGGCCGAGCGCCTCCCCTTTCCGCACCCGGAACCGCGCGAGGTGCAGGTTTCCATCGGCGAGGCCGTTACCGCCTCGTTGACCGAGGGCCGCCATCTCCTGCTGCGCGCCCCCACCGGCTGCGGCAAGACCGCCGCCGTCCTCCACCCCGCGATCCGCTCGGCTCTCGGGCGCGGACAGCGCGTCTTTTTCTTGACCGCCAAGACCCTCCAACAGCGGATCGCGGTCGAGACCGCCCGGGCGATGCAGGACGGCCTCTTCCGATCCCTTCAACTCCGAGCCAAGGGGAAGATGTGCGCCAACACCGAGATCGTCTGCCACGAGGAGTTCTGCCCCTACGCCAAGGAGTACGGCCTCAAGCTGGTACGATCCAAGCTCCTGGAGAACCTGCTCAGCGGCAGCGAACATCAGGACCCCGCCGCGGTCTTCGACGCCGCCCGCGACCATGTGGTCTGCCCCTTCGAGGTCAGCCTCGATCTCCTGCCCGAGGTGGATCTCGTGGTCTGCGACTACAACTACGTCTTCGATCCCACCATCGGGCTGGCCGCGCTGCTCCACGGCGACGCCCTCCGCGACGCGGTCCTGGTCATCGACGAGGCCCACAACCTCGTGGACCGCAGCCGGGAGTACTACTCTCCGGCGATCAGCACCGAGGAGCTCAAGCGGGCGCGGGGTTTCCTGGAGGGGCGCTCGAATCCGATCTTTGACGACCTCATGGTCTTGGTGGACGAGCTGGCCGACGAGGTCCACACACGGGTTACCGATTGTCTCGGCGAGGACCAGCGCGGTGAAGGCGAGGCCGAGCTCCGCATGGAGGTGATCTCCGACCTCCGGGTGGCCTTCGACGGCGCCATGCTCCAGTACTTCCTCTACAAGCGCGAGCACTCCATGTGGATCGCCGACGACCCGGTGATGGAGGTCTTTCTGGCTCTGACGCGTTTTCATCGGGTTCTCAGCCTCGAAGGCGACGAGTTCGTGTGGCTCGCCGCCCGCGACCCGGACGGCACCGAGCGGGTGAAGATCTTCTGCCGGGATGCCGCGCGCTTCGTCGGCGAGGTGCTCGAAGGGAGCGCGGGCGTCCTCGCAATGTCCGCAACGCTCGAGCCCTTCGAGTTCTACCGCGATCTTCTCGGCTTCGATGCGCGCCGCACCGACGAGTTGTACGTCCCGTCGCCGTTTCCGCCCGAGAACCGCCTGGTGCTGGCGATTGACGACGTCGACACGACCTTCAGGCGACGCAGCGCCAACTACGACCGCATCGCCGGTTGGATTTCGCGCCTCGCCCACCCGGGCGGCAACATCCTCACTCTCTTCCCGAGCTACGCCTTTCTCGGGGCGGTTCACGACCGGCTGCCGCCGGTGGCGCACAAGGTCCTCGCCCAACGTCCGGGGTTCACCGACGCCGAGCAGGGTGAGATCCTCGAAGCGCTTGAAACCGGCGAGCCCCACCTCCTGCTGGCGGTACTCGGCGGCATCTTCGCCGAGGGCGTGGACTATCCGGGTGAGATGCTGTCCCAGGTGATCGTGGTTTCCCCCGGACTGCCGCAGTTCAATCTCGAGCGCGAGCTCCTGAAAGGATACTTCCAGGAGTTCTACGAGCACGGGTTCTCCTACGCCTACCTTATTCCCGGACTGACGCGGGTGGTGCAGGCCGCCGGGCGGCTCCTGCGATCGGAGCAGGACCGCGGCGTGATCGCCCTGATCGGTCGTCGGTTCCTGGATGCTCGCTACGCCCGGCTCCTGCCCGAGGAGTGGACCGACGGCGATCCGAGCACCATGCTCCGGGAGGACCCCGAGGCGGCGGTGTGGGATTTTTTTTGCGATTGAATGATCGGAAAACGCAAAATCTTGCGATGGCACTTCTCGACCAACCACGTAGCAGCTTCCTCGCTTTAGGGGTCAGGAGGTTAGGGGGTTAGGACCGAAAACCCATTCCTCCGCCAAAAGACCAGCTCGTGCGTTGTCTCACCGGCTTGTGCGCGAAGTGACCAAGTGGTGTCAGCAAGGTCATCGGCAATGGAAGATCTGAGTCTCGAAATCTGAACACCTCAGCCCTAAC
>JBGMRN010000187.1:4429-6554 GCA_048061535.1 Thermoanaerobaculales bacterium | reverse complement strand
GCCGAGCGCGAGTTCGGCGACCAGATCATCAGCGAAAAACGCCTATGGAACGAGTTCGACGGCAGGATGCCGGAGGGCAAGATCCTGGTCAAGGATCGCATCGCCGACTCCATTTTCCAGCAGATCCAGACCCGCCCCGACGAGTACAGCGTGCTTGCGACCCCCAACCTCAACGGCGATTATCTCTCCGATGCCGCGATCGCCCTGGTGGGCGGGCTCGGCCTCGGGCCCGGGGCCAACATGTCCGACGACATCGCCCTCTTCGAGGCGACACACGGAACCGCCCCCAAGTACACCGGAATGGACAAGGTCAACCCGGGCTCGCTGATCCTGTCGGCGGTGATGATGCTCAACCACATGGGTTGGACCGAAGCCGCAGACCTGGTCGACGGTGGTATTCAGCGGTCCATTAAGGATGGCCATGTCACCTACGACCTCGCCCGTCTCATGCGCGGGCAGGGCCGGACGGACGTCGCTGAGCTTTCGTGTTCGGGCTTCGGTCAGGCCATCATCGACCGGATGTAGGAATAGCTATTTCCTGTGAGCTCTGAGCGCTTCTTGGATGGTTGCTCAGCGACCACGGAGGCGTAGTGTCTCCCGGGGCCGTTTTTCTGACCCCCCCAGGGGATCGTCTTGATCACTGCCTCCAACCTGCGAGTCCATGAATCGGCCGCGCGGTCTCGCCGAGTAGGCGGTTGCGCTAAGATCGTCCCCGACGATGAACGACGACGCCAAACCAAGCGCTGCGACTGATCTCCGGCCGGTCGTTTCCCGACTCAAGGAAATCCAGCGCCGGTGCGCCTCGATGGGATCTCGCAACGAGGAGTTCCCGCAAATGGAAGAGAGGTTGGGCGCCATCATCGCCCGCCTGGAGGCCGGCGAAGGCGACTCGGGTGAACCGGTGGGCTACCGGGCGATCGCCCAGGAGCTCTTTCCGGTCGCCCACCTGTTCGAGAGCTATGGCTTCACCTCGGTCGGCAAGGAAATCGCCCACGTCGAACGTTCCCTCAATGAGCTCGAGCCGGAACCGGTGACGCCGGCAACTTCCACACCTCAGCGCACGGCCGTTTCCGGCGGCGCGGCCGCTGCCCGAGACCCGTCCACTCCCGCGGAGCTCGACGATTTCGAGCTCGTGCGGGTGGAGGACGCCGGCGAAACACCCCAGACCACCATGCCCCGGCCGGTCGCCGTCGGACTCGTCGTCCTCGTGATCGGCTGTGCCATCGCCGCCGCCATCGTTTTCATGCGCCAGCCGCTCCAACGAGCGCTGCCTTCGCCAAAGGCGCCGAGCGCCGCAGTAGTCATCACGACTCAGGCTCCGGTCGTGAAACCAACTGCCGTGCAGGCCGCGGCGGTTTCGACCCCGAACCCCGGCGCCCAGCTCGCGATCGAGATCGGAAAGGCGCGCCTTGCCCTGAGCTCGGGCGATGTTGATGCCGCCATTCAACACCTCTCTTCGGCCGCCCTCATCAATGTTGACGACGCCACCGTGATCGGGACCGCCCAGCGAGTCGTGACCGCTCTGGTCGCGGAGGCCGACGGCGCTGCAGGCGGGGGCCGATGGGAGTACGCCGAGAGGCGACTGGAACGCGCCCAAAGGGTCGCCATGCGCTTCGGGCTTTCCACGACGAAGATCGAATCTGCGGCTCGCCGCCACGCTTCCATGGACCGGTTTCACATTCTCAGACCGGGGGACATCGCGGCGATCCGCGCGGCCGCCGGACGGAAAGCGGTCGTATTGATGCTCAACGGAGTCCTGCGGGAGGGACACATTCGCGGTGTCCAAGGGGCTGACCTGCTCCTCGAGGTTGACTCCGAAATCGGCCGTCGCGGCACGATGCGCTACACCGACGAGCTGCCGCTGGCGAAGATTCGCGAGCTCAGGGTCTATTAGAGCGCTTAGCCACTGACCGGACGCGAGGGTGAATTCGGAATTCGGAATTCGGAATTATCGGCCGCAGTAAGAAGCTGGTGAGATATGCGGGTTAGGCGGGTTCGGCGGAACGCCGCGACTCGCCACCCGCAGCAGACAACCGGTGAGATATCCGGGCACGCCGGCACGTCACCGCGTATCGTGGATGGCGCCTCCGCACGAGGAGCCGGCGCCCGCGGTGCAGCCGAAGCA
>JBGMRN010000187.1:0-4329 GCA_048061535.1 Thermoanaerobaculales bacterium | reverse complement strand
GCCTGAAGTGCGGGAGCGAGCACACCACTTCCACGCCCCGCTCGGCAAACCATTCCGGCAGGTCGCTGTGCCGGGGTAAGAGCAGCACGGTCAGGTTGCAGCGGTCAATCACGTGCTTGCCCCTGGCGACACATTCCTCCACGAGATATCGAAAGTTCGGGTTGAGCTCGGGCGCCCCGCCGGTGAGATCAACCGTGTGGGCCTCGGTGCGGTCGAGCGCTTTGAGGCACGCGTCGACGGTATCGCGGTCCATCACCTCACGCCAGCGATCCGGGCCGGCATCCACGTGGCAGTGGCGGCAGGTCATGTTGCAGAGCTTGCCGAGGTTGATCTGGAAGATCTCCACCGGCCCGGCGGTGAGGGGCTCGGCGCCACTCGCGTCGACAGCCACATCAAAGATCCCCCCGGACGGGTGCCGCGCGAGATCCACCCCGTCCAGAGTTTCGGCCTGAAACCCCGGTTCGGCCAGGGGCGAACGCCGTGCGGCCAGCGAGGTCGTGCTCCTCGGCCCGGCCTCCGGGCGGGACACCTCTCGGAGGATCTCGGATTCAAAACCGGGCAGCTCGGCGGCTTCACTCATCGGTGTCGATCTCCTTCGGGTCAGCCTATGTCTACATCGAGGCCTTGGTTACATGCTCGAGCATTTGCAGACCGTGCACCAGCGACGCGCCCCCGCGGATTGCGGTCGACACGTGCACCGCCTCGGTCATCTCCTCGAGGTCGGCGCCCTGTTTGAGGCTTTCCTTCGAGTAAGCGTCGATGCAGTAGGGGCACTGCACGGCGTGGGCCACGGCGAGGGCGATCAGCGCCTTCTCGCGGACCGTCAGCGCGCCATCGGCGAAAACCGCCCCGTAGTAGTCGAAGAACTTGCGCGCCAGCTCTCCGTTGCCTTCACCGATATCGGCGAAATGTTCCAGATGCTCGGCCTTGTAATAGTGCTCCATCTTTCCTCCGCGAGAACGTTTGAAACGAACTGTCAGACTTCAGAAGCGAACCGTGAGAAGTCCGATCCTCGAGCTGTCCCGGGGGGCCGCATCGACGCCCACATCTCCCTCAGGACGACGGGCGATCGGGCGGAATCACGCCTTCTTCACCATCTGTACGTTCCCCCACCAGGTAGAGCGGCCGGCGCTTGACCTCGTCGAAGATCCGAGCGATGTACTCGCCGAGGATCCCGATCATCAGTAGCTGGACACCCCCGAGAAACAGGATCGACGCCATCAGCGAGGTGTAGCCGAGCCAACTCACGCCGAGTGCCTTGAGAACCAGCACCACGACAATGTAGAGGAAGGCGAAGGTCGAAACCGCGAATCCGGTCCAGGTGGCCAGTCTCAGCGGGAAGAAGGAGAAGGAGGTGATTCCGTCGAGCGCAAAGCGGAGCATCTTGCGCACCGGGAACTTGGTTTCACCGATCTGACGGGCCTGCCGATGGTACAGCACCGCTGTCTGTGGGAAGCCGATCCAGCTCACCAGCCCGCGAATGAACCGGTTGCGTTCGGGAAGCGCGCGAAAGGCTGTCAGCGCCCGCGGACCCAGGAGCCGGAAGTCGCCGGTATCCACCGGGATTTCGACGTTGGTGATGCCGCGCAAGATGCGGTAGAAGAGCGACGCGGTGGCACGCTTGAACCAGGTCTCCCCGTCTCGTTTCTCCCGCTGGCCGTACACAACCTCGAAACCGTCTCGCCAGCGCTCTACCATCTCCGGAATCACCTCGGGCGGATCCTGCATATCCCCGTCGATGATCACCACCGCTCGTCCCCGCGCCGCGTCCACGCCGGCGGTGAGTGCCGCCTGGTGGCCGAAGTTGCGCGCGAACCGAAGCCCGCGAACCCGCGGATCCTTCTCCGCGAGCCCACAGATCCGCGCCCAGGTACCGTCCGAGGATCCATCGTCGATGTAGAGGATCTCGAGCCCGTCGACGATCTCGGCGAGCGCCGCAACCAGGCGCTCGTACATCGGAACAATATTGCTCTCTTCGTTAAACTCCGGGATTACCACGCTGAGTTCGGGCATCGGCTCCCCCACGATCTTTATAATAGCCTGCACCTTTCACTCGATGTCGATCGCACCCGGAGAGGTCCTCGGGTTCGTTATTCCGGGGGCGCCCCGACGCGGATCAGCAGCGCTCCGTCCTCGTCCAGCATCACCTCGCCAGCCGCCGATACGGCGGCCAAACCAGTAGCGGGGAAGTCGTTTCGTTCGAGCGAGCCCACCGCGATGAGGTGGATTCCCGCACGCTCGGCCAGCTCCCGCACCCGCTCGGGACTCTCGGCCGAGTATAGGTCCGTGACCAGCTGACGGCGTCGGTCCGTCTCCCCCGTCACCTCGTGACCCCGCCACACCAGCTCGTGGTTGGCCCACCCCAGATAGGTCGGCACTCCGGAAGCCGCCGACAGGCGCGCGTACTCCGAGTACGCCCCTCCGACGGCTTCTGCCAGCACGGTTTCCGGGGGTTGCTGCCGCAGCAGCCGGACGATCGCCCGGTCACCGGCCGGCATCCAACGCATACCGTCCACCCCGAGACCCGTCTCGGAGAACTGCTTGACCATCACACCCAGGGGATGCGGCAGGGCCAGCACGATCATCGCCGCTACCAGCGCAGTCCGCAGCCATCGTCGCTTCGTCGCCAGGCGCAAGGTCACGGGGAGGGCCACCGCGAGGAGAATCCACGCCTGAATATACGCCTTGAACACCGTGTTCATCCGGTGCATCTTGTCGCCGTAGGAGTCCACGACGTACACGACCTCGGGAACCACCAGCAGGAAGACGCCGAGAGCCGCCAAAGCGAGCGCCGGACGGTCCCGTTCGCAGCCCGCGGAGAGCACGGCAGCCACAAGAAAAATCAAGATCGTGACCAAAAAAACGAGGGTCATCCGGCCGCTGGCGGCGGCGAGCACCATCGACGCCGCGACGACGGTCCAAACAACCGCTGTCGCCACCTCCGGCTCCCCACCAGCGCCCAGTCGATGCAGCAAGGCCAGGGCGGCAAGCCCGGCCGGCACCAGGAGACAGCCTGCGTAAAGAAGAAGCTGCCAGGGAGGCGTCCAGGCAAAAACAAACGCGATCCCCCGGAATGGCGGATCGAAGCTGAGGTGGAACGGCGCCGTCACCACCCACCCGCCGACTGCGATCGCCGCCACTGCGATCCACCTTCTCAGGCCTTCCCCCACCGGCCAATGCCATCGATCCTCGCCCGCGATCATGAGCAGGCCGATGCCCGCCAGGGTCGGCGGCATCGACCACGGGTTCGCAGCCCACGTCACGCCGAAGACGACCGCGAGCGCCGCAACCAACCCGACTCGGGGGCCCCGCCTCCCGCATTCCCAAGCAAGCAGCAGCGCAAGACACGCCAAAGGAATCGAGAGGAGGTGGGGGTGGAGGTCTCCCAGCCTGGTCGTGAACATCGGGAACTCGGTGATCGTGTCCGTCACCTGGCGTGAGGAGCGCCAGTAGTCGAGGTCCCCGAGACGGGCGCCGCTCACGAGCTGGAGGAACCCATCCGGAGTGCCGGCAAAAAGCCCGAAGAAAGCGACCAGAAGGCCCGAGCAGTGGTTGCCGCCGGCCCGCCTCCCCAACATCCACAGCAGGACGGCGACCATCCCTCCGATGAGGCCGACGATCAGGTTGTATGCAATTTCGAGCGGCACGGCGCTCAGGGAGATCGGCACCGTCCACACCAGGGCGCCCCAGTAGTAGTAAGGCAGCGTCTCGCCCGCCAGCCACATGTCCGGGGGTGGAAACCCTTCAGCGCGGAGCAAGCTCGCCAGAATCCCCAGGTCCATCGGTTTTTCGGTGTACAGGATCTGTGGAATGTCGAGCCGCATGCAGACCACAAGGAGCGCTGCGCCGAAAAAGATCGCCTCGGCGGCGAGGATCTTCCGCCACCGTTGGCGGCGCCACACGACCGATCCACCCACAATGCCGATCACGATCAACACCACCGCTCCCACCAGCCGCCAGCGGCTGAACCCCGCCACGCCTACCCACCAGGCCGGCAACGCGACCAGGATCAACCCGGCCACCCGGCCCCCGGCCCATGCCTCCATGTCGTCGAGCCCGAGCCAAACGAGTGCGGCATAGCCGCCGAGCCCGGCGAAGAGGAGCAGGAGAAGAAAGACGATGATGGTCATTGACAAGAGCATTGTAGCGGAGGAGGAGTCTTGGATTCTCAGTTCTCAATTCTCAATTCTCAGTTTTCAAATATCGACGCGAGGTAGCGAGCAGGTGGTTCGGGCTGACTGCCCGCGCTTGGGCGCGCTGACCGGACGTGCCGCCTCGAACAATGTTAGCCCGCATATCTCACCAGATTTCGTCGCGAGGGGTGCAAGG
>JBGMRN010000186.1:3942-6579 GCA_048061535.1 Thermoanaerobaculales bacterium | reverse complement strand
CTAAAGGTGTGGGTGAAGCCGCCGGCCGTGGTGTGGCGCTCGAGGACCAGCACCTTCTTCCCGGCATGCTTGGCGAGCAGCGCCGCGACGCTGAGGCCACCGATGCCCGAGCCGATGACGATGGCGTCGAAGCTCGTGTCGTCTTTCCATCTCCTATAGGGCTCTCCGATGCGTGTCACGGGAGCTTCTCCTTCACGCTCCGCACCTTGTCGTCCATCGTCTGCTCTCGATCAGTGCGGGTGCCGATGCGCAGATTGGTGGCCACCCGCTGCACGCCCATTTCGTGCAGCACCTCGTGGCATCGCTTGAGGGCGGCCATCACGAGATCCCACTCGCCCTCGACGTTGGTGCCGTTGGCGTGGAGTTGGGGGTTCAAACCGGCCTCCCGCAGCACCCGTTCGCACGCCGCCACGTAGGACGAAAGCGAGAGCCCCGCCCCAAGCGGGACGATGGCGATGTCGGCAATAACTTTCATGGGGATCCTCCGCCCGGGAAGGATACGACAATCGCTTGCGAAACTGCAGAAGCCAATTCATGATGGAGGGTAAACGAACCGAGAATGAGCATTGGTGGAAGTGCGAGGGAGGCCCTCATGAGCGACCGCACGATCCTCGATCTGTACCGGCATGAACTCGACGGTCCGCGCGAAGATCATTACGTCCACTACTTTCCCGGAGGATCTCGGACGTTTGCGACCGGTGAGTTCTTTCGCCGCGCTGTGACTCTGGCAGACGCGCTGGCCGCTTTAGGTGTGGGCGCTGGTGACCGCGTCATGCTTCTCTGCGACACCCGTCCCGAATGGCACATGATCGATATCGCGATTCTCAGCCTGGGTGCGGTGAATGCACCGATCTACGCAACCTTGACCCCCGCGCAGGTGGCCTATCAGGCGCGGGACTCGGGGGCGGCGGTCGCGATCGCCGAGGACGCCGAGCAGATGGCGAAGTTCATCGCCGCGCGTTCGACCTGTCCGGATCTCGAGCATCTCGTGCAGTTGGAGGGGCCGCGGGAGGAGCGTGTGCTCGCTCTCGACGACCTCTGGCGCGAGACGACCGATGGCGCCGAGGAGCGCTTCTGGGGGCGGGCCGCGCGCGTTAAGGAGGACGACCTCGCGACCATCGTCTACACCTCGGGAACCACAGGAGAGCCCAAGGGCGTGATGCTCACCCACCGCAATATCGTCACCAACGTCGTCGAGGGGATCGAGCGAGTTGACGTTTTACCCGACGAGCTCGGGCTCGAGTTCCTGCCCTTGTGCCACATGATCGAGCGCCTTGCCGGCTACATGTACATGTCGCTCGGTACGTCGCGGGCCTACTGCTCGGTCTACCACGTCGGTGAGCTGATGGCGACGATTCGACCCGCGGTCTTCGCCAGCGTGCCTCGGCTGCTGGAAAAGGTGCACGCCGCGGTGATGGCGAAAGCCAACGCCGCACCCGCCCCGCGGCGGGCGCTCTTCCACTGGGCGATCGCCACCGGATCCGAGCTCGCGAACCGGCGGCTCGCCGGGCGGCCGGTGGGTCTTGGCCTCACGTTCAAGCACCGGATCGCCGACCGGTTGGTTCTGGCCAAGGTCCGCGGCGCCCTCGGGGGACGCCTCAAGGCATCGTTCTGCGGCGGCGCGGCGGTGCCGCTGTATGTCCACGAGTTCTTCCAAGCAATCGGAGTGCCCGTCCAGGAAGCGTGGGGCCTCACCGAGACCTCGCCGATGATCACCATGAACGGATGGGCGCCCGGAGACCTGCGCCTCGGTTCTGTCGGGCGCCCTCTGCCCAGCTATGAGATGCGGGTGGCGGACGACGGTGAGCTGTTGGCCAAGGGTCCCTCGGTCTTCCAGGGCTATTGGAACAAGCCCGAACAAACCGCCGAGGTCTTCGACGCCGAGGGCTTTTTCCACACCGGCGACATCGGCACCATCGACGAAGACGGCTTCGTCTTCATCACCGACCGCAAGAAGGACCTCATCGTCACCGCCGGCGGCAAGAACATCGCCCCGCAGCCCGTGGAATCCGAGCTCAAGGAGTCGCCATTCATCGACAACGCCGTGCTGATCGGTGATGGACGGCCTTTTATCGTCGCCCTGCTGGCCCCCGATCCCGAAGCGGTGGCGGCGTGGGCCGGGGAACGTGGCGAGGAGGCCGATGATCTGGTAGGCGTTTTGGCCCACCCCGAGCTGATGCGCAGGTTCGCTGAGGCCGTCGAGGGCGTGAACGCGAAGCTGGCCCGGTTCGAGCAGATCAAGGATTTTCGCATCCTGCCCGAACCGCTGACCGTCGAGGGTGGCGCCCTCACGCCGACCCTCAAGGTCAAACGAAGGGTGGTTGCCGGGGAGTACGCCAAGCTCATCGAAGAGATGTACGCCGGTTGAATTCTTAGTTTTTAGTTTTGAGCTATCGGCGCGGTGAAGCATCATCGCGGATTGAGCGGCGTTGCCCGCGCCGAAACGCGTTGGTGATCGCTCTCTCCGATGGCACGGGAGTAACCTGCCCTCAACTCAAAACTCAAAACTAAGAACTCAAAACTAATAATTCGTTCCGCGCTATCCTTGCTGGCCATGAAGGCTGCACTCGAACTGTGGCTTGTACGGCACGGCGAGACGACCTTCTCGGCGGAGAAGAGGGTCGCGGGCTGGAGCGA
>JBGMRN010000186.1:0-3842 GCA_048061535.1 Thermoanaerobaculales bacterium | reverse complement strand
TACGGCACGGCGAGACGACCTTCTCGGCGGAGAAGAGGGTCGCGGGCTGGAGCGATCCGCCCTTGACTGATGGCGGGCGGCGCGAGGCGATTGCTCTGCGCGAGGTTCTCGACGGCCAGCAGTTCACCGGCGTGTGGTCCTCGGACCTCGACCGCTCGCGGGAGACCGCTCGCCTGGCCTGGGGTAAGGCCACCCCGGATACCAGGCTGCGCGAGTGCCACTTCGGTGATCTCGAGGGCTGCACCTACGAGCAGGCGGACAAAGCTTACGGCGAGGTCTTCCACCAGTTCCGGGGCTTCACAACGCCCGGCGGCGAGTCCCACCGGCAGTTCCATGAGCGGGTGGTGGACTTTGTCGACGAGCTCGATTCCGGCCGTCACCTGCTGATCGTTCACGGGGGGGTGATCCGGGTGCTTACCCAGGACCTCGGCGTCGATTGCTTCCTTCCCACCTGCAGCCTGGTCCGTCTCGACTGGCCGGCGCAGAAGGTGCTCGAGCTGGTACCAGGCTCGAGGAAGGTGGAAAGTTGAGATTCCACCAATCGGAATCGAGACGGAGGAAGTAACTTCCCGACTCCCGATTCCTGGCGCCGGACGGAACGGAGAAAAGCATGCCCGCAAGGCATTTCACATCGGCGGTTTTTGGTTTCTTAATAGACCTCGAGGCAAACAAAAATCGCGAATGGTTCCACGCCAGCAAGGACCGCTATGTCAACGATCACGTGGGTATCGACGAATCAACCTTTAGCTTGAGAAGAGCCAGAGGAAGGGGTGTGGTTGGGAGACCCCAGGCTGTGGATGAGCTTCTCGAGCGGGTGAGGATCCGTCCGTTTGGGTATTTCTTGATCTGTTTGAGGTCTTTGGGGCGGATGCTCTCGGACCACTTGATTTCGACGGGCCAGAACCCCCCCTCGGCAACCCAAGCCACGTCGACCTCGCCCGCGGAACCCTTGATGTAGTAGGTCGGCCAATGCCGGGCGTAGTGCGTTGCGGCGACGGCCTCGGCCAACCGTCCTGCCCGCGAGGGTTCGCCCAGGGTCGGCAGAATCAGGTCGGCGTAGGGGTCTGCCGTGGGCTTGATCCACGCCTGTATCGCGTGAAAGATGAAGGGGTCGGTGAACATGATTTTTCGTGCCTTTTTGGGGGCGCCGACCAGGCGGTCTTCGATCAGCGCGGGTTGGATGAACACCGCATCCATCGAGGTCAGGAGCTCCATGTAATCCGCCACCGTTTTGGGATGGTCGATGGAGAGCTCCTTGACCAGAGAGTTCCAGGTCACCTGGGTTCCGATTCGCCGCAGGATCGCGCCGAGGATTTCGCGGAGGAAGTGTTCGGACTTCCCGCTCTTGGAGACATCCCCCCGGATCCAGTCGGCGTAGGTCGCGAGCGTCGCAACGCGGATTGCACCTCCGGTGGCTATATCGTTGATGGCCGTGAGGTACCCGCCATGTGCAAGATAGCGGTCGAAAGCAGCAAATGCGGTTTCAACCGCTTCGGCCGGTTCATCGGTCTCCGCGCCGGCAAGTTCCTGCAGCGCATCGTCCCCGTGTTCAAGAGCGAAGGTCTCCCGGAACGACAGTGGCCGGAGATGAAAGTCGACGACGTTCTCGTGACCCCTTCGGCCGGGGAAGTGTGCACGGGCCGTTTGCAGGAGAGCGAGGTCGGACCCGGTGATCATCAGGACGGTCCGGTCCAGAAGCCCGGCATCGGCGGCGTACTTCACCGCCCGATCCCAGTCGCGGATGTAGGTGACCTCGTCCAGAATCAGACGAACAGTCTGGTCATCAGGCATCTCCGCCAGGGCTTCCTGCAGGTGACGGAGGAGGGAATGATGATCGTCGATGAGCTCGCCGCTGAGGAAAAGCAGAGACTCCGGTGGACAGCCCTGGTCGAGAAGCTGGGCCATCCACAGTTTGAGTAGGGTGGTTTTCCCCACCTGCCTCCCCCCACCGAGGATGTAGATGCCTGGACTGTCCAGCGGGAGTTGATCGAGGAGAGGCGGGCGGTGTGTCAACGGGAGTCCCTGCAGATGCCGGAGCTGAGGGTCCCGTTCGCGGAAGAGTCGCGGCGTTTCGCGGTGCGAGTTATGGGGTAGAAACCGAATGTCCATGTTTAGATATTACTTAATGAATAAATTTTGTCAATGCGAATTGAGTATTTTGTCTCGATCCACCGATAAGCACCATAGACTATTCGAAGGCATCTTTCGCCCGTAGCCGATCAGTGGCCGAAGGCAGCCGCGAGACCACGGTCGAAGGTCTTGATTTCCTTGACGGAGTGGCGACGACAGACCGCCAGGTGAATGAGATCGCGGGCCCCGAGCTGGCGATGGCGGTCCACAAGCAGCCGCGCTGCCCGCACGTCCTCCGCATCGACGGGGTACATTGTTGCGATGCACGAGCCGGCCAGCGTCAGCGCGGCGTCGAGGGTCTGGAGGCGGCCGACCGGAATGTAGGCGTGGAGGAGCTCCTGAAGCACCTCGGCCGATGTGCAGAGGTCGTTCAGGTCTTGCTCCATCGCCGAGGAGAAGAACGAACGGGCTTCCTCGCGCAGGGGATGGGCGCGGCCCACCGCGTACATGATGACGTTGGTGTCGACGAAGATCATGTGGCGGTGCGCCCCGATGCCTTCGACTCTTCGATGACGGCGCGGTGCTGCTGCCAGTCGGGCTCCGGGCCCTGCTCGAGCGCATCACATTCTTCGAAAAATGCGCGCAGGTCATCGACCGACGACAGCTTCGGCGGCTGCGCCGCCTCGAGCCGGTCACGCGCAGCACGACGCAGCCAATCGCTCAGGGACAGGCCCTCATGCGCCGCGGCTCGTCGAAAGGCCTCGCGCTCGACCTCGTCCATCAATACTTGCACCCGAGACGACATGACTCACCCCCAACACTCATACACATACATTATACCTAAGATGAGCGGATCGACCGCCTGCGGTGTATTTGACGTATTGATGGTCGTTCTTCATAATCCCCTCCACGGAATCAACAGACAAGAGACCGAAACCTGTGACCGAATAAAAGGAGAACGAAATGCAAAGAACAGTCCCGAACAAAATCTTGCGAGCAGGACTCATCCTCGCCTTTGTGGCGGGCGCGGTTCTGACCGCACCGGCTGAGGCTCAGGACAAGCCCAACATCCTGGTCGTCTGGGGAGACGACATCGGCCAGTCGAACATCAGTGCCTACACCATGGGTTTAATGGGCTACCGCACGCCCAACATCGACCGGATCGCGTCGGAGGGCATGATCTTTACCGATTACTATGGCGAGCAGAGCTGCACCGCGGGGCGGTCCTCGTTCATCATGGGCCAAAGCGTCTTCCGCACCGGCCTGTCCAAGGTCGGCCTGCCGGGCGCCGAGCTCGGCATGCGCGAGGAGGAGCCGACGATCGCCGGCCTGCTCAAGAATCACGGCTACGCGACCGGGCAGTTCGGGAAGAACCACCTCGGTGACCGTGACGAGATGCTGCCCACCAACCACGGCTTCGACGAGTTCTACGGCAACCTCTACCACTTGAACGCCGAGGAGGAGCCGGAGAACGCGGACTACCCGGGCGACCTGAAGCTCGCCGACGGCTCGACCTTTCAAGAGAAATTCGGCCCGCGCGGCGTGATCCACAGCTATGCCGACGGTCGCGTCGAGGACACTGGACCGCTGACCAAAAAGCGGATGGAGACGGTCGATGACGATACGTCGGACATGGCGGTCCGCTTCATCGAGGAGGCGCACGCCGCCGGCAAGCCGTTCTTCGTCTGGTGGAGCGGCACCCGGATGCACTTCCGTACACACGTCAAAAAAGAGCTGCGTGGCATCTCCGGCCAGGACGAGTACTCCGACGG
>JBGMRN010000185.1:0-6620 GCA_048061535.1 Thermoanaerobaculales bacterium | reverse complement strand
AAGGTCGAGCTGGTTTTCCGAGTCGGCTGAGCGGCCTCCAACCATTTTTTCCCCCACTCGCCATTTCGGGACGCCCCCGCGAACGAGGCAATCGGTTTTCGGACTAGCCCGTTCCCATCCGGAAACCCTGGAGGGTGTGGCGCATCGCCGGCCGCAGTAGAAGGCTGGTGAGAAATGTGGGCTAGAGTTCACGACCCGCGCCTAGTGAGCCTGCACGGCTCGATAACGAACCTCGGCTCGGGCGAGAAGGTCGGATACCAGGTTTGCGAGCCGATCCACCCGGTCATCAACCTTCAACCACTCGAGTGCCTGCCGGAGCTCCGGCTCGACCCTGCACAGCCGGTCGAGTCCGCCGACTGTGATCGCCCGCGCGACATCACCCTTCGGGCCGCACAAAGCGAACCCGCCGCCTCTGCTGTCGAGCTGTTTGCTCAGGGAAACGAAAAGCCGAAGGGCGGCGCTGGTGACGCGAGATGCGCCCGAGATGTCGATGACGACCTTTGGATCTTCTTTTGCCAGGAAATCCGCCAGCTTCTCCTGCAGCTCTTTGACGGCTTCCTTGTCGAGGTTGCCATGGGGTCTGACCACGACGATCGAGTCGATCTCCTCGATCTCGAGCTTCATGCCTTCTCCTTGCCGCCGGCCCGCACTCGCCGGCCCAACCCGCACCTTTCGCCAATCTCTTGTGCGCCAAAAACTCGCGCTGGAAACCAGCACCCATGGGCCGCGCGGCCTTCAGCTTGTTGCAGGCTCCAGAACACCAAGCGATCGGCGTCTCTCATTCGGCGGAACCGCACAATACAAATGGGTCAGAACCGGATGAACAGTCCGACGGTGAGTTCACTCTGGACGATGGAGTTGTCGTACCTGAAGGTGATGTAACAGGTCTCTCCGCAGTCCTCGTTCTCGAATTCGACCGTCCCGTGCAGGCCCTCGTCCGTGTTCACCCAGAAACCCCGAGCTTCGAACAGGATCCACAGTCGAGGAGACATCTCCAGGCGAACCCCTCCGCCGAGGCTTGCCGAAATCGGCCGATCGTTCGGAAGCGGGAGGTTCCACCTGATGTCCGTGACGCCGACCGAGCCCGCGAGATACCATCGTGACGGGCCGGTCGTGAGATCCCAGGTCAGGCCGAGATGATAGTTGGTGAGCGTGACGTCGAGAATCGACGTGTTCCCCGGGGGAACGAAGCTTCCCGGCTCCTCGCCGAACAGCCCCTGGTTGTCCATGAGCCTCGTGCCCTGCCGATCACCTATGAATTCGAGCCGAAAAGTGTCTGACAGGGCGTATCCGAGGCGCAGGCCCAGGGCGCCCGATGAGGCGAGGTCCGTCACGTAGTCGCCGGGCCGTACCGCCCGTTCCTCGATCCGGATGTCGCCACCCATCCGATAGCCCACTGTGAGGGTCAAATCGAATCGGCTGCCCTGCGGTTGCTGAGACTGAGACCAAACCATCGCCGGTGCGAGTAGCACCACGAAGAAGAGAGCTCGACGCATATGTCCCTTCCCTTCCAGTTTCGGTTGACGATCAATGACCCGAGCAGTCTAGCAAGGCGAAGTGCGTTCGCGCAAGACGCTACCTTGCAATGTGAGCACTTTTTGCATCGAGGGCGCCTTCTCGATGGGCCGGCAGCACCCTTTACACGCTCCGACCGCCTGTGTAGACTGAACCGGATGCCGCATCATGGCATCTCAACTCGACCCGATCTCACTCGTTGGAGGACCCATGAGCGTAGGCATCGTCGGCTACGGCGCCTTCATCCCCAGGCGCCGCATCAAGCTCGAGGAAATCGCCAAGGTTTGGGGAGCAGACGCCCCGTCCTACCGCAGGGGTCTGCAGCTTCACGAGAAATCGGTCCCGGGAGCGGACGAGGATACGGTGACCATGTCGGTCGAGGCCGTTCGCAACGCCCTCGCTCGGTCCGGAGGAGTCGAACCGGCCCAGATCGGTGCGCTCTACGTCGGGTCCGAGTCCCACCCGTACGCGGTGAAACCCTCCGGCACGATCGTCGCCGAGGCGATCGGCGCCACGCCGGACATTCATATCGCCGATCTCGAGTTCGCGTGCAAGGCCGGTACCGAGGCCCTGTTCATCGCTCAGTCACTGATCAAGGCCGGCGAGGTGAAGTACGCGGTCGGCATTGGCGCCGACACCTCTCAAGGCGCTCCGGGAGACGCGCTCGAGTACTCCGCCGCCGCCGGCGCGGCCGCCTTCATTTTCGGCGCTGACGAGGACCGGATCCTGGCCGAGGTCCTGGAAACCTACTCATGGACAACCGATACGCCGGACTTCTGGCGCCGCGAGTACATGCATTACCCGCGCCACGGCAGCCGTTTCACGGGCGAGCCGGCATATTTCCGAACCACCATGAACTCAGCCAAGGGAGTCATGGAAAAGGCGGATTTGAAGCCGGAGGATTTTGCCCACGCCATCTTCCACCAGCCCAACGGCAAGTTCCCGATGCGGGTCGGCAAGAAGCTCGGATTCAACAAGGAGCAGCTCGAGACCGGATGGCTGTCCCCGTGGCTCGGAAACACGTACTCCGGCGCCTCGCCGATCGGCCTCACGGCGGTTCTCGACATCGCTCGGCCGGACGACCTCGTGCTGATCACGTCCTTCGGCTCCGGCGCAGGTTCTGATTCCTTCGTCCTCCGCATTCGGGAACGGATCGAGATGGTCCGCGACCGTGCGCCCAGGACCAGGCTGCAGCTCGACGAGAACCAGATCTATGTAGATTACGGTACCTACGCCAAGCTTCGCGGCAAGATCCGCATGGGCGAGTAAGGGGAGGTGGCGATGCGCGATGTCGCGGTCATCGGCATAGGAATTATCGACTTCGGCGAGCTCTGGGAGACCCCCCTGCGCTCGATGTGGGCGGATGCTGCCCTCGCCGCCCTCGAGGACGCGGGTGTGAGCTCGGTGGATATGGTGACGATAGGGTGCATGTCGCCCGGCCTCTTCGCGGGTCAGGAGCACCTCGCCTCCCTTCTCGCCGACGAGCTCGGAATGGCGGGAGTGCCGGCGGCCCGAGTCGAGTCCGCCTGCGCCTCCGGAGGACTGGCCCTCCGGATGGGCTTCGCCGAGGTTGGTTCGGGACTGGCCGATACGGTTCTGGTCACCGGTGTCGAGAAGATGACCGACGTCGATGGAAACGACGCCACCTACGCCCTCGGCACCGCCGCCGATCAGGAGTGGGAGGGTTTCCACGGCATCACCTTCCCCGGGCTGTACGCGATGCTCGCCCAAACTCACATGCAGCGCTTCGGGACGACTTCGGAGCAGATGGCGGCGGTCGCGGTCAAAAACCACGCCAACGGCCTGCTCAATCCCCACGCCCAATACCACCTCAAGGTCAGCGTCGAGGACGTGCTCGCATCGACCATGGTGGCCGACCCTCTGCACCTCTTTGATTGTTCGCCGGTCACCGACGGCGCTGCGGCCATGGTGATCACAACTATCGAGCGCGCCCGCGAAATTGCCGGGAACCGCCCAATCGTGCAAATCACCGGTTCGGGACTTGCCACCGACACCATGACGCTGGCCAACCGCGAGGATCTCACCGAGCTGCGCGCGGTTCGCCTGGCAGCCGAGCGCGCCTACCTGATGGCCGGAAGGCAGCCCGAGGAGATTCACCTGGCAGAGGTCCACGACTGCTTCACCATAGCCGAGATCATGGCCACCGAGGCCATCGGTTTGTTCGACCCCGGTTTCGGGGCATCGGCGGTCGAGAAGGGTCTCACCTCCCTGCATGGAAAAATCCCAGTCAATCCCTCGGGGGGCCTCAAATCGAAGGGCCATCCCGTGGGCGCGACCGGCGTCGCCCAGGCGGTCGAGATCGTGACCCAGCTGCGCGGCGAGGCCGGTCAACGCCAGGTGGAAGGGGCCAAGATCGGGCTCGCCCAGAACATGGGCGGCTCCGGCGGTACCTCCATCGTTCATATCATGGAGGTGGCGTGATGATTTCCCCAGCGCGATCCTGGCGTGAGTTTCCCCAGCGCTACCGTCTCGAGGCCGCACATTGCAAGGGCTGCGAAAAGGTGCTTTACCCGCCCCGCGTCGTGTGCCCCAACTGCGGGGGCCGCGACTTTGAAACCACCGTTCTCCCACGCGAGGGCAAGGTCGTCACCTACACCGTGGTCCGCGTCCCTCCCGCCGGTTTCACCGAGCAAACGCCTTTGCCCATCGCTCTTGTGGAACTCGAGGGCGGGGTGAAATTGATGGTCCAGGTAGGAGATCTCGCCGATCCGAACGAGCTCGAGATCGGCATGCCGGTTCGGCTCGAGTTCCGGCGCATCTCATGGGACGGCGAGGCCGGGCTGATCTTTTACGGCCACAAGGCAGTCAAGGGTTGACCGGAGGTGTGTAGCTCCTGACGTGACGATGTCCTCGTCGTCACAGCGACGCGATGAGGTTCCTCTCGGAAAGCGCCACGACAGAAGGTTCTCGCGGCCAGCGGCCCAAGGCGGTATGTCTTCATGAGTTAGAATTGGGCCGGGATATTTTCCGTGCAAATCTCGATCTCAACCACCGATACCGCGAAAGCAGGCTGCCGGTCCTTCTTCGGGAAGCTGATCGGCACGGTTTTCTTCGGGCTCTTCCTCGCGGCCGGATCGGCTTTCCTCGTCATGTTGATCGGCGAGGTGGCGCACGATCTCGATACCTGGCGATGGATCGCCACGCCGTGCACCATCGTGTCGAGCGAGGTCGTGGACAGCGGGAACTCCGACCAGCCATTTCAGGCCTCCGTTCAATTTCGATACGTGATCGTTGGTAAACAGTACCTCGGAACCAGGATCTCCCGCCGCACATCCACCTTCAGCGACGTCGGCAAAGCGCAACGGCGCGTGTCCCCATATGAGCCGAACCGCGAAGCAACGTGTTACGTCGATCCGACCGATCCGTCCCGGGCTGTTCTTGAACGATCCATGCCTTGGATGGGGTTGATGGTCCTGTTGCCACTGGTTTTCATCGTCGTCGGCGGCGGCGGAATCTATATGGTCTGGCGTCCGCGCCGGGCGCCTGTGGAGGACCGGGAGACCGCCCCCTCGATCTCGCAGCAAGCCCGGTCAAAAACCGGCAAAAAGGTACTCCTCGCGGGGGGCCTCATTTTTGTTGTGATCGGCGGCAGCCTGTTCATTGCGATTTTCATACTGCCGATGATCCGGCTCGTGCGCGCAACCTCTTGGCCCGAGGTTCCATGCACCGTGATCTCGTCCACCGTCCGATCCCAATCCTCCGACGACGGCGCCACCTACTCCGTCGACATCCTCTACGAATACGAGTTCTCCGGGCGTACCTGGCGCAGCAACCGCTATAACTTCCTCGACGTTTCGTCGAGCGGGTATGCGAACAAGAAGGAAATCGTCGATCGTCACCCTCCAGGCGCCAATCGAATCTGCTGGGTGAATCCCGGGGACCCGACCGACGCCGTCCTCGATCGCGCGTTCCATGCGTACTATCTACTTGGCCTGCTGCCGTTGATCTTCGTGCTCGCCGGCGGGGCTTTGGTGGCGGTCAGCCAAAAAATGACCCCAAAGAGTCGGGGCTCAACGGCCCCGCCGATGATCGCCGAGCCCATCGGGGACGGACCGGTCGAGCTGAAAACTTCGGCCTCCCCCGCAGCCAAGCTATTCGCCTTCATCTTCATCACCCTTTTTTGGAACGGAATCGTCAGCGTCTTCGTGTGGCAGGTCATCGCCTCATGGCGGACTGGACAACCCAACTGGATGCTGACGATCTTCATGATTCCGTTCGTCCTGATAGGTCTGGGCCTGGCTATTGGCATCGTCTACTCAGCTCTTGCCCTCGCAAACCCGAGGCCAAAACTGAGGCTTTCCCCTCCTCGACCCCGCCTCGGTGACGACCTGCGCATCGAGTGGCGGTTCGCAGGCAGAAGCTCGCGAATCCACAAGCTCAGCATTTTCGTCGAAGGGCGGGAGGAAGCGACCTACCGGCGCGGCACCGACACGCTCACCGACACCGAGGTCTTCGCCACCATCCGTCTGGTGGACAGCGTCAACAACTGGGAAATCGCCAAGGGCATCGCCGAGATATCCTTCCCGGAGGACACCATGCACAGCTTCACCGCAGTGCGCAACAAGATCGTTTGGAGCATCAAGGTAAAGGGCGAAGTCCGCCGCTGGCCGGACGTCGATGAGGAGTTTCCGCTCACCATCCTTCCGCTGAGGCCGAGGACCGCCGGATGACGGACATGTTGACTGTTCGCGCCGATGGCGGGCGCACCTGGTTCCGACCCGGCGAGACCATTGAAGGCGATGTCTCGTGGCTGCTCGACGCCGATGCCGAGGCCATCGAGGTTCGCCTCTTTTGGTTCACCAGCGGGAAGGGTTCCCGGGACGTCGAGATCGTGGACTCCTCTCGCACCGTGAGCCCCGGAAAGAACGGCACCCTACCCTTCCGCCTGACAGCGCCCAACGGCCCCTATTCGTTCTCGGGCAAGCTGATCACCCTCTCCTGGGCCATCGAGCTGGTCGTGGAACCGGGTGGAGCCAACGAACGTCTCGACCTCGTCATCGGCCCGCAGCCGGTCGAGGTCCAGTTGGGCGAACCCGTTGACTAGCCCGCATATCTCACCGGGTTCAGTTTCGAGGGCGGTGAGG
>JBGMRN010000184.1:0-6625 GCA_048061535.1 Thermoanaerobaculales bacterium | reverse complement strand
CGAGTCGCGGGCAGCCATTCCGTTGACGGAACGGAGGGAAGTAGGGCCGACGCCGGGAACATCCGGCCTGTTTGGGTCCGTGATGAGGACAATACGGTAACTGCAGCCAGCGGGCGGCGGCTTTGCCTTGGCGAACGAGTCTTCGAAGAACTGGCGGTCAATCCACATTTCGTCGACTCCGTTTCCGTCGTACCGGATCGGGAAATCCCAGCGGGCGGCGGCGACAGCCGAGCCCGGCAGGTAGAACTCGATGACGACAGCCTTAAGGTGGCCGGATTCCAGCCAGGTGCGGGCGGCGCGGTCCACCCAGTCGGACCAGGCGTCGACGACTCGCTGCGGGTTGAGGCCATAGTGCCGCACGAGGAGCTTCAGGAAGTTTCGCAGTTTATCGGAGACAAACACCGATGTGTGCGTGCGGGTGTAGGATCGAACGGCGACAGTGCTCATGATACGGCCAGGCCTCCCCAATTGATGTCGATGCCGACGCCCGCCTGCGCCGCCTCCGCGGTTTCTTCTTCATTGGGTGGCTCGTTTGCGTCGTGAACCGTAAAGCGTGGCGCCCTCGCCTTCAGGGAGTTGTTCATCCACTCGACGTCTTCGGCCTCGCAGGGGGCAGTTGCGCGCCAGTCTCCGGCGGTCGGGTTCGTGGGCAGCGGATCAACATCGAGCCCCGCCTCCATCGCTTCCTCGTCATAGAGACAGTACATGACCACGCGCGGGCCGACCCCCTTGAAAACGACGGGTACCTGAGCGGGTTGCTCGTCGGCGATTAGGGACTCCATGATGCTCGCAGCAGCGTCCAGCTGCGCTCGATCCACTGTATCCACCTCGGTCACGAGGTCGGTAATGACTCGCCAGGTCTCCTTCGCGGAGCGGGCGGGGATGGAGGCCACGTCGCGGCGTAGCTTCATGCAGCCTCCTCTGCCGAATCGGTCTCGGCGAAGTCCTTGAGCGTTGTGATGACGTGCTCGAACTTGAGCTTGTTCGGATCGCGCGCGGTCTCGATCGACGAGGCAGCGGCGGCGATGATCGCCTTGCGCAACTTCCGGCCGTCGAAACCTTCGGAAGCGGTCACAAAGGCGCCGACATGTGGCTTGAGGTCGGCCACCCGCGGCCAGACGGTCGCAAGCTGATCCAGCACCTCACCGATGATCTCCGTCCGGTGCTCGGCAGCCGGAAGCCTCATCTCCTCGATCCAGTCCGCACGGGACACCAGCGCGCGGTCCACCGCCTCGGGAAAATTGGTGGTCGCGATCAAGAGTACATTCCGGTGCTTGCGGGCCAGTAGGTCAACCCCGGCCAGCGCCGCATCGGTCGCACGATGCACATCCGCCGGGTTTGTCTCGAAGCTCAGCCGTTTGCGGTCCGGGGCCAGCGTCTCGACCTCATCCAAGAGAACAATGCATGGGCCGTCGATGGCATACTCCGGGATGGTCTGATGGAAGAGCTTCGTGACCTCCTTCTGGGTTCGTCCCAGGGAGGAGCTGTTCAGCGCATGTGGATCAATTTGGATGAAGGTGGCCTTCGTTCCATTGAGGACGCTGGCGACCTGGTTGGCCAGGCCGCGCGCCAGGGTGGTCTTGCCGGTGCCCGGTTGTCCGGCGAGTACGACAAGGCCGTGTACAGGCATCTTCTCAAACGAGAACTGCTGGCGGAGCTGAAGCGCCAGCAGAGACTGAGCGACCAGCCGCTCCCGAACCTCGGTTGGCAGCTTAATGGCGGTCCATGCCGTCTCCAGATCGGCATGGGGAAGGGTGTAGTGGTCCGCGATGATGTCCATTCGGTCTTGTCTCCTTGGTCCAATCCAGCTCAACGGCGCGGGGCCATCGGATCGCCGCCGTATCCGAAGAACGACGAACCGAAGCCGCTGCGCTCCAAGTTGCGGTTGATGAATTCGCGTTGCGCCTGTGAATGGTGTCGCGTCGAAGGCATGATTCTTAGCACTCCTACTCGGATAAAGTCTGATCTCATTAATCAAGTTCACCAAAGTTCGTGAAGTTGTTATCAAAAAAAACCACTACCCTAACTCCAGCAGCGATCTGTTCGAGTGGGTCTGTCCGCCGCCTTGCCCGAACTCGCGCTCTCGTGCTATCAGCCGACGGCGGCCCAGCTCCGCCAGGCGGTTACTGCAGGCCTGGTCGGAGAGACTCAAACTGCGCGCCAGCACACCCGTGGTACTTGTCCCCATGGACATGATCTTCGAGAGGGTCTCGTCGAAGTAGGATTTGCGAACGCCGAGAATCTGCCAGCTGCCACCGATGGCCGGCGTGAAGGCAAGAAGGCTGAGGTCCCGCTTCTGCAGTGGGAGTTGCAGGTCCACTACGATTTCGAAAGACGGCGTTGCGACAACCAGGTACTTCTCGCCGTACTCTCGATTCACGAGCCGTTGTAGTGGCAGAGCGATAGTCTCGTCGGCGAACGAGGAGTTGATCAGATCCACCCCCTCAAGATCAATGACGACCACCCTCTGCTCACAATGCTCCAAGGCTTCAAGTACATCAGGCTGCACAAGCCGACCCTCAGAACGGGTACCCACTCGGCGGGGTAGCCGGTGCGTGTCCAAGAGGTCGGCCAACCGAACACAGAACAACTTCATCAAGTTCAGTGTAATGGATCGGGCCGGGCCTGTCAAGACCGACAGGGAATGCGCACCAAGAGCTGAGTACCGGGGAAAACCGTACAGTCGAACTGCCTGAAGTTGCCCTTAGAGGACACAGTGACGCAGTCTCCCGACTGCAGTCGGAGAAAGCCTCCGAGTGCCGCGATGATCTCCGCCGTCCTCTGCAGACCATTCCCTCTACCCGCCCTCGCGGTCTTCGTTGCACCCCGTTGAAGCACGGCTAGCTGCGACTGGGTGTCCGAGCATTCCCGATACCTAGGATTCTCGCTGAGAGAGCGTCGTATCCCAATGCCCGCGTCGCCGACCGCCAAGTCCAGCCGATTCCGATACAGCTGAAGGGTGGCAAAGCCCGTCTCCGTCTCGCTTGGGTCGAGGCTCGCGTGCTGTGGGATGTTCTGCAACGTCTCACTGAGAACCCGCCATACATCATCCGCGATCCGTCTCGCGACACCGAACTCTGGTGTTACGAGTAGATTTCGAAGGCGGTCGACCACCTGGGACACTGCTCCCTCGCTCTCAATAGTTGTGATTGGCGCGACTCTCGGGTTTCCTGCCCACTGCCGGGCCTGAAGTGCGCGCAGCCCATCGTCGATCTCGTACCACTCGTCGATGATTTGAAACAGCTCCTGTCGTGCGAGGTAGGCTCTGACATCTTCACTCTCCGGAAGGAGCAGATCGGGCGGCCCCTTCAGAGTGCAGGAGTACCGCAGAAGAAGGGCGAGGACCATGGAGGAATACACGTCTATGAAGTCAAAGCGCCGCAGGTCGAGGCGCTGGTAACCTCCCTCGGCTACATCCCTGAGGAATCGGCCAAGCGTGTTGGAATTGAGCGGGTAGTGGAACTCGGACATTGCGCCGCTATTGTAACTTGAGCAACGGGAGCGCCTCCTGAGCAAGGCTCCGAGGTCCACGCTTGCCACACGGCGAGTCCTCGACCACATCGTGGTGGGCGAGGAAGAGAGCAGCGATCACGAGCGAGCTGAGGACTCTGGCGAAGCGGATCGGGACAACGGTGACTGATTGCAGGTCGACAGCAATATTGATTGCAGACTCCCCGTTATGCCAACCGAAGCCTGATGCCCGCAAGGTCGTATATTTATCGAGCGCGAGCCCCCGCAACCAAAATCGACAAGCCGCCCTTCGGGCGGCTTTTTCGATTTTTGTAGCGGGCCCGCGACTCGCCGCGAGCGACCGAGCAGCCAAGCGGTCACACAAGAAAGGGACAGTGTTTAATTCTTGGTGTTGCGAGGTTGTGATACCTGGCGCCGTTTTGGCACCATTTTGACCTCTTGCCGGTTCCACATACATCACATATACTTGCTATAGGAGGTTCGTGATGCCGCAGCTCCATCTGTACGTCAGCGACGAGGTCGCCGCCGAGATCAGCCGGCGGGCGCAGGCCTCCGGGATAAGCGTCTCTCGCTACCTGGCGGGGCTCGTGCGCGAGCGGACGTCGAGCGGCTGGCCGGTTGGTTGGTTCGAGCGCGTTCCCGGCGGCTGGCAGGGCGAACCGCTCGTGCGGCCGCCACAGGGCGCCTTCGAGGTCCGCGAGAGCCTGCCGTGAGGGTTCTCCTGGACACCAACGTCTGCATCCGGGTTCTGAATGGCACCTCACAGGCGGTCGTTGCCAGGCTTCAGGAACTCGACCCGGGCGACGTTGCCATGAGCGCGGTCGTCAGGGCCGAGCTGGTGTACGGCGCACGGAAGAGCCTCCACTTGGCGGCCAACCTCCGGCTGGTCGAGGCGTTCTGCGAGCCCTTTGTCTGCCTTCCGTTCGACGATCGCGCCGCCTCCGTCTACGGTGAGATCCGGGCCGACCTCGAGCGCCGTGGGCAGCCGATCGGGCCCAACGACCTCCTGATCGCCTCGACGACGCTGGTCCATTCGCTGACGCTTGTCACACACAACACCTCCGAGTTCGCCCGAGTTCCAGGGCTCACCTTCGAGGACTGGGAGGCGTAGCGCCAGTCACCAGCTACGGCAGAATGGAGTGACTGGCGCCTTTCCGGGTGGGTATCAAGCCGGCAGCCACGAAGGCGGCAGAACGGAGAACAGTGCCCTCCATCAATCAGGATGGCCCCTTCCCCGCCTCGGCAATCAGCCGGGAGAGCCCGCCGAGATGCCTGGTCAGCGCATCGCGGCCTTGCGGCTCCAGCCGGTACCAGCTCACCGGCTTGCGATCGGCGAACTCCTTGTTCACCGCGACGTAGCCGGCGTCTTCGAGCTTGCGCAGATGGGCGCCTAAACTGCCGTCCGTCTCACCAAGCACCTGTTTGAGGCGGCTGAAGGAAAAACGTCGTTCGCGCGAGAGCAGGACGCAGATCGCCAGGCGCGCGCGGTGCTCGAGCAGCCGGTCGAGGGCGGACAGGCCATCCCGGGTCCTGTTTTGGAGTTCATCCTTGTTGGACGACACGACCGCGCCTCACGATCAGACCGGTGGCAACCATCCCGACGGCGACGAGCAGACCGAGCAGTGTCCAGGGGTAAATCGGAACCAGGAGCACGAATGGGTAGCCCGCCGCCATCAGCAGCCCGAGCCACATCAAGGGGCGCTCGAGGTGCACACCGGCGAGGAAGTACCCGAGGGCAATAACCACGAGAATCGTGACGCTGAGTCCATCCCAGGTGATCTTGCCCAGCACGGCCAGCACGACGATCAGGGCAATGGCCACGAACATGGCCGTCCAGTGCAGCGCGTGACGGATCCCCTCCCGCCGATCTTCCTCCCCGGCGCGGCGCGCGGCACGATAGGAGATCCACCCCGTGAAAATGCCGCCCGCAGGTCCGGCGATGCCCCAGTAGAGACTCAGCCAGCGCGGGGCGAAATCAACCAGAGCAAAGCCGGCCAGCACGATCACCGCCCACAGAAAGTAGATGCCGTACGGTGCGCCGCCCTTGTCGACTTCTTGCACGGCATCGCGCACGTAACTCAGATCCGATTGGAGTCGATCCACTTCGTTCATGGTCCCTCCTCCGGGGCCGCGCCGGTGCGCCGAGCCCGGAGAGCCCGACGCCCCGACGCTGCGTCCAAGACTAGTCGAGCTCGAGCGTTTCCTTCCACACGACGCGGAATCCGTCTCCCGATTTCGAGCCGAATTTGACCAGTCGACCGTCGGTTCGCCGGACATTTTCTTCGATCATCACGCCACCCGCCTCGAGGCGATAGAAACACTCGTCCTCCAGGCAAAATCCTCGGCCGTTGAACTGCTCGTTCTCCCCGGTGACCTCGATCGACCCGTCACTACTCGCGGTCAGCCGCACGATGTGCTTGTCTCTGCCCGGCTGGACACCGGGGTAGCGGTAGGTCGACTCGATGACGTCTCCTGCGATCACGGTCTCGACGTCGTACTCGCCGGAACTGCCATCGGGCCCGATCCAGTGGCCCGTGCCACGAAAGTGGCCATCGGGTAGAGGTCCTCCCGCGAAGACGCCGGGCGCAAGGCAGACAAACCCCACAAGAGCAAGAACCTTCATCATCATCTTTGACATCAGCTCATCCCTTCTTGACTGCGGGAGACCGTCTCGGTCTCCCTCGGTTTGGCGTCGGACCTACGCGTAAAATCCGGCACTCGGTCGAGGGACTAATCCCAGAGTCCTCTCAAATATAGAGTCCTCTATGAAGTTTGTCAACCAAAATCTCGGGAGCACCGGCAAATCGTGACAACTTATTCGAAAACAGTTGCTTGAAGCGCATGCATCAGCATCAGTGTCGGGTCTACCCGACACTGATGCATGAGCTGGTTTTCACCGGGTGTCGGGCCAGGGAATTGCGGTCTCTGATGAGGCGACTGAGGAATCTGGATGACGCCCTGAGGGGAGAAGACCCCGCACTGGATGGGTTCTTCCGCCGCGATCTGGATCCGCATCGCATCGTGGCAGAGCTATCCGTCTACCGAGGTTTCGATATCCAACCCGAGCGCGATCTCGTCATCTTCGACGAAGTTCAGGCATCGAATCGAGCTCTGACGTCCCTCAAGTACTTCCAAGAACTGGCCGGGGGCTACC
>JBGMRN010000183.1:0-6635 GCA_048061535.1 Thermoanaerobaculales bacterium | reverse complement strand
GGTTTAGGTTGTACGCGCTCATGGACCTAACTTCCTCACTTTCTAACTTCCTAACTTCCTAACTCCCTCACCACCCGGATCCAAATCGAAGCTCGCGGCCAGGGCATCGGCCACGGCGATACCGGAAAGCGTCGGCCACAAAAAACCTCCGCCGATCTCGAGGTGACCCGAGGCGCAGAGTCGATCGATCAGACCGGCGTTGGCTTGTAGGAGGTCGAAGCCGAAACGCTGTTGAAGGGCGCCGAGGTCGAGACCGTCCGTTGTTCTCAGCCCGAGCATGACCGCCTCGAGCAGGAGCTGCTCCTCGTTCGGCCACTCCTCTCCCTCCACCGGCGATCGACCCGCATCGAGCGCGGATCGCCAAAGTCTCAGCTTGGGCCGGTTCCACCACCGTCGCCCGCCCGCGAACGAGTGGGCCGAGGGCCCGAGCCCGAGATACGGCGTGTGGTTCCAGTACTTGCGATTGTGGTAGGAGCGGTGTTCGGGCGCGACTGCGAAGCTCGAGGCCTCGTAGCCCTCGAAACCTGCATCCGCCAGCACCTCGTGGGTCATGAAGAACAGCTCGGCCTGGGCCTCGGCGGGAAGCTCGCGCACCAGCCCGCGCTCGAGCCGCCGCCCGAACACCGTGCGGTGGTGAATCGTCAGCTGATAACATGAGAAATGCTGGACGCCGAGGGCGGTCGCCTCTTCGATCTGGGAGCGCCAACTCGCAGGAGATTGCCCGTCGAAACTGTAGATGAGATCGACGGAAACAGTATGGAAGTCGGCCGCGAGCAACGTGTCGGCGGCGGCTCGTGCCTCGTCGGCCGTGTGGCGGCGACCCAGATAGGCGAGTGTTGCCTCGTCGAAGGACTGCACCCCGAGGCTCACGGTGTGAACACCCAGGCTCTTCCACGCATCAACAGCCGAGCGGCTCACGTCCTCGGGGTTCGCCTCGAGAAAAACCTGTGCCCCGGCAACGATCCCAAGGTGACCGCGCAAACCGTCCAAAACCTCTCCGAGCCGTTCCGGCGAAACGCAGGACGGGGTCCCGCCCCCGAGATAGACGGTGTCGAAAACCAACCCACCATGCGCATACATTCCGGCCTCGCGGACCACCGAGTCCGCCCAGCGAGCGCGCCGCTCATCTCCAGCAATCAGGACTGCAAAGTCGCAGTAAGGACAAACCGAGCTGCAGAAGGGCACGTGGATGTATAGACCTGCGCCCGTCTCCGCGTCCGTGCCTACGCCCGTGCCTGCGTCCGCGTCAGGTTCCCTTCGAGGTGACTCCGACTTCAACGATCCCTTCTTTCTTCGCGCCCAAGCGCGGGCAACACGCCCCGAGTCACCTGACCCCCTCCCCGCGCCGGCAATTCCGAATTCCGACTTCCGACTTCCTACTTCCTAATTCCTATTTCCAACTTCAGTCGCGGTCCGTCTTCAGAACCGCCACGAACGCCGACTGCGGGATCTCCACCGCACCCACGATTTTCATCCTCTTCTTGCCCTTCTTCTGCTTTTCCAAGAGCTTTCGCTTGCGGGTGATGTCGCCGCCATAGCACTTGGCAGTCACGTCCTTTCGGTAGGCGTTGATCGTCTTGCGGGCAATGACATCGCCGCCGACCGCGCCCTGTATGGCGATCTTGAACTGCTGCCGCGGAATGGTGTCTGCGAGCCGTTCACAGTAGTGGAGAGCACGGAAACGCGCCTTGTCGCGGTGCACGAGCTGGGCAAGGGCATCCACCGCCTCCCCGTTGACGAGAATATCCACCTTGACCAGATCGGTGGGCCGATAGTCGATCATCTCGTAGTCGAAGGACCCGTAGCCCTGGGTGGTCGACTTGAGACGGTCGTAAAAATCGAAGAGCACCTCTGCGAGCGGCATCTCGGATGTCAGCTCCACCCGACCAACTGCGAGATAGCCGAAGGTCGTATTCTCACCGCGGCGCTCGCGGCACAGCTCCATCACCGCGCCGACGTAGCGCTCGGGCATCATCACCGACGCCTTGATGAACGGCTCCTCCGTTCCGGCGATCGAACCGGGGGAAGGGTACAGGCTCGGGTTGTCGACCCAGCGCTGGGTACCGTCGGTCAGCTCCACCCGGTAACGCACGGAAGGCGACGACAGGATCAGCGAGAGGTCGTACTCACGGAGCAGTCGCTCCTGAACGACCTCCAGGTGGAGCAGACCGAGGAAGCCGCAACGAAACCCGAAGCCCAACGCAACCGAGGAGTCCTTCTCATACACCAGGGCGGCATCGTTCAGCTTCAGCTTCTCGAGGGCCTTGGTGAGATCCTGGTACTCGTCGTTGGACATCGGGTAGATCGACGAGAAAACCACCGGCTTGGCCTCTTTGTACCCGGGAAGCGGATCCGAGGCCGGCGCCTCGACCGCGGTGATGGTATCGCCGACGGCAATCTCGGAGACCGCCTTGACCCCGGCAATGACATAGCCCACCATCCCGGCGGCCAACTCGGATGTCTGCACCTTCTTTAGCTGCAGCAATCCGACCTCCTCGACCTCGTACTCCTTGCCGGTGTGCATGAGAAGCACTTTCTGGCGCGGCCGCAAGGTTCCTTCCATCACTCGAACCAGGAGGATGGCGCCCCGATAGGGGTCATACTGCGCGTCGAAAATGAGCGCTTGGAGCCTGCCCTCGCGGTCACCTGAAGGCGGCGGCAATCGCTTGACAATCGCCTCGAGGACGTCCTCGATACCGGCCCCCGTCTTGGCCGAGCACAGAACCGCACCGTCGGCATCGAGGCCGAGGTCCTCCTCGATCTCTTCCTTGACGCGATCGACATCAGCGGCCGGGAGATCGATCTTGTTGATCACCGGTACCATCTCGAGATCGTACTCGAGGGCCAGGTAAAGGTTGGCGACGGTCTGTGCCTCGACGCCCTGAGCAGCGTCCACCAATAGCAGGGCCCCCTCACAAGACATCAATGAGCGCCTGACCTCGTGAGAGAAATCCACGTGGCCGGGGGTGTCGATGAGGTTCAGCCTGTAGGTCCTGCCGTCCCGGGCCAAGTAGCTGAGGGTCACGGTATTCGACTTGATCGTAATGCCGCGCTCACGTTCGATATCCATCGAATCGAGAATCTGGTCCCTGAAATCACGCTCTTCGACCGCGCCGCAATGCTGAATCAGCCGATCGGCAAGGGTCGACTTGCCGTGGTCGATATGCGCAATGATGCAAAAACTCCGAACTTCGTCCACCAGGGTCCCTCCCAGGCCAGCTGCCCTCACCGGACGTCTCCAGGAGACCACGAAACTCTTCAATTACCGGTGAAACAGGCGGGCCGCCATCCGACAGTACAGGGCATTATCCCGGATTCCTCGATCCGTGGCTAGCCTCGGCGATCAACGGGCTGCACGTCGCCTCGAGCAACGAGTTGGCCTTTCGGGCGGACTCGAATGCCTCGACCGCTTGGCTCGCCGCTCTCCGCCGTTCCGCCTCGCCCGTCGCCGCCCGCGCCTCGACCAGATGCAGCTTGCCCTTGACGAGGAGGAAGTCCGCATCCGTGGGGTCGATCTCGAGCCCACGGTCGGCATCGGCAAAGCCGCTCGCAAGAATCTCTGTCGGATCAACCGCCTGGCTCACCAACCACCTCGCCCCCAACACCGCCGACCGCGCCCGCCGCAGAAAGATTGCCGGCGCCTTGGGGTTGAGCTCCTCGGCGACCGCGAAGTGACGGCCCGCCTCCGTGAGATAGCCCTCCGGCGATTCACCGTGCTCCACTGCCCACTGAGCCGCTACCAACTCGAGCTCGCCCCGCATCAGGTGCAGGTCGTAGTGATTCGGGTTGTTTTTGATCGCCGCTCGAGCCGCGCGCCGACCCCGATCGATGACCGCCGACGGGTCCTGATCGTGCTGCACGAGGTACTCCGCCTCGGTACGACAGCACAGCGCAAGATTGTGGTGGGCGTACGCCATTGTGGGGTCGATCTGGAGAGCCTGACGGAGGTTGGATCGGGCTTCGCGAAGGGCGGGCCGGGGATCGCCCCCGGCGATCGACTCGAACTCGGCCCGCTTCTCCCACGAGAACCCGAGATTGTTGTACTGGTACGCCAGGCTCGGGTCGAGCTCGATCGCCCGGCGGTAGGACGCGACTGCGCGGTCGAGGCTCGGCCTCGGATCGCTGCCCGAAGTCATTTCGACCACCGCTTGCATCTTGAACGCGTTGCCCAGATTATTGTGGGCGGCCGGGAGATTCGGCATCAACTCGACCGCCCGCTTAAGGACAGCCAACGAGCGCTCGACCCAGGGTGTCGGGTCGCCCCCGACCTCCGCCGCCCGTTCGGCCCGCTCGAGCAGGATCAGTCCTTGGTTGGATTGCACCTGACCCTGGGTCGGGTTGAGCTTGCTCGCTCGCTCGAAACAAGCCGCAGCGGCTTCCAGGGAGGCCTCGGGGTCTTGGCCGTGGACCCACTGGTACCCGGCCCGCTGCCAATGCACGAGCCCGGCATTGCTGTGGGCGGCGAAGGTCGGACGAACGCGGATACTCTTCTCGTATCCGTCCGCCGCCCGCTCCAGAGAGGCGAGAGGATCGAGACCGGAAGCCAGCTCGTATTCGGCCATCAGGTAGTTTGCGGTGCCGAGGTTGATCCAGGCCACCGCGGAGTCGGGATCGATCGACAGGGCCCGCCGGCAGGCCGAGATGGCCATCTCCACGAAAGGACGCGGATCCTTCCCCTGGCGACGCTGGTAGCTGGCCTGAAGCCGGTAGATCATCCCCAGGTCGATGGGCGCCTGCGGGCTCTCCGGCTCCATCTCGGCCGCTCGCAAGGCCAAGCGCGCCGCCTCGTCCAGCGAGTCGATCGGGTTGAGACCGTGCTGGAGCTCGTACTCCCCCTTCAGCCAATAGACCTTGGAGCGCAGGTTGAAAGGCCGCGCGTCGTCGGGCCGCGCGATCTCGGCGGCATCGGCCATCTTGAGCGCCCGTTGCGCGAGGTCGTCTTGCAGGGTGCCGTTCTGCCCTTCGAGGCGAAAGAGCCGAATCAACCGCGCCGCCTCGCCCTGGTAGAGAACGGCATCGCTTCGGCCGACGTCCAGCGCCCGCGTGTAGACCTCTCCGGCAGCGAGGTAGTCGGCTCTGGCGGATTCCGTCCGGCCCGTCTCCTCGGCATCTTTGGCGCGCGCAACCAGGATCTCGGCCTCCAGGCGCATGGACTCATACAGCCATGGATAGCGCTCGTACGACGCTTGGGCCGCCTCGATCGCATCATCGAAGCGCCGTTCGAGCAGCGCCTTCAGAGCGGCCTGGTGGAGCTCCATTTCCTCCGCTCCGGCTCGCCCACTCCCGAGATGGGTCAGAGCCGGCTGCAGGAACTCCAACTCGATCTCCTGACGGCGAGCCGCCCGCAGATCCGCATTTCGAATGCGGGCGGCGGCCTCCGCCTCCTCGAGGTACATCTCCCCCAGCACGCGGCCGAGAGCGCCGTCCAGCTCCGGAGAGCGATAGCCAGAGTCCCACGCCGCCTGCAAACGGTCGCGGGCGGCCTCGAACTCACCAAGATCCAGGTGGCCGATTCCCAGGGCGTGCGAGCCCGGGCCGAAACCCACGGCGCCCATGCTCTGCATCTTCTCCTCGATGTCTTGCATCCGGCGACGAACCATGTCCTCGACCGGCGCCACGTCGTGCAGAGGCAGCATGCGCACCTGGCGCAACATGCCGTCGATACGCTCGAGCTCTTGACCGAACTGCTGCGCCAGCGCCTGCCGCTGCCGGGCCTGGAAGTGTTGGGAAACCAGGGCGGCGCTGAGGATCAGCACGGCCGCGGTGGCCACGGCCACAACCGCGGTGAGAGCCTTGTGCTTACGCATTCGCTTGCCGACACGATAGGCAAAGCCGGCCGGCCGGGCCTCGATCGGCTCGCCGTCCAGGTATCGTTGGAGGTCTTCGGCCAGGGACCGCGCGCTGCCGTATCGGCGCTGGGGCTCCTTCTCCAGACAGGTAGCCACGATGGTCTCGAGATCAGCCGGCACGCCGCGTTCAAGCTGCCTCAGGGGTTGGGCCTCGTCCTCGAGAACCCGGAGCATCGTTTCCAGTCGCGTGGTTCCTTCGAAGGGCGCCTTGCCGGCGATCAGGTGGTAGAGCGTGGCCCCCAGGGCGTAAACGTCCACACGCCGGTCGATGTTCTCCGGCCCGCCGCGCACCTGTTCGGGGGCCATGAACGCTGGGGTTCCCACCACCGTGCCGGTCGCAGTCAGGCTCTGGTCCCCGACCTCCCGGGCAATCCCGAAATCGAGGACAAAGGGGTGCAGCGCACCGTCCTCCTCGATCTCAACCATGACGTTGGCAGGCTTGATATCGCGGTGGATCACACCCATGGAGTGGGCAGCCTGCGCCGCCTCGGCCACCTGCATGATGACCCGGACTTTTTGCTCGAGGGTGAGCTCGGGCGCCAGGTCGCGAAGCGACCGACCGTCGATCAGCTGCATCGCGATGTAGGCGTTTCCTTCGACCTCACCGACTTCGTAGACCCGACACACGTTCTCGTGCTCGATCCGCGCCTGCGACCGCGCTTCGCGTTGGAACCGCGTCACCTGTTCGGGGTCGTCCGAACGCATGAACTTGAGGGCTACGGTCCGCCCAAGCTGCTGATCCACCGCCCGATAAACCCGACCCATCGCGCCTTCGCCCACAAAACC
>JBGMRN010000182.1:0-6638 GCA_048061535.1 Thermoanaerobaculales bacterium | reverse complement strand
TGAAGACAAAGGTCGTGACCGACTGATCTCAGCACAGCCTCGTGCCAGCCACGGGATGAGTTGACCCTGGAGGGCGGCGGTGGTACCCTCCCACCCCTGGTGTGCGCCGTATGATGATTGCGCGGCGCAATCCGCACGGAGGGGGGGTGAGCAACATATGCCAACTGGTGTCACGGTTCGTGACAATGAATCTTTCGAGCAGGCACTCCGCCGATTCAAGCGGAAGTGCGAAAAGGCTGGCATCCTCTCCGAAGTCAAGCGGCGACGCTTTTACGAAAAGCCCTCCGAACGCCGCAAGCGTGAAATGATCCAAGCGCGAAAGAAGATGCTCCGCAAGCTTGCGAAGCAACGTCGCGCCGGCATGCTGTAGGTGGATCGCCCGGTTGCCGTAGATCTGGAATTTGACAAGGTACTCGAATTGATCGCGGCCCACGCCCGAACCGGCGTGGCCCGCGTTGTCATCGAGCGGCTTGTCGGACCGATCGAGGGGCGGCAGAGCGCGCTCGACCTCGCGCTGCTCACACGCGCAGCTCTTCGGCTTCTCGAGGAGGACGGCCCCATCGCTCTTGCCGGAGTGGACGAAGCTGCGGCCTGGCTCGAACCGGGATCGATCCCTCCGGCCGACCCTCGCGACCTTCTCTCGTTACTGACTCTCGCACGACGGATCGCGTCCGTCCGCCGCCGCCTCGCTGCTGCGGACGAGGACGTGTTCCGCGCTCTTGTTGACGAGCTCCCAGACACCTCCGCCCTGGTGGCCGAGGTGGCGCCGAAGCTGAGCCGAGACGGGAGCGTTCCCGATGGCGCCTCCCCCGAGTTGGCACGGTTGCGCCGCGGTATGATCAGGTTGCGCACGGAGGTGTTGGCGGAGATCGAGGCCATCCGGCGCAGCCATCCCGACGAGGTCACCGATGCCCCGCCGACGATGCGGCGGGACCGGTATTGCCTCCCGGTCCGGTCATCGGCGCGAGCGAGGCTGCCCGGCCTCCTTCTCGATACCTCCTCGCGAGGAGCGACAGCCTTTGTCGAGCCCTTTGCGGTGGTGGAGCTCAACAACCGTCTGACGGAGGCTGTCTCGGCCGAACGCGACGAGATCCGGCGCATTCTGCTGGCCGTCGCCCGTGCTTTCGCCGAGGCTCACGATGACCTGGCCGCCGCGCTCGAGGTCTTGGGGAAGATCGATGCAGCCCAGGCCAAAGCGCTCTTTGGCCGTGCCGTCGAGGGGAGGATCGTGATCCCCGGAGAGGGGACGGAGCTAATTCTACGGGGCGCACGGCACCCTTTGCTCGATGAACGGCTGCACGGATTGCGGGCGGAGGTCTTTGGAGACGTTGAACGTCGAAAACCCGAATACCGGGTGGTGCCCCTCGATTTCCGGATGCCGGAGAAAGTCCGAACGCTGGTGATCTCCGGTCCCAACGCGGGCGGCAAGACAGTCGTCCTCAAGACCCTCGGCCTGATGGTCCTGATGAGTGGATGCGGCGTGCCCCTGCCGGTCGAGGAGGGCACAGCCGTCCCCCACTTCGATCGCCTATGGTGCCATGTCGGCGACGAACAGGATGTCGCCGCCGATCTGTCGACCTTCTCCGGCGCAATGGCGGCCACGGCCAGGCTCCTGGAGGAGGCTGACAGAAATACGTTGGTGCTTTTCGACGAGCTCGGGGCGGGTACCGATCCCCTCGAGGGTGCCGCCCTGGGTTGCGCCTTGCTCGAGGAGCTCACGCGGCGCGAGTGTTTGACCGTGGCTTCCACACACCTCGCGGCCATCGCCCTTTCGGCGACCGCGGCCGAGAGCATGGACAACGCCGCGATGGATTACGACGAGGCCTCCGCGCGACCCACCTACACGCTGAGCATGGGACGTCCCGGACGTTCGCGGGGTTTGGAGATCGCGCAGAAGATGGGCGTTGCGGAGAGTGTCCTTGAAAGGGCGAGCGATCTGCTTGGGGGCGATCACCTGGAGCTCGACCGCTGGCTGCGCAGGCTTGAAACCGTGGAGCAGGAGCTCGAGGCCGAACGCGCCGAGGTGCGCCGGCGCGAGCGCGAGGCGGAAACGTTGCGAGACGAGGCCGCCCTCGAGCTCACACGTCTCGAGGCCGAGCGGCGGAAGGTGCCCGAGGAGCTGGCCGAAGAACGTGAATTGCTCCGGCGCCGGGCCAAGAGACGGCTCGACGACGTCATCGGCCAGCTGGAGAAGGCGCGCGAGGAGCGTGAGACGTTGGGCCGTCGCAGACTGCAGAAGCTGCGCGATGAGGCCCTGCGTTTGGAGGCGCCTGCGACCGAGTCTCCGTGTGGATCCGGAGATGAACTCATCGAAGGGGCCGAGGTGCGTCTGGCACTCGGTGGCGAGGGCATCCTGCGTGAGGTCCGGGGTTCCCGGGCGCTGGTCGCGGTCGGGGGGAAGCGGTTGTGGGTGCCGACATCCGAGCTCGAGATTGTGCCGGGTCGATCGCGGCCGGCGCGGACCGCGAAGGTCGAGATTGAAACGACCGATTTGCAACCGGGCGAGCTCAACCTCATAGGGCTCGACAGCGAGCGGGCGCGGGCTGAGCTCGAACGCCATCTCGATCGGGCCTTCGCCGCGGGGACCCCCAGGTTTCGAGTCGTTCACGGTCACGGCGCCGGAATTCTGCGCAAGATGGTCGCCGAGGTGTGCCGCTCCCACCCTGCTGTCCTGTCCTTCCGCCATCCTCCGCGGAACCGCGGAGGTACCGGGGCTACCGAGATCGAGCTCGAGGAGGGGGGATGAGCGGAATTCGGAATTATGAATTCCTAATTCCGAACTCAAGACCCTCCCCCCTCCCCTCCGTGCGAGAATGATTCGGTATGGTGGATGCAGACCTGAACCGAGAAGTCATCGGCCGGATTCGCGAAGCCGCTGATCTCGTCGAGGTTGTGGGCGAGCACGTCCGCATGCGCAAGCGGGGGCGTACCTGGGAAGGGCTCTGTCCGTTCCACGAAGAAAAGACCCCGTCGTTCTCCGTCGATGCCGAGAAGGGTCTTTACTACTGTTTCGGTTGCCACCAGGGCGGCGATGTCTTCAAGTTCGTGATGCAGCTCGAACACCTCAATTTTCCCGAGGCGGCGGAGCGTCTGGCGCGGCGCTTCGGCGTTCAGTTGCCGCCGAGGAGCCCGCAGGCCCGGCAGCGGAGGGAGGAGGGCGAGCGCCAGCGCACCCTTCTCCAAGAATCTCAGAGCTGGTTTGCCGGCCGTCTCGAGACTGCCGACGCGGGAGTCGCCAGGGCCGAGCTCGAACGGCGTGGTTTCGAGAAGAGCGTCTGGCGCGACTTCGGTTTCGGCTTCGCTCCCGACGACTGGCGGCAGCTTCTCGAGCATCTGACCCGGCGCCATCCGGAGGGCAAGATCATCGACGCAGGTCTCGCCGTACGGCCGGAGGCCGGCACCGCCCCCTACGATCGCTTCCGCAACCGTCTCACCTTTCCCATCCACACAGGAGACGGCTCGTTGGTGGCTTTCGGCGGTCGCATCCTCGGTGACGGCGAGCCCAAGTACCTCAACAGCCCGGAAAGTACGCTCTTCCACAAGCGTTCGATCCTCTTCGGCCTCAATCGGGCCCGTCGGGCGATGGCCGACTCCGGGTCCGCCCTGGTCGTGGAAGGCTACTTCGACTGTCTGTCACTGCACCGTGTGGGAGTGCCAAACGTCGTGGCGACCCTCGGAACGGCCCTGACCAGCGACCATTGTCGCTTATTGCGGAGGCGTCTCGGGTCCGAAGGGCGGGTGATTCTCTGTTACGACGCCGACGAGGCCGGTCGACGGGCGGCGGCGACGGGTGCGGGAGTTCTGCTCGAGGCCGGTGTCGAGGTCGCGGTGTTGGTTCTGCCGCCCGGAATGGACCCCGACGACGTCGTCCGCGAACGGGGCGTCGACACCTTTCGGGAGCTGCTCGATCGACCGACGCCGCTGCTCGAGTTCCTCCTCGAGGATCTCTCTTCCGACCCGCCCAGCCGGCGACGGGAAGGCTTGCGCCTGGCTCCTCTGGTGTGTTCCGCGTCGGATCCGGCGGTACGCCAGAACCTCGTCGAGGAGCTCGCCCGCCAGCTCTACCTCCGACCGCGGGAGGTGGAGGAAGCGGGCCGGCAATACCATCGTTCCAGCGCGGCCTCCCAACCAGCCGGCCGGACTCCGGCGCCGCCCGGGGAACGGGAGTTGGCGCGCATACTCATCGAGTGCTCACCCGCGTGGCGGCGACAGATTCTCGAGGTCGTACACACCGATCTCATCGAGGATGCGCGGGTTCGGCGGGTGCTGGAGGAGGCCGCCGCGTTGGTCGAGTCCGCATCCGAGGTCGGGGATTTCGTTGGTGAGCTGATACGCCGGTGCAACGATCCGGATGCGGGTTCCCTGATTGCCGAGCTGGGCACCTCGGAAATGCCGGAGATCACCGATGAGACGATCCGCCTTCAGCTACGCACCGTTGTGGATCGTCAGGCGCGGGAGCGCGCGCGCAGGTTGGCGCCGTTGATCGCCGCTGCCGAAGAACGGGGGGATGCGGCAGAGCTCGACCGGTTGATGGCTGAAAAAACTCGTTTAAGGCAGGAATTGGCAGAAATCTGACGAGAATTGCATCCCAGGGGTTGCCAAACCGGTTTTCGCGGCCCATATTTCTTTGATGGCAATGAGGCCTGATCGTAAGGCCTTTGCGTTTTGCGGAGTGCTCACCCTGAACCGCTTCTTGATGGAATATACCCACACGTGACTCGTTCTGGGAATGGAATGCCGACGGAAAGTGCTGTTCCGTCTGCCTCGCTGTCCACGATAGGAGGCGCCGAGCCGCAACCGGCGGGCGCCCGGAGAACGACACCCGCGAAGCCGAGATTGAGAGGAGGTCGCTGGAGTTGAAGGAGCCGAGTTTGCAGATTGAGGAGAAATACCCCGAGCTCACCAAGCTGATTCAGACCGGCAAAGAGCGCGGTTACATCATGTACGAAGAGCTCTATGAGAAGTTGCCCGAGGAAGTCACCGGCATCGCCGAAGAGCTCGATGACATCTACATGCGCCTGTCGGAGCTCGACATCGACGTCATGGATGCCGAGAGTGTCGAGTCGGAAAACCGGGAAGCAGGGGACCGCGCCAAAACAGACGAGGTCAAGCGAGTTGTTGCGAAGCCCGAGCCCCGACCCGTGGCGACCGAACAGCTCGAAAAGACCAACGACCCGGTGCGCATGTACCTGCGTGAAATGGGCACGGTCAAACTGCTCGATCGTGAGGGCGAGAGAGACATCGCCCGGCGAATTGAGGCCGGTGAAGCCCTGGTTTTCGTCGCACTGTCCAAGGAGCCGGATTTGCTGGGGCTTTTTCTCCGCACCAACGAGCACGCCCGGCGCGAACGGCGTGGCGTCCGCGAACTCTTGAAGACTCACGTGAGCGATCTCGACGAAAAGGCCGAGGATAGAGTCCGCGAGGGTTCGCGGATCTTCCGGACCATCGCTCGCCTCGACGACGAGTCGCGGGAGCTACGTCGGCGCCTGCGGCGATGCAAAAAGGGGGGCAAACGGTTTCGGGAGCTCTCCGACAAGATCGAGGCCAACACCGCCGACGTCGCCATCTTGGTGCGTCGGGCGGATTTCACCACCACCACCCGCAACCGGCTGCTGACGTTCTTTGTCGAGGTGGAGCGGCAGTTCTCAATTCCGATCCAGACGATCATCCGTGACCGCAAGAAGATCCAGCAGGAGCGCAACGTCGAGAGGCGCAAGTTTTACACTGCGCGGGTGAAACGGTACGAGCAGGAGCTCGAAAAGTTGGAGGAGCGCTTCCTGATCCCGTACGAGCAGCTCAAGGTGCTGCTCCTGGAGGTTCGGCGCGGCGAAGCGATGACCGACCGCGCCAAGCAGGAGTTGATTGTCGCCAACCTTCGCCTGGTGGTGTCGATTGCAAAAAAATACACCAACCGCGGCCTCCAGTTCCTTGATCTCATCCAAGAGGGCAACATCGGCCTGATGAAAGCCGTCGACAAGTTCGAGTACCGGCGCGGATACAAGTTCTCCACTTACGCGACCTGGTGGATCCGTCAGGCGATCACTCGAGCCATCGCCGATCAGGCACGAACCATCCGTATCCCCGTTCACATGATCGAGACCATCAACAAGCTCACCCGTACGACCCGCATGCTGGTCCAGGAGCTGGGGCGTGAACCCAGCGTCGAGGAGATCGCCACCCGCATGGAGATGCCGGTGTCGAAGATCCGTAAGATCCACAAGATCTCCCAAGAGCCCATCTCGCTCGAAACCCCGATCGGTGAGGAAGAAGACTCGCACCTCGGCGACTTCATCGAGGACACGAACTCGGTCTCCCCGATCGAGGCCGTGATCATGCGCACCCTCAAGGATCACACCGAAGGCGTGCTCAAGTCCCTCACCTCGCGGGAGGAGCAGGTGCTCAAGCTGCGGTTCGGTATCGGGGATGGTACCGAGCACACCCTCGAGGAGGTGGGGCGGACCTTCAACGTAACCCGGGAGAGGATTCGTCAGATCGAGTACAAGGCGTTGCGCAAGCTCCGCCATCCGACCCGTTCCCACCTACTCAAGCCGTTCTCGGAGGTGGAGGGCTGAGGAATACTCCGCCCCCCTCCTTGCTGGACGCAGGGCGCCACGGTACTATATGCCGGGGCCCATAGC
>JBGMRN010000181.1:0-6710 GCA_048061535.1 Thermoanaerobaculales bacterium | reverse complement strand
ACACGCACAGCGCATTGTGCCCCGCAGTAGAAAAATGGTGAGAAGTGCGGGCTAGGACCCTTTCGCCCAGGCCACCACGGGATCGACCCACTCCGCCCGCGGCCGGTAGAAGGCGCCGTGGCCGCCACCGATTTCGACGACCGTCTCGCGTCGCTCGCCCTCGCCCTCCGCGCGGGCCAACAACCCTTCGCAGGAACCGATCATCTCGTCCGTGGCCTCGCGCACGGCCAGCAGCCGGCCGTGAGGCGCGAGCTCAGGCATCGACTCGATCCACGGTCCGCAAGCAGCGATGAAAACGAAGTTGACCCGGTCGTCGGCGAGCACCGAGGAGGTCAGGATGGCGATCATCCCGCCCTTGGAAAATCCCACCACCGTGACGTTCTCCGCTGGGACCCCCGCATCGATCAAAGAACGCACCTGGTCCGCGACCTTCTCCGCGTAGACCGCCACCTCGGTGCCCGATGGCCGCGCCTCGGAAATCACAACGAATCCCTGATCGGCGAAGGTCGAGAGGATCTCCTCGTACTCGTAGACCCCGAAGCGCGGATGCGTGGGTCGCACGCCTTGGGTCTCGATGATCGCGCCGTGCAGGTAGATCAGGTAGCGGGAATCCGGATCGGGTGACGCCGGCGCCGAGGAGAGCACCTTCCCCTCGACCTCCGGCGACCGAGACGTCTGCACGTTCGATCCGCACACCATGGAAACCAGCCCGATCGCCAACACAACCGCGACAAGGACACAACGACGCATCAACCACCCCCAGGCGGAACCCTCATCATACATCCGCCCCTCGGTGTCGACGGTCCACCCTTCCGCTCGGCTGAAATCGGAAGCGTCTTCCAATAATCGAGAGCGGCCACGGGGGGAAAACCCACGCTCTGAAGAGCGCGGGTTCGTTCTTCTTATTCAGCAAAACTGGGAGTTCGCGGAGCTGACCCAGTCAGCTCCGCGAACGGTCAGTTTTGCCGCGGATGGTTGATCTGCGCATGGGCTGCGGCGAGGCGAGCGATCGGCACCCGGTAGGGAGAGCAGCTCACGTAGTCCATGCCGACGAGGTGGCAGAACTCGACGCTGTTCGGCTCCCCGCCGTGCTCGCCGCAGATCCCGATCTTGAGGTCCGGACGGGTGGCACGGCCCTTTTCGATGCCGATCTTCATCAAGGCGCCGACCGAATCACGGTCGATGACCTGGAAGGGGTCGACGGGCAGGATCTGCTGATCGAGGTAATCGGGCAGAAAGCCGCCGATGTCGTCGCGCGAGAACCCGAAAGTCATCTGGGTGAGGTCGTTGGTGCCGAAGCTGAAGAACTGAGTCGACTCTGCGATCTCGTCGGCGGTCAAACAGGCGCGCGGGATCTCGATCATGGTGCCGTAGAGGTGCTCGACCGAGTCAACGTCGTACTTGGCGCAGACCTCGGCATGAACCTCTGTTGCCAGGGCAAGCTGGTTGTCGAGCTCCTCCTTCATGCCGGTGACCGGAACCATGATCTCCGGCAAGCACGCCTTGCCTTCGCTGCGCAGCTCCTGCGCCGCCTCGAGGATGGCTCGGAACTGCATCTCGGAGATCTCGGGGAAGGTGATGCCGAGGCGGACGCCGCGGTGCCCCATCATGGGGTTCATCTCGTGCAGCTCCTCGGACCGGCGTTCGAGGTCCTCGATGCTGACGCCGAGGGCCTGGGCGAGCTCGTTGAGCTCGTCCCGGTTGGTGGGCACGAACTCGTGCAGGGGCGGGTCGAGTAGGCGGATGGTCACCGGCCGCGCTCCCATGATCTCGAAGGTCGCCTTCATGTCGCGCTTGACGAACGGAAAGAGCTCGTCGATCGCGGCGCGGCGTTCGGCCTCCGAGCCCGCCATGATCATTTTCCGGAGCAGGAAGAGCGGCTCTTCGGAGCCGGTGCCGTAGAACATGTGCTCGGTGCGGAAGAGTCCGATACCCTCGGCGCCGAACTCGAGCGCGGTGCGTGCGTCCTCCGGGGTTTCGGCGTTGGTGCGCACCTTCATCACCCGGATCGCATCGGCGAGCTTCATGAAATCAACGAATCGGGGGTTCTCGGTGGCATCGATCATTGCCAGCTCGCCGGCATAGACCAGACCTCGGGTCCCGTTGAGAGTCAGCACGTCGCCCTCGCGATAGACCGTACCTCCGGCGGTGATGGTCTTGCCGATGACGTCGATGTCGAGGGTTCCCGCGCCGACGATGCAGCACTTGCCCCAGCCGCGGGCGACCAGCGCCGCGTGCGAGGTCATGCCGCCGCGACCGGTGAGGATGCCCACCGCGGCGCGCATTCCCTCGACGTCCTCGGGATTGGTCTCCTCGCGCACCAGGAGCACCGCCTTGTCGGCCCGGGTCCACTCGACCGCGGCATCGGCCGAGAACACGATCTGACCGAAGGCGCCACCAGGACCGGCAGGCAGACCTTTGGCGACGAGCTCGGCCAAGGCCTCGGCGGCGGGATCAACGATCGGGTGGAGGAGCTCGTCAAGCTGTTCCGGCCGGACCCGCAGCACGGCCGTTGTGGCGTCGATCAGCCCCTCTGCAAGCATGTCCATGGCCATGTTGAGGGCTGCGGTTCCGGTGCGCTTGCCGACCCGGGTCTGCAACATCCACAGCTTCCCGTCCTGGACGGTGAACTCGATGTCCTGCATGTCGGCATAGTGCTGCTCGAGGTCGTCACGGATCGCATGGAGCTGGCTGTATACCTCGGGCATGGCGGTCTCAAGCGAGGGCAGGTGCTCGTTTTGCTCGTTCTTGGTCGCCTCATTGAGCGGGTTGGGGGTCCGGGTGCCCGCCACCACGTCCTCGCCCTGCGCGTTGGCCAGCCATTCGCCGTAGAACCGGTCGTCGCCGGTGGCCGGGTTGCGGGTGAAGGCAACGCCGGTGGCCGAAGTATCGCCCATGTTCCCGAAGACCATTGCCTGCACGTTGACCGCGGTCCCCCAGTCGTCGGGGATGCCCTCGATACGGCGGTAGGACACGGCTCGCTTGCCGTTCCACGATGAGAAGACGGCGCCGATGCCGCCCCACAATTGCTCGTCGGCATCGTCGGGAAAGTCCTTGCCCAGGACTTCCCGCACCGTAAGCTTGAAACGCTCGCCGAGATCCCTGAGGTCCTCACCACTGATGTCGGCGTCGCTCGCGTAGCCCTTGGATTCTTTCAGATCATAGAGCATGCGGTCGAGCTGTTGGCGGATGCCCTGGCCCTCCGCCGGCTCGATGCCCGCCGCCTTCTCCATGACCACGTCGGAGTACATCATGATGAGCCGCCGGTACGCGTCGTAGACGAATCGCTCGCTGCCGGTCTTGGCGATGAGACCCGGGATGGTGGCCGAGCACAGGCCGATGTTGAGCACCGTCTCCATCATGCCCGGCATCGAGGACCGCGCACCGGAGCGCACCGAAACCAGAAGTGGGTCCGACGGATCGCCGAACTTCATGCCCATGGTCTCCTCGACCCTGGCCATGGCGGCGGCGACCTCGGCTGAGAGGGTCGACGGATAGGTCTTGTCGTGGTCGTAGTAATAGGTGCAGACCCCGGTGGTCAGGGTGAAACCTGCCGGAACAGGAATGCCGAGGTTTGCCATCTCGGCCAGATTGGCGCCCTTGCCGCCGAGCAGTTCCTTCATGTCCGTCCGGCCCTCGGCCTCGCCGCCGCCGAACGAGTAAACATACTTGACGTCGCTCACGATTCGCCTCCTTCAACCTGGAGCTTCGATAGATCAGCAAGCTTCAGGAACTCGCGTCCCAACATTTTCAAGAGCGCGATCCGGTTTGCCCGAACCCGCTCGTTCTCGGCCATGACCAGTACCTCGATGAAGAACCGGTCGAGGATCTCGGCAATCGGCGCCATGGCGGCGAACGCGTCGCCAAGACGTCTCTCGGGCAGGAAAACCCCGAGGGCCCGCTTAAATTCCTCGGTGGCATCGTAAAGCTCGCTCTCCTGGGCCTGCTCGAAGAGCGCCGGGGCGACGTCGGCGTCGGGTTGGCCGTCGGTGATGTTGCGCACCCTTTTAAACGCCAGCGCGAGATCGCGGAAGGTCTGCCCCTCGCGCACCTCTTCGAGCGCTTCCGCCCGCGCGACGGTCTCGGGAACCCTGCTCCATCCGGCGGCCATCACCGCGTCCGCGGTGTCGCCGGCAACCCCCACCACGTCGGTGAGCCAGCGGCGCACCCGGTCGGCCATGAAGGCGGTGACCGCCTCGACCGTCTGCTCTTCACCTATCGTGGTGAACTTGGCCACTCCGGCAACCGCCGCTGAGATGGCTGGTCCGATCTCGAGGTCCCACCCGGCCTCGGCAACGATCTTCACAACCCCTTGGGCCGCCCGGCGCAGCCCGAACGGATCCTTCGAGCCCGAGGGGCGCTCGCCGACCGCGAACAGGCCGGCAAGCGTGTCCAACCGGTCCGCAACCCCGAGCAGTCTGCCCTCGAGAGAGACGGGAATCTCGCCCTCGAACCCCACCGGGCGGTAGTGGTCGCGCACCGCGGTCCACAGTGCCTCGTCGGCCCCTTCGAGCCGTAGGTAGTGGCCGCCCATCACACCCTGCAGCTCGGGGAACTCGCCGACCATGTGGGTCAGGAGATCGGCCTTGGCGAGATACGCGGCCTCCCGCAGACGGGTCTCGTCGACGCCGCCGTCGAGGGCTGCAGCACACCGAATCGCCAGCTCTCCCTCGCGCGCCGCCTTGGCCTCCAGCGAACCAAGCACGCGGTGAAACTCGAGGCGGCCGAGCTCCGGCACGAGCTCCGCCAGGGACCGCTTGCGGTCCTCGTCGAAGAAGAAACCCGCATCCGCGAGACGCGCGCCGATCACCCACTCGTTGCCTTGCCTGATGAGGCCTTCGGGGTCGTCGCGGCGATCGAGGACGGCGATGAATCCTGGTTTTAGGGTGCCGTCCTCGCCTTCCAGGACCAGGCATTTCTGGTGGTGGCGGAGGGTGGTCACCACAACCTCGGACGGCAGCTCGAGGAACCGTTCGGCAAACGCCCCGGCGAGCAGGCGCGGCCACTCCACGAGCTCGACGTGCTCGGCCATCAGCTCCGGATCCCGATGAACCCTGGCGTCGGACTCTGCGGCCAGGGACTCGGCCAGCGCCTCGAGACACTCCCGGCGCTCGACCGGGTCGACGACCACGCTCCGTTCAGCCAGGGACTCGGCGTAGCCGGCGGCGTCGGCCAGCTCGAAGACCCCGGGGGCATGCACCCGGTGGCCGACGGTGGCGCGGCCGGAGGCCACGCCGAAGAGGGCGCAGGGCACGACGGCGTCGTCGAGCAGGGCCACCACTCCATGCACCGGACGAACGAAAAGGTGCTCGCCGCTCCCCCAACGCATCATCTTCGGGAACCGCAAAGCGCTGATCACCGAGGGCACAACTTCGGCGAGGATCTCGACGGTCGGTCGGCCCTCGTGGACCACGGTGGCGGCGAGGTACTCACCCTTGGGGGTCTCGATCGTACGCACCTCGGCCATGGGCAGACCGACCTTGCGGGCGAAACCCTCGCCCGCGGGAGTCGGCGTGCCGTCCCCCGAGAAAGCGACCCGGACCGGCGGCCCGGTGATCTCCTCGGTTCGGTCCGGCTGGCGCTCGGCGAGATCCCGAACCACCACCGCCAGGCGGCGGGAGGTCGACAGAACCGTGATCCCGGCGCCGGCGAACCCCGCATCGGTGAGTGCTTTGTTGAAAAGGTCGGCGAGCTGGCGCCGGGCGCCGGGGAGGGCGGCGGCCGGGATCTCCTCGGTGCGCAGCTCGAGCAGGAACGTGGCCATCAGTCCGTCTCCCCGGCAGGTTCGCCGCCGAGCGGGAAGCCGAGCGCCTCTCGCTGTGCCAGGTGGGCCTTGGCCACCGCCACCGCGTTGCGCCGCACCCGCGCGATCAACCCCACCCTTTCGGTCACCGAAATGGCGCCGCGAGCGTCCATGAGGTTGAAGAGGTGCGACGTCTTCAGCGTCGCCTCGAGGGCGGGGACCACCAGCGGCGGCTCGTGCCCGAGGCAGCGTTGCGCCTCCGATTCCCAGTCCTCGAAATGACGGCGCAGCATCTCCACATCGGCGACCTCGAAACCGTAGACCGAGGCCTCGCGCTCGTCTTCCAGGCGGACCTTGCCGTAGGATACGCCGCCGCCCCACTCGATGTCGTAGATCGAGTCTTTGCGTTGCAGGAACATGGCGATACGCTCGAGGCCGTAGGTGAGCTCGGCCGAGACCGGCGCCAGCTCAATGCCGCCGGCCTGTTGAAAGTAGGTGAACTGAGTGATTTCCATGCCGTCCAGCAGAACCTGCCACCCGACGCCCCAGGCGCCGAGGGTCGGCGACTCCCAGTTGTCCTCCTCGAACCGTATGTCATGCACCGCCGGGTCGATGCCGAGCACGTCCAGGGACTCGAGATAGAGCTCCTGCACATCTTCGGGAGAGGGTTTGAGGATCACCTGGAGCTGCAGATGGCGGCCCAACCGGAACGGGTTTTCGCCGTAACGCGCATCGGCCGGCCGGCGCGAAGGCTGAACGTAGGCCACCCGGTACGGCTCGGGGCCCAGCACCCGCAGAAAGCTCTCGGGGTGCATGGTTCCGGCGCCGACCTCGAGGTCGTACGGCTGCTGGATGATACAACCGGCATCGGCCCAGTAGCGCTGGAGATTGAGGATCAACGACTGCAGGTCCACGGTGCCTCCGGGGCTCGCCAGGGGCGGGCCGAACGAGCGGGAAATATACCACG
>JBGMRN010000180.1:0-6870 GCA_048061535.1 Thermoanaerobaculales bacterium | reverse complement strand
CCGGCCCCGGTCAGGATCCGGAGCAGGACCTTGCGGACACCCGGGTCGTCATCGATGACCAGCAAACGGCCTTCCATGGGGCCATGGTAGCAGCGCGGCCACGCATCGGTTTGCGGGTATGCGCTTCGCACGGGTTTCTGCAGGGTTGTCCGTTTTCGATTGTGTTTCGGACGTTTAGAGGTGGAGGAGGAAAGTCTTGGACGTCACGCGTCGTCGGGCTGGGGGCCAGTATTGAAACTTATTATCATAATAGATCTGTTGTAGTGCTTGACAACTCAAGTCATCCTGATTACAAGAGACACAAGAATACTCACGCCGCAGGATGGAGGGCTCCGGTGGGTGACAATCCGAGTGACGGTCGGCAGGTTGTGCGTGTCGGTAGTTCTCTTCGTTTGGCGTCGCCCAGCCGGGCCCTCGGCCACGAAGCGTCTGCACCACACAGCGTGCGTTCTCGATCCAAACAGTGCTTGAGTCAAGGGGGGGAGTGTCCGCAATGAGGGGTTATCTGTGCGATAGTGTACTGCCCCAATGGGAATTGCGGGGGCGGATTTAGGGCTGATTCGCGGTGGTCGAAGTTCGGTTTTCGAGTTTCGTGCGTCCCAGCTCTTCTTGCGCACCCGCTTCTTCGGCGCCTCAGCCTTGAGGTCGACGCCCTCGAGCTCCTTGCGAAACTCCTCGAGGAACTGCTGGGCGCAGGCGGCGCCGAGGGCGGCGGTGGGGGTGTGAAGCCAGCCTCGGCCGGCTCGAGGGAATGCACGCGCCCTCCTCGTCTCGGGGTTCCATGGAGACGCTCCTGACGTCGAGGCGGTCTTCTGCCGTCGCGCTTCCCGAGGGTGCCCCCTTTGAGGTTTTGGGACTCGGTAGTGCTCATCATGCGCCCATGGTAGCAAGGGTGTGGCGCTGTGTGGACGGTCGTGGGGAGGCAAGACGTAGTCAGTAGGGTTTTTGACCAATGAAGTTGCCCGGCGGATCATAGTTGCAGACCCACAGGTACCAGTTCGGGAAACTGGGGAAGGGGCTTCCGGTGGTGCAATACCTGACGCCGCATCCGATTCGCGCAGAGGTTCGCCACACAACCTGGGTGTAGTGACCGCACGACACCACGTTCGGAATGCAGCCAGGCGAGCAGGTGTTAGTTGCGTAGTCATAGCAGGCGCTTTCCAATACCCACAAATCGACGATGGCCTGTGGCGTCTCGTCGGCGACGAAAGCCGCCAGGTTCTCACCGTATCCATTGCCGCTGTGGGCCCAAGTGCAGTTATTCGCCCACGCCTGGGCGATTGCCGCGAGGTTGTTGTCCCAGCTCAGCGGGGGAATCGGCGGTGAGGCCGCCGGGATTACGGAGTCGCGCGCATCGTTGTGGGCGCAGGTCATGCCGGCCATGGAGGCCGATTCCGAATTCGGCGCGCTCCACGCCGAGGTGTCTCCACACTCGAAATCGTCGGAAAAAATAGCCGTCTGAGCCGATAACAACGCGGGCAGGCACAGAACGAGGCCCATGATTGAGGGTAAACGATATGAGTTCATCTCCGTCAGGTCGCCATTGCGTACCATTGTACCAGCAGCGAAAGCGAGGCGAGCCGTCGCCACAGTCTGACAGACGATCGACGACGTGCCTGCTTGCCCCAGCAGCGGGGCCCGCTGTTCTACCTCTACTCCACCTCGAACTCGACTCCCTGCGCGAGGGGCAGCTCGCGGCCCCAGTTGATGGTGCAGGTCTGGCGTCGCATGTAGCCCTTCCAGGCGTCCGACCCGGCTTCGCGGCCGCCGCCGGTCTCCTTCTCGCCGCCGAAGGCGCCGCCGATCTCGGCCCCGGAGGTTCCGATGTTGACGTTGGCGATGCCGCAGTCAGAGCCTTCGTGGGAGAGGAACTGCTCGGCGGAGTAGATGCTCGAGGTGAAGATGGCCGAGGAAAGTCCCTGGTCCACCGAGTTGTGCATGCGCACGGCCTCGTCGAGGGTGTCGTAGGTAAAGACGTAGAGGATCGGGGCAAAGGTCTCTTCGCGGGCCATCTCGAGATTGGGATGAGCCTTGACGAGCGTGGGTTCGACGAAGTATCCCTCCCCTTCGACCCGACCGCCTCCGCAAAGAATCTCGCCGCCCTGCTCGCGAATGGTATCGAGAGCCGCGAAGTGGTCCTCCACCGCTCGCTGGTTGACCAGCGGACCCATGAGTATCCCGTCCTCGAGCGGGTTGCCGATCGTGATGCTGGGGTAGGCCTTGACCAGCCGTTCGATGAGCTGCGGCGCGATGCTCTCCTGAAGAAAGAGACGCCGCAGGCTGGTGCAGCGTTGTCCTGCGGTGCCGACGGCGGCGAAGAGGATCGCACGCAGGGCCAGCTCGAGGTCGGCATCGTCGGTGACGATGATGGCGTTGTTGCCACCCAGCTCAAGGATATTGCGACCGAACCGACGGGCGGTGACCTCGGCTACGTGGCGGCCCATGTTGGTGGAGCCGGTGAAGGAGATCAACGGCACCCGGTGGTCGTTGATGAGGCGTTCGCCGACCGAGCGGCCGGGTCCGATCATGAGGTTGAAGATGCCTTTCAAATTATGGCGCTTCATCACCCGGTTGCAGATGTGCTGCACGGCGATGGCGGTGAGCGGCGTGTCCGAAGAAGGCTTCCAGACCATGGTGTTGCCGCAGATGGCGGCCAGGGCCGCGTTCCAGGCCCACACCGCAACCGGGAAGTTGAAGGCGGAGATGATACCCACGACACCGAGGGGGTGCCACTGCTCGTACATGCGGTGGCGGGGGCGCTCGGACATCATGTTGGGACCGTAGAGCTGCCGCGACAGACCAACCGCGAAGTCGCACATGTCGATCATCTCCTGGACCTCCCCCAGGCCCTCGGAGAGGATCTTGCCCATTTCCAGCGAAACCAGGCGCCCCAGGGGGTCTTTGAAGATCCGGAGCTCGTTTCCGAGATCTCGAATCACCTCGCCTCGCGCCGGGGCCGGCATCATCCGCCACGTGGGGAAGGCCTCGGTCGCCGCGGTCAAGACCTGTTCGTAGGCGGCCTCGTCCGTCTGGATGATCGACGCGATCGGTTCCCCGTCGGTGGGGTTGAGCGACACCAGCTCGCTGCCGCTCTCCGGCTTGATCCACTCGCCGGTGCAGGCGCCGAAATTGGAGTCCTTGATTCCCAGCTCGAGGTTGAGGCCGAGATCCGAAAAGAATTTTTTGATGTCACCAAGGATGTCGGTCATACTTTTCCTCCCGCGGCAAATCGCCGTCGCGGGAGTGTACTCTGCACGCTGCGGGTTGCCAAGGCCGATTTCGGAGAAGTTGGTTTCAAGTTAGGCATCGGAATTGTCGGCGCGCGAAGGCAATTGGGAGAATCAGAGTGTGCTACCCGCGCCTGGGCGCGCTGGGCGGGACGAATCGTACGCAATTGTGCCCAAGGCGTAGATCAATTGCAGATCCATGAATCACAATTGCGCTACGTGGCAATCCACGGGAAGCGCGACGACAGAAGGTCGCGTCACCTGTCAGAAGCGCTATTCCGGAGCTTTGGAAGGCGCGCTGACCGGGGCGTTTTCGCACCCGGCGCGTGTCAGCGCTTTCTCGATTCGCTCGCTCGACGTACCGCGAGTACTACTTCGCTCCCAAATCTTGTGAGAGCGCAGACACGCGCTGCGTCTTGCTCCCCTCGCGACGAAATCTGCTGAGAAATGCGGGCTAATCCTCCTCCCGACCATCAGAGAAAAACGCCTCCCAGTCCGCGACATCGTGAGACGAGAGCTTGGGTTCGTAGGTTGGCCGGCGCGGTTTGGCCGGCTGCCGACGTTTCCAATCCCCGAGGGAGCGGACCTGCCCACCGCGGCTACGGACCCTGGCGCCCAGCTCGCTATCGTCGGACACAACGATCCACTTCGCCGCCCGGTCTCCCTCGGGAATGAGGCCGAGAAGGACCGTGTCGGCACTCACCGATCCGGCATAGCGGACCGTGAGCAGGCCGAGGTGCTCGGTTTCGGGCATGCCCGATGACGGTGGGCCGTCGAAGACCAGAATCACCTGCAGGCTATCGTTGCGAACGATTTCCAAAACGCGCCGCCGTACCTCGGAGCGAGTGCGCTCCCCTTCCGGCAGGCTGTGGAGGAGGTTGTTGCCGTCGATCGCAATGGGCATTGAAGGCCTCGAGAGGTTCAGTGCATTTGTTTGGCGCGGCGGAGCAGCCGCTCGAGCTCCTTGTTGCCGACCAACTCGCGGTACATCTCGTTGGCTCGTTTGTTGCCGGGCTCCACAGCAAGGGCACGTTCGAGGGCCTTGCGTTCGCGTTCGGAGTGGCGGCGACGCCGCCAGAACTCGGCCAAATCAAGCCATGCGTCGGTGAACTTCGGATTCGCTTCGATCGCCCGGCGCATGCAGGCGAGGGCGCGGTTGGTCCACAGGGGGTTGCGCAGCAGGAGCCGCGCGAGCTTGAGCAGCTCGGCCGGCCGGGGGTCGAGGGCGCAGGCTTGTTCGAGAAGTTGAATCGCAAGATAAAGCTCACCATCGTGAACCAATTCGTCGGCTCGTTTGAAGTTGGCTTCGACGAGGATCCTCCGGGCTTCGGGATCGGTCGCACCTCGCCCGGTACCATCGAGGGAGCGGCGTTCGGCTTCAACGGCTTCGAGGATGCGGTCGTATCGACGCCGGGCGCGGACATTGGACAGGAGCTCATGCGCCTCTCGTGCCCGCTCGACGATGCGCTCCAGGTGCTCGGTCATGTCCCGCAGGTGTTCCTCGTTGACACGCTTCGGAGAATAGCGGCGCTGCATCTTCTTCCACGCCTCGGTGATTTCGTCGGCGTTAACGTCGGGGCGAAGCCCCAGTGCTCGATAGTGGTCGACCTTGGTGACCTCGTCGGAGAGCTTGCGGATATAGTTGCGCTCCTCCCGCTGGCGGTCGGTTATTGTGTCTTCGTCTACTTTTTCGGCTGCCCCCACCGCAGATGGATCATCGGCCAGTCCTTTCGGTCGGCCCTTTTTCTTTCCTTGTTTCGTCTCATCGCCGCCGATGGTCACGATGCCGGCCACCAGAAGGGTATACAGGGTGGAGTAGGCCTCGTCCTCGGGAAGGGAGGAGAGCTGGATCAGGCTGCTGACGTTTTCCGCCCCGTCGAGACGGCTGAGGAGGAATCCCTCGGTCGGAGTCAGTTGGAGCTCCTCGAGGATGTCCTTCGGGGTGCCGGCGAGCTTGACGGCGCCGTCCGGATGTCCGATGGCGGCACGTTTGGCTTCGACGTCTGCAAACTCGCGGGCGGTCAACAGAGTGATCTGCGCGGTCGTGATGTTGGGAAGCGTGTCCGGTTGGCTCTCACCCACTCGCTCGGCAAACTCGCAGTGAGTTTGAGGGGCGGCGGCGGCCCCACTGATCACGGCCAAGGCCAACTCCTCGAGCTCGGTCTCGAGCTCGTCCTGGGGGATGCACCCCCGGGTCGTCAGGATGTGCCCCAGCGGAGGTGAGTCGCTTCCACCCTGCGAGAGCAGAGTCAGGGCTCGGTCGTCTTCGCTGATCTTCTCACGGTGGACCAGCCAAAGACCGAGCTTCTCCTCCTCCAGGTCCGAGCGTGCCGCCCGGATCTCACCGTCAACGAAGACGATCTCGCGCCGTGCACCCTCCGAAACGGCAACCAGAACGCCGGTTGCCGACTCTTCGGTCAGACGGGCCATGAGCGAGGGCAGCGGCTGGCTCTGAAGATCCTGGATGTCGTCGGACTTTGCCATTGCCTCAACTTCCCGGGGCGGTCGCCGCTTCGGTTTGGTCGTCGGTCAACTCGATGGGATGGGGTTCGAACTTTTCTCGCCTCAGGTTGGACGGAATGTCCTCAATCGCCTCTTCAGCCTCCTCGCGGCTCTGAAACCGCCCCCAGACCAGACGCCAGCAGGTCTCGCCGCTGTCGAGGTCGGCGGCGACCGGGCGCAAGTCGTCGGGGTGCTGCTGGGCCTTCTTGAGCACCCGCTGGAGTTCCTGTGGCTCGCAGCCCATGTCGACCACTAACGCCCATGGGGCGCCCGCTGAGTTTGCGGAAGCTGGGCTGTCCGGACGGGTCACGATGTAGCCGAGGAACGCGAGCACGACGATCAGTGCCGCCGCTGCGCCACCGATCCACCATGCGGGGAGCTTTCGTCGATTCGACTCGAATTGAGGTTCGGCTGGAAGAAGTTCCAGCTCAGTGGAAGCGAACGCGGATACCTCGGCTTCGAGAATGCCGGTGGTGACCAGGGCCGCGAGCAGCCTGACAACCTCGTCGGCGCCGTGAGGAGCGCGGTCGGCCACCTCCTGTGCCGTTCGCTCGCCGGTTATCTTGGCCACGATAAGGTCGGCCTCCTCGGAGAGACGCAAGGGCCCGTAAAGATCGAGAAAGTTGTCAGATCTCCTGAGGATGACCTCGAGGTCGGGTAGCACTGCGGCTGCCACCTCGCCCGAGGTGTCCGAAAGCACCAGCTCCACAAGCGTGTGGGTGATGGAAATCGTGGCGCCGTCGATCTCGTCGGGCTCTCCTTCGACAATCTCGAGATCGCGGGTGGGATCGGCCAACCAACGACGTAGGGCGCCCTGGAGCACCTCCTTGGCTGCGCCCATGGCCTGGGTTTCGGCCACGCTGTCGTCCCGGGCCAGGGTCCGGGCTTCCTCGAGGAGATCCGTGCAACCAGCCGGCTCGCGATCGAGACGACGGCTGAGCTCTACGGTGTCGACCCCCTCGACAAAACGGATGCGTCCCTGGTACATGCGAAGAATCAACTCGCCATCGGACCACGTCAGACGGGCGGCGCCGCCCTCCCGGCGGCCAATCCATCGGCCGAGTTGCCACACCTCACTGGGGTCGTTCATCATCCCACAATATGCTATCTCTCAGCAGCTTGTAAAGCGTATCTCGAGGCG
>JBGMRN010000179.1:0-6882 GCA_048061535.1 Thermoanaerobaculales bacterium | reverse complement strand
TTCAGAGCTACGGCAACGCCATGGGAGGCTATTTCGGGGACGCGGATGGCTCCGGTTATGCGAACGTCGGTTATGGCCACTACGGCATCAGGGGCTACGGCAATTTCGCGGGCGGCTATTTCAAGGATCTTGATGGCCTCGGGTACGCGTATGTGGGCTACGGTGACACCGGTGTCGACGCCCAGGGGACAACCGGGGTCGCCGGCCGCGGAACGACCATGGGAGGCTTCTTCGAAGATACGAACGGCTCCGGGTACGCGAACGTCGCCGAGGACAACTATGGCATCAGGGGTTGGGGCAACATAGCGGGAGGCTACTTCGGAGACACCAACAGCTCCGGGTACGCGTATGTGGGCTACGGTGGCACCGGCGTTGAGGCCCATGGTTTCATCGGGATCAGCGGCCATGGAAGCAACAAGGGAGGCTACTTCGAAGACACAAACGAGTCCGGATACTCGGATGTTGGCGTTGGCAACTACGGCATCAGGAGCTTCGGCAACACAGCGGGAGGCTTCTTCGAGGACCTCGATACCAGCGGGAAAGCTTGGGTGGGTTACGGCAGCTACGGCATCAAAGCGAGCGGCGCCACGACGGGAGGCTACTTCGAGGACATTGACAGCTCCGGGTACGCGTATGTGGGCTACGGCAACTATGGCATCGATGCCCGTGGCTCGATGGCGGGCGGCTTCTTCGGAGACACCAACAGCTCCGGGTCCGCGAATGTGGGCTACGGCGACACCGGCATCAACGCCCGCGGTGCGACCGCCGGAGGCTCCTTTACGGACACCAACAGCTCTGGGTATGCTTTCGTGGGCTACGGCAGCTACAAGATTCAGGGCAACGGCACCATGGCCTTTGTCCAGAACCACCCCTACGACCGGGAATCGGTCATCGTCTATGCCTCCCCCGAGGGCGACGAGGTGGCGACCTACACCCGCGGCACCGCCCGTCTCGTGGAAGGCGAGGTCCGGGTGCCGTTGGGCGAGACCTTCCGCTGGGTCACCAACCCCGACCTCGGGCTGACCGCGCACGTGACCCCGAAGGAAGATTGTAACGGCGTGTACGTCGCCATGGTCTCGACTGAAGAAATCGTTGTCCGGGAGCTGCAACGCGGCACCTCCAACTGCGCTTTCGACTACATCGTCTATGGCCTGCGAATCGGCTTCGAGGAGTCGAGCATCGTGCAGGAGAAGGAGCGGGAAGCCTACATTCCGTCGATGACCGACCACCGGCAGCTTTATGAGCGCCGTCCCGAGCTGAAGAGCTTCAGCTCCCTCGAGCGTTTCAAGGCCATGCGCCGGGCGGCCGGGCAGAAGGACGAGGTCGACCTGAGCCGCGCGCACGCGCTGCGGGATGCGATCATCGAGTTCGACCCCGAAGTCCACGAGCTGCCGGGGATGCCGGAGCGACCCGACGACGCCGAGCGAGAGGTGCCTGCATTGACGGTCGATGACGACCTTCCCGGCGCCGCAGCCGGTCCCGCCGTGCGCGATCGCGACGTCGGCGGCCGCGCCCCCGGTCCGCGGGTCGCCGGCCCGGCCGTCCCGATGGACGCCGAAGGCAACGTCTACGCCACCTCCTTCCGGCCGTCGTCCCAGGACTTGGCGAGCCTTCTGGAGGTCTCCGAGGCGGTGGAGCCCGGCGACGTGATGGTGATCGACCGGGGGGCCGGGTCGGGAATGATGCGGCGGGCTGATGAGGCCTCGGACACCGGGGTCGTGGGCGTCGTCGCAGCCTCGCCGGGTGTCGTCCTGGGCATGGCCTCGCCGACCAAACTGGCGGCCGAGCGGCCTGTTGACGCTGCAACCGGCGAAGCGGAAGACCTCGGGGTTGCGGCCGGCGTCTCGGCGCTGCGGGCGCCGGTGGCCTTCTCGGGCGTCGTCCGTTGCAAGGTGGATGCCGATTTCGGAGCGATCTGGCCGGGTGATCTGCTGGTGACCTCGCCGACGCCCGGTCACGCGATGCGGAATGAGGCGCCGCTGCCGGGGACTGTTCTCGGAAAGGCGCTGGAGGCGCTCGAGGAGGGGACCGGGACCATCCGGGTGCTGGTGATGCTGCGATGAGTCGGCATGACGGGTTCCGCCGGCCACCTTCTTTTCCGCCGACAGATCGGATCGCCGAGAAAGACGGGCTTCAAATGAAGACGAACCTGTCTGCCATTCGCGCCGGTTGCCTGGCTCTCGTATTCCTCTTCGCCCCGACGGCTTTCGCGGACGTGTGCTCGGTGCCGTCCGCGCCGCATCCGGCCATTCAGGCTGCCGTGGATGACGCTGGGTGCACAGAGATCGTGCTGGCAGCCCGGGTCTTCGCTGAATCGGTAACTGTCTCTCGCACCGTATTGCTTCGGGTTGGTTCGAGCGCCACGACCGTGATCGAGGGACAGGTGACGGTCACGGGGGACACCACCGTGCTCAGCCTGCAGGACCTGCAGGTGGATGGCGGCGGGTGCTCATATTCGGCGCTCGAGGTGGCGGGCGGCGCGCAGGTTACGAGCCAGCAGGACGTTGTCGTGACCAACGGGCCGGAGGAGAGTGTCCCCTCTTCACGCGAAGCCGAATCCGTACCAGCCTGTGAGTGCCGCCTGTTGGCGGCGTCGATGCCTGTGGTAACGTGTATTCATCATTCACCGGGAGCTTCGGCTCAACAGACAAGCCCTTTGGGCTGAATTGAAAAAGGGGGACATATGGCGACTCTTGGATGGATCATCATGCTCGTGGGGGCGATTGGCGCACTGGTCTTTTGGATCCAGATTCTGATTGTCGCGTTCAAGACCCACATCGGGTGGGGTCTCGCGAGCCTGTTCATCCCGTTTGTCGGGATCGTCTTCGTCATCATGCACTGGCAGGAAACGAAGACGCCGTTTCTGCGCAGCTTGATTTTCATCGCCGTGCAGATTGTCGGTGGGGCGATCTCCGGATTCGCAGCATAGCGCTGCGAAGACAGGAGTCGCCTCCGCGCTGAAAAATACGTATTGGGGAGGCGGAGCGTGAGCTCTGGCTTTAATCTCACTGGCCGCAGAGAAGAGGTGGTGTGAGGGGTGTCTTCCGCGGTCGTCACCGAACCGCCGGGTTCGGTGACAGTGGCAAGATCACCTCGAAACACAACTCACGCTGATCGATGGACCGATGTCGAACTTCACCGCCGCAGGCTCGGACGATCTCGCAGATCGATGCGGCAGTGCTCTCGTTCTCAGGCAGAGGAGACATTGGCGCTCGACCACCGGATGTCAGCCGGCCCCATACCTCATCCTCGTCTTCTCCGGTTGCAGAACCGACGGTCAGTACGAGATTGGCATCCGCGGTCATGCCCTCGACCTTCGTTTCAATCAGCGTGGCCCACAGCATGCCGCCGTCGGCGACCAGCGGTTCGGCGGCCATCCTCAACAGCGTCACGATCATCGGAAAGAATCGCACGGGGTCCACCGCCACCGCCGCCGCATCGGTCGCGATCGCCTGGTGAACCCGGACATTGTCGGGGAGTCCCTCCCCGACAAGCTTGACGCCCTCCTTGACCAGGGGATGGAGCTGGATCGCCATCGGACCGTCATCAGAAGGGTGGGCCGTTTCCAGGACCATTCGGGTCAGGCCCTCGGCGCGGTCGATTGCCTCCTCGATTCGGTCGAGCCTGGTCGCGACCGGGTCCTCGTCCGCCAGGTCGAGCCTGGCGAGCTCGGAGAAGCCCCTGATGACGAAAAGTATATTGTTGAGCTCGTGGGCCATCCCCGCCGCCAAATGACCAACGATCTCCAGTCGTCCCGGGTCGATCTTCCTGCCGACGTCGAGCTTGTCTCGACCTCCCGGTTTCAGGCGTGGGTCCTTCACTCAGGCTCCATTTGCCCGAGGGCCTGTCGTACCGCACGCGAGAGCTTCCCGATGGTAAAGGGCTTGGCGATGAACGTGGTTCGCTCCTTGGTGTCCAGTTGGTTCCGAAGCGACTGGTCGGTGTAGCCCGACGAGAAGAGAAACGGCAAATCGGGAGTGGTTTTTCGAGCCCGCTCAAGGAGCTCTTGGCCTCCCATCCTGGGCATCACGACATCGCTGAGCACGAGGTCGACGGCCGCATGACCCCGCAGCAACTCCAGGGCTTCGCTTCCGTTCGCAGCCTCGGTCACGGTGTAACCCAAGGTCTCCAGCATGCCGACCATCGCCGCACGGACAGCGGGCTCGTCCTCGACCACGAGGATCGCCTCCGCGCCGCCCTGCACGGCGCGTCCGCCGGAGTCGTCCTTTTCGCGCACCATCCCGATGGTTTCCGGAAGAAAAATCTCGAATCTGCTTCCTTTCCCGGGTGCGCTTTCGACCTCGATAAACCCGCCGTGCTGGCGCACGATGCCGTAGACTGTCGCGAGGCCCATCCCCGAGCCTGCGCCTTCTCCCTTGGTTGTGAAAAACGGGTCGAAGATACGAGCCAGGGTGGCAGCGTCCATGCCCGCGCCGGTGTCTCTCACCGACAGAATCACATACGACCCCGTGGAGGCGCCGGGGCGCAGAAGAGTCTCTTTGCCGCCGACGCGAGCTGGTTCTGTTTCGATGGTGATCGTCCCACCCCGGGGCATGGCGTCGCGGGCGTTGACGATCAAGTTCATCAGGACCTGGCCAAGTTGCCCACGGTCGGCCATGACGGCGGGCAGGTCGGTCGCCGATCGGAAGTCGATCCGAATGTTCTCAGGGATGACCCGGCGTAGAATCTTGAGCTCTTTCTCGACCACCGGTCGAATGTCCGTTACCTCCATCTCGAGCACTTGTTGGCGGGCGATCGCGAGCAGGCTCTGGGTGAGCTCGGCGCCGCGCGCCACGGTCTCGCGGATGGCGCTCAGCTCCTGCGACTCGGGTTCGTCCCTTGAGAAGCGGAATCCCAGCAACTCGGCCGAGCCCGAGATCGACATCAGGAGGTTGTTGAAATCATGGGCGATACCTCCCGCGAGCTGGCCCAGCGCCTCGAATTTCTGCATCTGTGCCAACTGTTCCTGGAGTCGTTTGTGGTCGGTGACGTCCCGGATGAACGAACGACTGGCAACGACCCGGCCGTCTTCGACCTGGGCGGTTGTGGTGGCCTCGAGATGGATCGTCTCCTGGTCCTTGCGCACACCCCGGAACGAGTACGACGCAGCCGCCGCCGGGTCACCCGAGAACCGACGAGTGTGCTGATCGCGAACCGACTTTACGTCCTCCGGATGGACAAGATCCCAGATCGTCCGTCCGCTCAACTCTTCAGCGCTGAAGCAGAAAAGCTCCGTGAAGGGCCTGTTGAAAAAACTGAGGCGCCCCGCTTCGTCGTTCACGACAATTGCGATGCCTGCCTTTTCCACAAGATCGCGATACCGCTCCTCGCTTTCGCGCAACGCCTCCTCGGCCTTCACGCGATCGGAAACCACCGGAACCTCCTCGAGCGCTCGCCGAATCGTCGGAATCTGCCGGGACGGGCTTCCCGGTGGCGGCCGCCTGGGTACCGCCCGGAACAACCCTGCCCGGCTGCCAGCCTCGACGAGTTGGTCGAAGCTGACGGGCTTCGCCACCTGCGCGATGACGCCAAGCGCGTACGTGTTGACGATATCACGACCCGGCCGTGGGGGAGCGAGATCGATCACCGGCTGCAGCCTTAGCCCGTACTTCTCACCAGATTTCGTCGCGAGGGGCGCAAGGCGCCGTGCGTGTCAGTGTTCTCGCAAGATTTGGGAGCGAAGGCGTACTTGCGGTACGTCGAGCGAGCAAATCGAGAAAACGCTGACAAGTGCTGTGCATTGCGGCCCGCAGTAGGAATCTGGTGAGAAGTACGGGTTAGCCTGATCACGCACCACCGAGCCGAAAGCCGCCCACAGGTCTCTGGTAGGCTCGTTGAGAGGGGATTTCTTTCGTGACCAACGTCAAGGGCAAAGTACTGGCGATCGACGATGATCCTGACGTCCTCGATCTGCTCGCCGATACGTTGAGTGGTCTCGGTTATGAGTTCTGGCAGAGCGCGGACGGTGCTGAAGGATACCGGTTGGCGGTGGAGAACAGGCCTGATGTGATCCTTCTCGATCTCAAAATGCCGGGGGTGGACGGCTTCGAGGTTTGCCGCATGCTCAAGGGGAACTGCGAGACCAGCCTCATCCCTGTCGTCTTTCTCACCGGCCACGGGTCGCGAAAGGCGCGTATCGAGGCCCTTGACCTGGGCGCGGCCGATTTCCTCAACAAACCAACCGATCTCATGGAGCTCGAGGCGCGGGTCCGAAACCTGGTGGCGTTCCACCGCATGATGCTCGATCTCGATTCCGCCGAGGAAGTGATATTCACCTTTGCGAAGGCGCTGGAGGCCAGGGACCGCGACACCGGCGATCACTGCGCCCGGCTCTCCCACCTCGCGGTGCGCCTCGGCGAACGGCTCGGTCTGGATGACGAACAGATCACCGCATTGCGGCGTGGCGGCTATTTGCACGACGTCGGGAAAATCGGGATTCCGGACTCGGTCCTACTGAATCCCGGCAAGCCCGATCGCGACGAGTGGGAGACGATCAAGCGGCACGCAGTGATCGGTTGGGAAATCTGCCGGCCACTCAGGAGCCTTACGCCGGTCCTCCCGCTCATCCGCCATCACCATGAACGCTGTGACGGCTCCGGCTATCCTGACGGGCTCGTCGGCGAGGAGATCCCGCTCCTGGCGAGGGTCTTCCAGGTCGTGGACGTATTCGACGCAATGACCGATGATCGGAGCTATCGGCGCGGAATTTCGGCCGAGGACGCGATCGAGATCATCCTCGAGGAAACCCGCCTCGGCTACTGGGACAAGGCGATCATCGACGAGTTTGTCGCCATGATCCGCGAGGAGAAGTTCGATGGCCGGCTCACCCGGCTCCGCTGGGTCAATTCTCAATTCTCAGGTCTCAAATCTTAGCTCGTTCCC
>JBGMRN010000178.1:0-6916 GCA_048061535.1 Thermoanaerobaculales bacterium | reverse complement strand
GAGCCACCGGCGGCCGCGGAGGCGGATACGACAGACAGCGCCGGCGGACAGGCGCGGTGAGGCTCCGATCCGGAGCAAAACTTCGCGCCAACGAGAACTTCCGGCGCGCGCTGAGCGAGCTCGACGCATACTCCTGGCGGCGGATCCGAGACCACCTGAAGCAGATCCGCGACGGGGAGGCGGAGCTGACTCCGTCGCTGTTCCGGCCGGACCTATTCCACTTTTTCACTGACGACTACGTCATCGTGTTGGTTGTAACCCACGACCGACTGACTGCAGTGGCTTCAGCACTGCTTCTCCAGACCGGCGAGGATCTGTGAGTCATTGGCTTCCCTCCACACTGCAGCTGGCCGGTTCGGTGGCAGAGATCATCGGGATCGTTCTGATGGCGAACGGGCTCCTTTCCGGTATTGCGTGGGGCGGCGTCCTGCGAACCTTGATAGACGCGATTCGCAGGGGACCAAGTGCTCGTGGCGCCGTTCGCATGAGTGAGCTCGGTGAAGAGAACGGTTTGCACACTCTCCAGGGCCTCGCTTTTGTCCTCGTTGGATTCGTTCTGCAGGCAGTGGGGACAGTTCTTTCGATGCTCGTTCACGGATGAACGGGCGAACAAGACAGAACAGGACACAGGACAGATTTACACACAAATAGGGGACCATCATTCTCCCCGCGAAACCCTCTTCACCTTTCCGCGGAACACGCCGTAGACGCCGACCAGGATGAGCGCCGTCCCCAGAACCGTGTAGTTTGTGATCGGTTCGGAGAGGATGGCCCAGCCAAGGATCACGGCGATTACGGGGTTGACATAGGTGTAGGTCATGGCGATGGTCGCCGGCAGCAAGCGTAAGGAGTAGATGAACGAGGTGTAGGCGAGCAGCGACCCGAACAGCACCAGGTAGCCCCAGGCGAGCCATGCCTCGGGGGTGGGAGTCGGGATGGGCTCACGGAAAATGATGATCATCGCGACGAAACCGAAGCCGCCCACGAGCTGCTGCAGACCGGCGAGGACCGTCGGCTTGAGACCGACCGGCCGGCGATGGAGGAGGATCGAACCGACCCCCCAACAGATGGTACCGAAGACCACCACCGCCGCGCCCAGAAAATCCCCGGAAATGCCTTGGCGCAGCATCGGCAGGGTGAGCACCACCAGACCGGAAAACCCCGCCACCAGCGAACCGACCGTCAGCAGGGACGGCGCCTGTTTGTCGAGAAACCCCTCCATCAGCGCCACCCACATGGGCATCGACCCGACGATCAAGGCCACGAGGCCCGAATCCACCCGCTGCTCGGCCCACATGATGCTGCCGTTACCGCCGACCCACATCAACAGTCCGCTCACCGCGATCACCGTGAGCTCCCGCCGGGTGGGGCGAACACGGCTGCCGAGCAGAGCGTTGATCAGGAGCAGAACTACGGCAGCCACCATGACCCTGCTCGCGCCGAGCCAGAACGGGCCCCACCCCGCCCCCTCACGGACCGCCACGCGGATCGCGAGGTAGGTGGAGCCCCACACAACATAGGTCACAGAAAGATTGAGCAGACCGGCAAGCGGCAAACGGTTCCCCTGAGTCACGGAACCTCTAACAGCAACCGAACCAGTTTGATTCACACCCTCTCTTTTTGGATCTCAAAAAGGCGTCGAAAATGCGGACGCCGCTCGCCACCCGTTGCGCTCTACTCAGCCTCGGCGTTCCACGGTGAAGGTTGCGCTCGCCGACCGCCCATCGTTGTCGATGATCTCGACCCGGTGGTTCCCGTTGCCGAGCAGCAGGCTCATGGCGTGTTCGCCGGTGGTGCGGCCGCAGTAGGCGCCGTCGACATACCAGTGGAGGGCGGCCGAGGCCGAAACATGAGCGGCGCGGAGGGTGACCGGCTCGGGCCGTCCGTCGAGATCACGGGGAACGAGCAGGGTGATCCCCGCTGCCGGATAGACGATGCGGAGAGGGCGGTCCGGCGAGCTCACCGGGCAGTCCGGATTGTGTGGCGGTGGGCTGTCGATCCGATGTCCAGCGCGACGCATCATTTGGGCTGCGTCCGCCGGGAAGATGAGCCGGATGATGCGTCGCCGTTCACTTGCCCTCCAACACCGGGAGCAGACCTCGAACCCGCTTTCGGGATCGATCCAGAAACCGCGATGGAAGGGACAGACCGGGACCGGAGGTGCCCGGCGCGGACGGTGGCCGATGACGGTCTCCGGACAGTCGTCGCCGGCGCGGTAGCCCGAGGCGCGGCAGAGACGAACGTCGCGAACATCGGCCGGGGTGCCGAACCACCCGCCCTCGCGGTGACCTGGCAGAAGATCAAAAGCCGCGAAGAGAATCGGCGCCGCTGTCCGGGCGCCGCCAAGGCTCGGTTTACCCTGCCCGGAGAAGTTGCCGACCCATACCCCGACCACCCAGTCGGGCGTCACCCCTACCGCCCAGGCATCTCTCTTGCCGAAACTGGTCCCGGTCTTCCAGGCAACCGGTCGCCGGGGTTCAAAGAGCGTGCGATCGACGCCGTCGTCGACGGGCCGGCGAACCTCGGTGAGGATCTCCATGGTGATCCGCGCCGCCGATGGTGACAGCAACTGAGGTCCCTCGTCGGACGCCCGGCCGGCGATCAAGGTGAGACCGTCGAAGCGACCATCGCGGGCCAGCCCTCGGTAGAGACGCACCATGTCCCACAGCGTGCCCTCAGCGCCACCGAGGATGAGTGACAACCCGTAACCGTCGGGCGAGCGGAAAAGGGTGGACATCCCGGCACGTCGGAGCAGGTTGTGGAATCTCGCCACTCCGATCTCTCGGAGAAGGAGAGTCGGCGGAACATTGAGCGACCGGACCAGGGCCTCCGACGCCCGCACCATCCCGGAAAATCCTCTGTCGGCGTTGACCGGTGCATAACTGCCGAAGTAGACCGGCACGTCCCGCAGCAGACTTTCAGGTTGGATAGTTCCGAGGTCAAACGCCTGCGCGTAAAGAAAAGGTTTGAGCAACGAGCCCGTGGAGCGCGAGGCCGTGACCCCGTCCACCTGACCACCGTGGGTACGGTCGAAGAAATCGGGTGAGCCAATGTAGGCGCGGACCCGGCCGGTGGAGGTTTCCACTGCGAGAATCGAGAGATTGTGGATTCCCCTCCGCGAGAGCCAGACGGCGTGACGGCGGGCCAGGGCCTCCAGTTGTTCCTGGATTCCCCGGTCGATGGTGGTTCGCACGTTCCTGCCGGGAAAGGCAGCTACCACCCTTCGCGCCGCGTGGGGTGCGAGCGTGGGCATGGAATGGGCTGTGGTTGGAAGGTCTTCGCGGAGACTGTCCCGGAGGGTGTCGCCGTCGATGGCGCCCTCACGGTGAAGGGCGTTGAGCAGGCGGTTTCGACGTTCGAGGAGCACCTCGGAATTGCGGAACGGGGTGACGGTGGCCGGCGCCTTCGGGAGCACCCCCAGGGTCGCGGCCTCGGCCCAGGTAAGGCGGTTGGCCGGTCGACCGAAGTAGTGGAGGCTGGCGGCCGTGACCCCGACCAGATTCCCGCCGTAGGGCGCGTGCTCGAGATAGAGCCGGAGGATCTCCGCCTTGTCCAGTCGCGTCTCGATCTTGAGGGCCTGGGCCATCTCGAGCAGCTTGTTGGGGATCGTCCGCGGTTTCGGACGCATCAGCCGGGCCACCTGCATGGTGATCGTCGAGGCGCCCGATCTGACTTCGCCGGCGCGCAGGTTCTGAACCACCGCACGGCCGAGCGCGAGAGGATCGACCCCGGGGTGTTGCGGGAATCGGCGGTCCTCAGCGGTCAGCACCGCGGTCACGAGCTTGGGTGAGATGTCCTGGAGGTCGAGCCGGAACCGCCGTTGCTCGTCGGCCGCGAGGTAGGTGTGGAGAACCTCGCCGTGCGTGTCGAGGACCACGGTGCCGTAAACGTCGGGGAACGGCGGATCGGCCACCGGAACGACCAGCACGCAGGCGGCCAGGAGGGCCGTGCAGATGGCGGCGGCGCGAACGGGCCTAACCCGCATATCTCACCACCTTTCTACTGCGGGGCACAATGCTCATTGCGTGTCTGCGCTTTCTCGATTTGCTCGCTCGACGTATCCGCAAGTACGCCATCGCTCCCAAATCTTGTGAGCGCGCAGACACGCGCTGCGTCTTGCACCCCTCGCGACGAAATCTGGTGAAGAGAAATGCGGGCTAACCCGCGGCCGAAGAACCCTCGGTCGGGTCATGGCCCCTCAGGCGCCACGACCTCGACCCGTCCGCCGGGCGCCAGGGCGCGGAAGTCGTTGTCATACATGGCCTCAACCCAGGTCGGCGCGAGGACGAACTCGCCGCGGGTCACCACCACCAGCTTGACCAGGAAGTCCAGGGGTTGGCGGCCGAGGTCGAAGAACCACATCACCCGGTCGTCACGAACGTCCACATAGGTCTCGCGACCGATGGCGAGCCGGCGCGCCCATGGCGGGGCCTCCTCGCCACGCAGCCGGGTGGCGTCGATCTCCCATCCCGACGGGACGATCTGGGTAAGGGCGAGGTTTTCCAAACGCCGGCCGTAGCGCGAACGAACCCGGAAGTGGCCCCAGAAGAAGACGCCCTGGGCAAGAATGGACGGATCGATGGTGCGGCCATCTTCGTCAAGCCAGCGGACATCGAGGCTCAGGTTTCGGGCCTCCGCTTCGGTGGGTCCCTCGACCGGAATGCCATTCCACTCGAAGGCAGCGAAGATGGGATCGTCGCTGGAGGATCGGATCGTGACCTCGCGTCCGGTGTGCTGACTGAGGTCGATTGTAACGGTGGCGCCGACCCGGTCGAAGCTCCGACTCAGACCACCGCCGGCAACGGTGACTCGGCCGCGAACCCGGGCATCCGCCCGCCAAGTCGACTCAAGATAATTGCCCACAGCCAGCAGGGCGAAGCCCGTCGAGTGGGTCGAAAGAAAACCGCGACCGCCGAGGATCGGCAGGAGCTCCTGGTAGAGGTCGAGCGCCACCTGCGGCCGGTCGAGCTTGTTGGCGAGATAGAGCATCATGGCTTGGTCCCGCACCGTGGAGCCGAAGGTGCCGCCGAGCTCGCGATATGTTCTGACGTCGGTGCCGGCCACGGCGAGCACGCGGTGGGCCGCTTCCTCCATGCCCGCGAGTTGGTAGGCCGCAGCGAGCAGCCACTTGGGGAGGTTGCTCATCTTGTCGAGGTTCTCCTCGGCGAGGAGGTTCATGGCGCCAACCCGAGGTTCGCCGGCCAGCGCGAGCAGGTAGAGGCGGTAGGCGCGGGTCATCAGGTCGCCACTCTCCCGGGCCGCCATGCGGCGCTGAAAGCCCTTCCAGCCGACGAGGAGGTCGGCCGGTACGTGGTAGCCGAGCCGTGCGGCCTCGAGCAGATAGTGCCCACCGTAATTGGTGGCCCACTCGTGCGGTTTGGTCGAGCCCGGCCAGTAGCCGAAACCCCCCTCAGGTGTCCTGAACCGCTGCAGTCTTTGGATCCCGGCATCGATGTTGGCGTCGATGCTGCTCGACTTCCCTTCGAGGTCGCCCTCTTTGGTCGCTTGAAAAATGTGACGCAAGTAGAGCTGCGGAAAGACCGCCGACATGGTCTGCTCCATGCAACCGTAGGGGTAGCGGATGAGGTAGGAGAGTCGGTGGCCGAAGGTGATTCCGGGCATTGGCGACAGCCGGACGCTCGCCCTCCGGGTACCGGGCAGCCCCATCTCGGGGATGGTAAAGGTGGTGCTCTCGCCCGAGGCGACGACAATCTCCTTCGAGCTCGAGATCGTGGGGTTGACCGGCCGCACCGCCAGCTCGGTGGTCGAGAAGCCCTCGGCGCCCTTGGCGGTGGCGGTCACCCGCACGGTGGCGACCCCAGCAGCTTGGGCTGCGGCCATCGTGAAGACAAGGTCACGTTCTCCCGTTTTTTCAAAGTCGATCGTTGCCCGGGAGGGGCCCTCGACCATCATCGGACCAGTGGTTGCCACCGCAATCTCTGTCGGGCCGATTCCGTCAGCGGTGGCGAAGACGGTGACCGGCATGTCGAAGGTCTCACCGGGGCCGGCGACCCGTGGTAGCGACGGCAGGACGATGAGCTTTTCGCGGACCGGCACGGCGGCTTCGCCGCTACCATAGCTCGGCCCCGAGGCTGCGACGGCCATGATCCGGACCGAGCCCATGTAGTGGGGCATCGTAAAGGTGAAATGGGCTCGGCCGTCGCGGTCGGTTCGCACAGGTTCGGCGAAGAGAGCGACCGGCGGAAACCGGCGTGCCTTGACCGGGCCGGTTTGCCCCTTGCGGTAGCTGTCCTCGTCGCCGCCGATCTCGAATCGCCGGTCGATCTCGCCCCACAAAGCGCTGATCACCGTCCCGAAAACGTCGAAGCTCACCACCGAAAGACGCTCCTTGGCAAAGAAAAAGGCCCACGGGTCGGGAGTTTTGAAGCTCGTCAGGTCGAGGAGACCCTCGTCCACCACCGCCACCGTCACCGTGGCGCTCTTGTCGCGGGGCACTCTCACCTCGACCTCGAAAGGCTGCTGCGGCTTGAGCTCGGATGGAGCGATAATCTCCACCGGAAGCCGGGTCGATGCCTTCTCGACGGCGAGGGGCACCACGCCGTAGAGCCGGATCGGCCGGTCGTTGGCGGTCTGGGCGTGGGGCTGGATCGCGGTGACGTGGACGTAGACATTGGGCAGCATCTCCTCGGTGACCTCGAGCTCGATCGTGGTCTGCTCACCTTCCAGGGCCTGCCAATTGTGCGAGAGCACGCGATCGGCCTTCTCCACCGAGACAAAGGCGATGCCCTCAGACGGTGTTTTGACGGTGATGTGGGCAGTGTCGCCGGGGTTGTAGCGCTCGCGATCGACCTCCATCTCGAGCTGGGTTCCCGCTTCGAGAGGGCCACGCGAGCGCCCCCAACTCGAAACCCAGAGAAAGGTCCCGGCAATGTGGCCACCCACTGGATCCCTGACC
>JBGMRN010000177.1:0-7103 GCA_048061535.1 Thermoanaerobaculales bacterium | reverse complement strand
CCCGCATTTCTCACCAGATTTCGTCGCGAGGGGTGCAAGGTGCCGTGCGTGTCAGCGCTCTCGCAAGATTTGGGAGTGAAGTCGTACTTGCGGTACGTCGAACGAGCAAATCGAGAAAGCGCTGACACGCACAGCGCATTGTGCCCCGCAGTAGATAGCTGGTGAGATATGCGGGCTAAATACTCGCCCCGGCTCTCGATCGAGCCCGGCCCAATCGTGCTAGGCTCGACCCTGGGAAAGGGTCAAGAGATCCCGGACGGTGATCGGCGATGAACCCGGGCAGAGGAGTGCTCGCGACCATGGCCATTGCGCTTTCATGAAACCCCTGGCCGCCTTGCTCATGCTCCCGTTGGTGGTCGTCCCGCGCCCTTCATCCGCCCTCGAGACCGACCAGTATTATACCTGGGGGCGGCCGCTGGCGGACTCCACCAACGCGGTCAACGCCAGGTTCAACCTCGAGCTTCAGAAGGCCATCGCCGGCTTCCCGGCCGGTAAACCGCCAGGTAGCTGCACCAAGGTCGCGGTCGCCTACCGCAAGCGGATGCGCTTCATGCTGCTGCACGAGATCCAGGTGTGGGCGTGGAACTCGCGATGGGTCGCCCGGATCCCTGACGGGGGCGAGGAGCAGCTGGAGTACCGGCGGACCAACCTCTACTCGAACCACCCACTCATCGATCCCGGGACATGGATGCCGTTCACCCCGACCATCGAGGTTGCCGGGGTCCGCATGGGCACCGACAAGCTGGCGCACCTCGTATCCTCCGGCTGGACGTTCTACGGCGAGTTCAGGCGAGCTCTCGAGAAGGGAGAGACGCCCGAGGAGGCGGAACGGAGCGCCGTGCGCCGCGGAATCGTCGAGGAAGGCCTGATCCTCGGCGGTCTGACATCCGGAGTACAGTCGATTGCCGACCTCGAGGCAGGATTCAGCGGGATGCATTTCTATCGCGACCTGTGCGACGGCGACGACCCGATTCTCCGGTTCGAAGAGGGTGGGTGGATCATCTCCCGGCCCGTCGAACTCCGCGATTACGTGACGCCTCGATGGGACGAGTCCTACCAGCCCCCGGTCTACAGCAACGGCCGCTGGCGCAAGGTCAGGCCGGTTCTGGAGACGTATTGCGACCGGCTCGTCGATCCGCAGGTGGTGGAGATGCGCCGCCGCTACCGCGAGCGCGACCGGCCCTCGGTCGTGCAGGAGATCGTGGCCGAGCGGGTGGCCGGGGGCAAGCTCGCGGATCCCGCCCGGTTCGGAATTGAGGCGGTTTGCGCCGAACCCGATCCTTCGCGGGAATCAGCGTCCACGCCAACGGATCGTATCGCGCTCGTCAGCGCCGAACCGCCGGAGACCCGCGCGATGGAGCGGGTGGCCCGGGAGGAGGCGGAACGGCGCCGGTTTGCCCTCGGTCTCGCCGGAGTCGGCCTCACCTATCCGCAGGTGGTTTCCGCCTCGATCGCCGTCATGCTGACGTCGCAGCCGGCCAGCTACGATTGCACGACGCCGTGTGATTTTCGCGGGCCCTTCGCTCGGTTCGAACCCGGTCTCGGGGGTGCAAAGCTCAGCATCGGGTGGGCGCGCGTGACCGGCAATACCAACCGGAACGGCTCCTTCCTGAAGGCCGCTTTCATCGGCGCCGCCTACAAGCTGACCGTGCTGCGAACCTGGGCCGACCTCGGGTGGGCGGAGGCCGGCCGCACCTACGCCGGCCTCGAGTTCGGCCTGCCGGTCGCCCGGGCCAACCTCGGACTCGGCCTGTTGTACCGGGTGGACAGCCACGACGGCGGAAGATGGCTGGTGACGGGCGGAGTTGGATGGGGGTTCTAACCCGCATATCTCACCATCTTTCTACTGTGGGGCACAATACACAGCGCGTGTCTGCGCTTTCTCGATTTGCTCGCTCGACGTACCGCAAGTACGACTTCACTCCCAAATCTTGCGAGAGCGCAGACACGCATTGCGTCTTGTACCCCTCGCGACGAAATCTGGTGAGATATGCGGGCTAAGGAGTGCCGGCGAGGATTTCCTGGGCCCCCGTTTTCACCCGCGGCCATTCCAGCGCGAACCACGGCGTGAAGACCTCGGGCTGCGCCTCGAACTCCCGATCGAGGTCGTCGGCAGCGATCCACCGCACATCGGCGATCTCGTTCGCGTTGGGTCGTGGCGGCTCCTTGCTGACTCCGGCAAAGACCCAGCACACCTCGTGCTCCGAGCCGATGTCGAGATAGGGCGCCTGATACTGGAAGGTGAAAAGGTGGTGAAAGCGGCCGGTCATCCCCAGCTCCTGGGCAAGCCGCCGCCCGGTCGCCACCTCCATGGTCTCGCCGCGCCGCGGGTGGCTGCAGCATGAGTTGGACCAGAAGAGCGGCCACAGGCGTTTCTCGCCACTGCGCTGCTGCAGCAAGAGCTCGCCCGCGGAGTTGAAGATGAAGAGCGAGAAGGCGCGATGGAGTACCCCGACGCCGTCATGGCAGGCGCCCTTGCTGAGATGACCGATCTCGCGGTCGGACTCGTCGACCAGGATGAGGTGCTCATCCTCGCTCGAAACGACCTTGCTGACGGGCCGCCGCACAGCCTCAGCAGCCATAACCCACCGTATTTCGGGGTGACGGCGGCGAGGCGCCACCGCACCCAGCGCTACAAATGAGAGCGACAAGCCCGAAGTCGTCGCCAAGGACGGTTCTCGACAGTGCCACGATCGTAAAGACCCCCCCCCCGCGACACCTTACCCTGCGCGCCCAAGGTGAACAAGGGCGCCCCCAAGATTGACCCGGGCAGGAGGCGGCCCCGGGGGGCTGCCAACGACGCGCAGCTAACCCGCATCCGTCGGGATCCGCAACCGTCACCGCGCGCGGTCACAGTACACGCCACCACGGCACGACCAACACGTCTGGAGCAGTCCATTGCATCGTTTCCCCGGTGTGCAGCAGGCGACCGCCCGCGGCGCCATAGTGCTCGTGGCCGATGATCGAATGAAAAACACGCGCCCAGGTCGCAACCCTGACCACTCCGGAAGTCAGAACACCACCGCAACGGCGGAACGGCGTGACCGGCATGTTTCTACGTTTTCGTATTCTCATGCATGCGCACCCATGACGTGTTACTCTCCGCCACACATGGATCGAGCTCCAACCCATCGGATACGAATCTTCGACTGTGTCGTGCTGGAGAAAATCCCCCTCACAACGCTATTCGCCTTGATTTTGCTGCTTTCCACGACGATAGCAGGCAGCGCCGATAACGGTGCGAAAACCCGGGCCTACCTCGAAGGGAAATTCACCTTCGAAGTGATCGGCCCCGGCGCGGCTCCTTATGGGATCACCTCCGGCCTTCTCGGCAGCCTGGGTATCGGCGTCAATCTTGGCCGCCTGTCGCAAATGCAACTGCCGACAAATCCCGGGCTGGACGCCGACGAGCACACACGCATCGATTTGGATTTCACCCTGATCCCGGAGTCGAAGGGGCGCTGGGAACTCTACGAATACACCGTGCATCACACAGCCGAGGACTTCACGACGCTTCAGGAAGGTGACATTCGGATCGCCGACTCGATGACCTCTTCTGACCAGGCTCGATTCTCGGAAGGCCGGTGGGTGGTGGCTCCGGAGGGCATCCCGAAAGACTTCCAACCCACCATCGGGCTGAAACTCTGGCGGGCCAAAACCGCCCGGGCGTGTGAGGATGGTCCCGGGTGGTTGCCCACCTTCCTGGCTGGACAGGGCGAGGTCCTCTGTTACGAGCTCGAGTTGAATCTCATATATCCGGTGGCGCCGGTCGGGACCTCGGCGTGGACCAAGGGTGACGAGTTCGGGATCCGCCTGAGAGCCCGAAACGGCATCTACAGTTTCTCGATGGAAGCCCCGGAAGTCCCAGATATTTCCGACCTCCTGCCGGACAGGGAACAATCGGTGGCGGCCATGGAAACGCTTGCCGAGTTCTTCTCCGAGCTCGTCGGCAAGGCGACAGGGTCACAGCCGCAGCAACCGAGCATCGATCCGTCTCAGGTGCAGGATGTCCGAAAAAACGTCAAGGACCTGCTCCGTGGGGTAGAAGCGATGCAGGATCAGTTCGATCAGCTGCAGCTCGATCTCCGCAGCGGTCACAACCTCCAGCGAACGTGGCGAGGGGCCGTGGAGAATGGCCTGATCAAGATCGACGACGTCTACCCGATCCTTTCCGGCGGCCAAGCCACCGACCTCGGTCGCCTGCCCGTCCTCCACCCGGTCCTCGAAAAGGTAGACGACGACTGGTTGCCGGAAGACGGAAACAGCGTCGAGGTGAGAGCCCGATTCGAAGGTGCCGCCACAGAACCGATGGATTGGCGGTTCGAGCTGATGGAGGTGACGACCGAAAAGGGCAAGTGCCTGAACAGTCCCGACCGAGACACCACACCCGACCTTTTCTTCGACGACGCGGCCAACGCCGCCCTGGGATTCACCGCCGCCCAGCAGGTTGGGGAAAAATGGCGCGTCGAAACGACTCGGCCCCTGGAGGTCGCCACCCTCCGGGTGGCGTCGCGCGATTTTGGCGCCTGGGGAAAACTGAAGGCTTGGGTCAAGATGGGACGTGACTGGCAACCCGTGGCAATCGAGGCGTCAGACCTGGATTACATCACCATTCCGTTGGACGAATCGGGCGGCGAGAACTTCATCGCCGATTCGTGGGAGCGGGATGAGGGCCTTTCACCGGGTCAGAGTCATCGACTCGACGATGATGCCAAGGGGCCAGACAACAGCCACCTCGGAGACGGGCTCAGCCTATACGAGGAGTACCGCGGCGTGTTCGTCAAGGGCGACCACGTGCGCACGCGACCGACCAACAAAGATCTGTTTCTTCATTTCAAGCGTGGTGACGGGTTGGATGGGTATGGTCGGTATTTCCACGAGGCGGCCGGGACAGAGGTCCACGAGGTGAGCTGGAAGGAACTCTTCGGACCGGGCCAGGACATGGTGATCAATCGAAACTCGAGCCCTGACAAACGAACGGCGCCGGGCCACCAGCAGCGCGGGAAGTTCGTGAGGATCATGCCGGAAGACCGGATGCGCGGTGGTGTGTGTGGACTGGCTGCGATCGGAGGGCACACGGTGAACCTTGCTGACATGCCCGCCTGTACAGGGGACGAGACCTTCGTTCACGAGCTCATGCATTCCCTCTCGGTAAAGCACCATGGTTGGGATTGGCGTCCTGAATCGTTTGAGGTTTGCGTCGGGGAGGGAAGGAACCCCGATGGAGGCCTCAATTATTTTCCTGACTGTGAGAAGCATCCTGGTCTTCCGACGAAGGTAACGATCGCCTACTGGGATAGTCCTTTCAGCGGCGACCAATGGTGTTTCATGGTGTATCAAGGGGCCGCCGGCTTCACGGAGTCCAGGAATAGGCCAACACCGGTACTTTCCGCGGACGGGGCTTTGAGAAAATTCCAGGACGCGAGCTACACACAGCGTATTTGCAGATCTCAGGAAGGCACGGAGCACAATGCCAACGGGGAGCAAGTCAACGGGGCATCGAGGGAGTACGGCAACTGCTGGGAGCAGATACGGATTCGCGATGAGGAGTGAGGCGTGAAAAAAACGCCGGCTGTCGCATTCGCCCTCATCGTCACCGTCGGGTTGATCGTCGGCTTCGGGTGGATGTGGCGAGCCGGTGATCGGCGAGCGCCCGACAGCACCCTCGTCAGCGCGACCGTCGAGCTGGGTCTCGCTCTCGAAGCGCCGGAAGGGCCGGACAGCCCGATCTTCCTCAGCATCGGTCTGGCCAGCCCTCGCGTGATCAACCTCCTGGCGTACGCCGGGCCGGAGGGGCTCGACGATTTGCCCGAGCTGACAATCGGGACCGCCGCGTCTCCCTGGTGGACTGAGATTCGCCTGGTAGCCCGCCAGGGAGAGGACGAGCAGGAGCTGACCTGGACCCTGCTCTCTCGAGAGGCCGAGCCCGTCGCCGATCTGTCGGATGGCCTGGGCAGGTCGATTCGGGGGGTGGTGAAACCCGGAGAGGTCAAGCTGTGGGGGCTCGTCCGGCTTCAAGCCAAAATGGAGTGGAACGAGCAGGTGTTGGGGTCGAACGAGCTGGACCTGGATATCAACCCGAACAGCTTCAACGCGACCAGGAAGGCGACGCTGCTCACCCGCTTCTATTTGGAGATGGGAGATCCGGACGACGCCCAGAGCTGGGTGGATGAGCTGGTCAGACTCCAGCCGCGAACCTCGACCACCTACGCTCTGCGAGCGAGGGTCCTGGAAGAGGCAGGCGACCTGGTTGCGGCCCAAGAATCCTGGGTGCGGGCGATCGAGCTTCAACCGAAAGACCTGGAAGAGCCGGCACAGATTTACTTTGCCCGTTTGCGGGCCGTCGAAGAACGGCTCGCGTCGGACGCGACGCGGGATCGTTCTCCGTAGGCGGAGCCTGAGGAAAGGAGGAGTCCGAGGTTGGGTGAACCCGAGGATCGACCCGAGGCCGGAGAGAAAAGTCGAGCCGGCAAGCGCCGGGGGGGACGATGCTGCCTGTGGGGTTGCGTTGGGTTCACGGCAGCGTGCCTCGCGGCCATCCTCGGGCTCGTGACGGTCTTTTTCTACATCGGTGTGCCGTGGCTCGAGCAGAAGGAATCGGAGCTCGTCGAGAGATTCCCGGTCCTGGGCGCGGTGCTCGAACGAATGCCGGTTCAAGACAACCTCCAGAGATTGCAGGAAGGCAGTACCGGCCGCGAGGATTTCCCTCGAGACATCTACATTCCGGAGGATCTCATTGCAGGCGCCTTCCGAACCTCCGAGGCACGAGCTGTGGCCCGACTGAGGTTACCACCAACCGATCTGAGATCGTTGGCGGCGTCGTACCGGCGCGAGATGGGGCGACTCGGGTGGAACCGAGAGCCGGTTCCGGATCCCAAAGAGGGTATCCGCCTCCGATTCTCTCGCCCGGGGCGAAAGCTTCACATTCTTCTCCGTCGCGATCCGGACGCCGTGTCGGTCTGGATTCGCCACGATCGCACGGAGTAGCTGACCAGCAACAAACATAAGAGAACAACGGTGTTGTTGGATTCACGGATTTTGTCCCGATGAATGCATCGAGAGGGCCCTTCCGGCGGGATTGACGGGCTCCGGATTTTTGGCGT
>JBGMRN010000176.1:0-7171 GCA_048061535.1 Thermoanaerobaculales bacterium | reverse complement strand
TGGCCTGTGTCGAGGGATCCGACCATGAGTGGTTATTCTAGCTCAAGCGTTTCTCGCTCGTGCGGTTGCCGGCTGCAAAGCCACCAACCGCACGAGCGAGAATCGCTGTTGAATAGGGCTTTCTCCGCAATTCAGCCCGGCGCGGCCGTCGGCTGCGCTGGGCTGAATTGCTAGAAGTCGTAGTACCAGCCGATCGCCAGCCAGGTCTCTTTTTCCCACAGGAACTGGCCCATGACCGAGCGTCCGGTGCCGAATTCGAGGGCGAGGCGGTGCACCGAGCTCTGGTCGCCGACCGGGAGCCGGTAGCCGACCTGCGCGGTCACCCGTGTGTTCCAGTCGGTCTCTTGGTAGCTGCGGAGGTCGATCGCAGCGTACCGTGACGCTCGCCCGTTCCAGTATCGTTGCTCGCTCACATATTCCAGGCCCGACTGGATGCGCCAGGGAGGGAAGCCGGAGAGCCCGTTCCCGTAGCCGATTTCGGCGTAGGTTCGCCATTGCGGCTTGAAGCGCCAACTCACCCCGAGGATTCCCTCTTCCCTGGTGTAATGAATTCGCGTACGACCCGTACGGTCTGAGTATTCATCGCCGATGTGCGAGGAGTCGTGCTGGCTGCCGAAGCGAAACCCGAGGTTCTTGTTCAGCATCCGACTCAGGTAGACGCCGTAAAAACCGTCCCATCCCGTGTTGTCCCAGCTGTACTCAATATCGAACTGGCCGGCGAACCCGCCCTCGAAACTGAGCTGCCACGCGCGGTCGGGGTTTCCCTCCCGATACCAACGGAGGATACTCAGGCTGCCGCCGAGCCGCAGCCCGAAACGCGCGGCGCCCGTCTCCGGGATCTCGGTGTCCGCCACCCACTGCAATGTGAGAGCGTTCTGCGGGCGCAATGGGTCGGCGATGTAAGCGGGGTACAAGTGTGACGTCGGCAGGAAGATCGTCACGCGGCGGGACTTTTCCTTGGCCGGTTCGTCAGCCGCCGCTCCAACCGCCGAAATCGTAAGCAGCATGAGGATGCAAAGGACGGCAACCTTGAACCCGGATTGCTCACCACGTCGCGTCGCGGGACCGGTGAGTCCGGGTGCGTCGCCCGACGCAGCAGCACGCTTGCGAAACTTGCATATTTGAGGGTGATATGGCCACATAACGAAGGAGTTTAGCCGAGCCAGGTTCCCGGAACAAGCTGCTGAGCCGACGTAAGGCAGATCCGTCACGGCCTGAAAAACCGCCATGCCGGCTTCGAGAAGAGCCGTTTGCCGACCGTTCTTCGACGTGGTCAGTGAGCCGCGCCCCGGTACATTTCACCCGCCTCGATCGGAACCTCGAGCATGTTCTGGGGCGGCGGCAGCGGGCAGGTGGCGTAGGGCGTGAAAGCACAAGGGGGGTTGTAAGCGCGGTTGAAATCGAGGACGGTGGTGGCGTCCTCCCCGGGTGCATCGGCCGACAGGAACCTGCCGGCACCATAGGTTGAATCGCCGCTGGTGGGGTCGCGAAAAATGAGGAATAGACGCTCGTCATCCGGGCTTTCGACGTATGGCTCAAGGGTCTGCTCGCATCCGTCGATGGTGAATCGCAGGAGGCCGGTGGCGATCATGGAGGTGTCCTGACCCAGAACGGTGGGGATCGCGACCTCTCGCGGTGCTTGGTAGGATTCGAATCGGGCGGTCACCCGATACGCCTCGTCTACAGGAAAGTTCTCGATGCCTGCGAACTCGGCGCGCGCCGGACTCTGCGGATCCTTGACCCGCGCTCCCATGCGCCCGTCGCGGTCGATGATGTAGAAGGAGATTCGGCCGGCAGTGATGATGTCGGGTTCGCCCTCGGCATCCGAGCGAAGGGAAGCCGTCGCAAGAGGTTCGCCGTTGATCTGAACCCCCGATCCAGGCGCCGCATGGGCGGCAACCGTGTTGTTCGGGCCGAGAATCAAAAGGCCGGCGATCTCCGGGATGCTCGAATCAGGGAGCACTACCGCGCTGTCGGGGGCCGATCCAAAGCGGTTCTCGCCCGGTGTCAGCCAGTTCAGACCGGTGAGGCTGAGCCAGCCGTCCTCGGCGGTGAGCTTTTCCAGGCGGTCTGCGCGCCACTGTTCGACCTCCGCCCGGTAGGCAGGGTCGATGGGCGCGGGCGCCTCGGTGCAGGCCGCGACAAGGGCCAGCATCACAAGGAGGGTCGAAAAACGAACGAGGAGGGGGGTGAGCTTCGTCATCTGGGTGTTGTAGCACAATTCGCGCCTGAGTCCTCGTCCGTGCCCGATGTTCTGAAGAACGCTTCCGAGTTCAGCGTGATCTTCTGTCGTCGCGCTCCCCGAGAGGGAGAGGATGCCAGGCAATTCGCCCGGCGAATTGCGGCCGGGCGAGGCGCCCGGGCGCGGGCGGGACGCTTCCAGTTGTCTGATCGCCTCCCCGCGCCGACAATTCCTAATTCCTAATTCCAAATTCCGAATTTCTCAGTTCCTCGTCCAGCCTCTGTTCGAACAGTTTTCCCAGCGCAGCCAGAGACTTGAGATCCGTTGGTTCGTCGGGGAGGAGGGGAATCTCGACAATCGGGTGAGAGTCGCCGACCAGGTCCCGGAGCTCGGCGACCCCTTCATGGTCCCGACGGCCGAGCCAGGCGAGCAGGCGGCGGCCGTCACTTGACGCACGGTCCGGATCTGTGTTCTCGAGTCGTGGGTGGACGCGGTTGACGACGATCGGTCCCAGGTTGTAGCCGGCCTCGGTCAGCCGGCGGGCGAAGAAGAGGGTGTCGGCCACCCGGCCGCTGCCTGGCCCGCTCACCAGGACGAAGAGGGTCTTCGGTGACCTCAGGAGGTTCTGGACTTGCAGCGCCCGCTCGCGGAAGCCATGAAAAAGGGGAGCGAACGCCTGGAAGAACTCGGCCATGTCCCGCAGCAGCTCGAGTCCGACCATACGGTCGAGAAAACTCTCGACGTTGCGGCCGAGGATTCCGAGACGTGCGGTCGCCTTGAGTTTTCCCTGGTCGTCGAACCATGGCTTGAGGGCGATGCGCAGGGCGCCGCTGTCGAGGAAGCTGACGATGCGCTCCGGGGCGCCTAGAAAGTCGAGGGCCTGCCGGGTGGGGGGGGTGTCGAGCACCACCCGGTCGTGGAGGCCCTCATTGGCCACCTCGAAGAGACGTTCCGAGGCCATGTACTCGAGCGCCCCGGCCAGGTTGCCGGACAGCCGGTCGTAGAAGCGGTTGGTGAGAATTCTCCGTCCCGCCGCCTCGTCCGGGGCGTAGCGGTCGATCAGCCGGTCGAAGGTGATCCGGGCGTCGAGCAGGCTTGCCCACAGACGCCCTGGGCTGTCGCTCGCTACCTCTGTCTCTTCGTCGCGCGCCTCGATCCCCACCCCGAGCGCATCCTTGAGACGGAGAGAGGGGTCGAAGGTCATGACCAGAGTGTCGTTCCCGGAATGGGCGGATCCGAGACCCATGGCCGCGGCGAGAGTGGTCTTGCCGACTCCGCCCGCCCCGACGACGATCACAAGGGGATGCGTCCGCGGATCCATCATTCTCCCCGAAGGCTCGAAGCGAGATGTTGGCCCACCAAGCCCACCAGGGCCGGACCGGCATCGACGGGTTCGAGCGGCACCTCTGCCAGCGGTCCGTCCCAACGTGCCTTGAGACGGGCGAGCTCGGTCTCGTTGACGGTCCGCCTCCGGGCCCACAGGCGCGTCGCCTGATCGGCGCCCGCCCGGACCTTCGGCGCCGGCGGGAAAAGTGCGTTGGCCACCACCAGCTCGGGACGGCGACCGAGCCGTTTCTCCATGGCCTCGAGGAGTTCCAGGGACTCCTGAACCGGCATCTCTTCGGCGGTGGTCACCACCACCGTGCCGAAACGTTCCGCGTCCTCGATGAAGGTCGTAATCTCGGCCGCCAGGTGACCGATCGGTCCGCTCGAGATGACCTCGGCGACCAGCTGCGGCGCCGCCATCCACGCGATCCCGTGGCCGGAGGCGGGAGCGTCGAGGATGACCACGTCGGGTTGACGGAGCTTCCGGGGGCCGTGTCCCTCGACCATGCGCAGGGCGCGCCCGAAGACTGCGGTTTCCTTGAGTCCTGGACACCCTTCGGTGAAGTGGCGGTGCACCGGACTGGACAGGACTTTGCGGACCAGCGGCCCGACCTTGAGCTTCTCTCGGACCAGGTCGTCGAGGAGCGCGCGGGGCTCGAGGTGCTGGAGATAGAGACGGGCCGCGCCTTCGACAATCTCGCCTCCCGATGGCGGTGTGTCGAGGAGCTGGTGGAGGTTCTCCCGAGGATCGACCTCGATCAGGAGAACGGTCCGGCCGCGGTTGGCCAGGAGGGCGCCGAGGGCTGCCGTTACGGTGCTCTTCCCGACCCCTCCCTTGCCGGTGACCACCAGCAGCTTCATTCGGTCGAGCCTTTGCAGCACCTCAGTGCCCACCTGGACCTCCGAGCCTACCCAATGGGAAACCTACCAGTGAGCCGGAAACGGGAACCACCGGGCGGGAGGGGGGAGTGGTAACAGAGTTGCGGGGTATCGACGTCGAAACAGTCAAGGTTGAGAATGATCCGATCGGGCATTGCGAGATCCTCCGCAAGAATTGGGCGGAGCTTAACACAGGGCTCGTCTCGGCGGCCGACGGAACAGTCAACAACTGGTAGCTTTGTCTTTGCCGCACCCGAGAACGAACGCGGGCGTCGTTGGGGCCGGGAAGCGCAAGGAAATGGTATATCCTGAACCGGAAATGAGTGAATCCTGCCGGCGTTCCGCACCGATCCGTCGCGCCTCGAGTTCGCGTGATGGTGGCAGGACCGTTTCGGAACGCTCTTCAGCAAGGCCCATGTGCCTGAGTCTCCCGGACTCGGCGCATCTCAACCGGCCGGATCGCTCATCCGAAGGCGAAGGGTGATGGTCCAAAAGGAAAAAACCACCATCGGTCGGTACGAGATCCTCGGTGAGATCGGCAAGGGCGCCATGGGTACGGTCCACCGGGCGCGCGATCCACTCCTCGATCGGGTGGTCGCCCTCAAAACCATGTCGGGCGCTGCAATGGCCGAGACCGAGGCGCGCGAGAGATTTTTGCGAGAGGCACGCTCGGTGGCTCGCCTCCAGCACCCGAACATCATCACCATCTTCGAGCTCGGCCAGGTGGACGACGTGCCGTTCATCGCCATGGAGTACCTCGATGGCGCCGATCTCTCGGCCTCTCACGGACGTCTTCCCGAAGTTGAGAGCCGCTTGGTCGTGGTCGAACAGCTATGTCGCGGCCTCGCCTATGCCCACGGGCGGGGTGTGATCCACCGGGACGTCAAGCCCTCCAACGTTTTTCTGCTCCCTGACGGCATGGTCAAGATCCTTGATTTCGGTATCGCGTGGCTGGAGGGCGGGACCTTTGCCACCCGCACAGGGATGATCCTGGGTACGCCGTCCTACATGGCGCCTGAGCAGTTCACCGGTAAAACGGTGGACCACCGCGTCGATATTTGGGCGACCGGCGCGATTCTCTACGAGCTTCTGGCCGGTGAGCGGCCCTTCGATGCCGGCACCGTGCCCTCGCTGATCTACCAGATCGTCCATTCCACGCTTCCACCCCTCGATTCGGTCAAGCTCAATCTGCCGGCGGGATTGGACGGGGTGGTCTATCAAGCACTGGCCAAGGACCCCGCCGAGCGGTTTCAGGATCTGGATTCGATGCGTCGTGCGCTCCAGTCGGTGATGACCGGAGAAGGCTGGAGTGGTGGTGGCGACGGGGGAGCATCAGCTGGCAGCCGAGCGCATTTCGCGGACACAGTTCAGCTCCAAAAAGGGGAGGTGGACACCATCGCTTCGCCACCGACAGTCCTCCCGGCAGTTGCGGAAGGGCGGGAGCAGGGATCCGACCTGGGGCTGTCTTCCTTTCGCGAAGCCGGATTGATCGGCGATGCTTCCGGGCTGCAGGTGATTGCGGTCTCGCCCGACGAAACGCAGCTGGTGATCGGCGGCGTCGACGGATCGGTCAGGCTTTGGAGCTTCAGCACGCGGACCAAGGTCCACACGCTGCGCAGCAGAGTCCATTTGCGAACCGGCCACTCGGCCTTGACCACCGCCCTGGCATACTCGGCCGACGGCGAGGTTTTGGCGAGCGGCCACCTCGATGGCTCGATCTACCTCTGGAATCCGCACAGCGGGATGGAGATGGAGGCCCAGCTCCGCCACGACGGGGCGGTCACCGGGCTCGGCTTCACTCCCGACGGGAATATGCTCGTCTCGGGGGGAATGGATGCCACCATCAAGTACTGGGACATGGCGGCGCTGCGGGTAGGAGAGGCTCGGCGGCTCCTGCGTCGCCAACCGGACGATGTGACCGCGTTCACCATCTCTCGACGCGGCGACGTCGTCGTGTCGGGCCACGTCAACCGTAACCTGCGAATCCACGACATCGAGTCGGGACGGCTGGTGGCGACGCTTCACGGGCATCAGGCGCCGCCGAGCGCCCTCGCGCTGTCACCGGACAACTCGCTCCTTGCGAGCGGCAGTCGTGACGGAACCATCCGTCTCTACCGCTCCGAAAGCCGCGCTCAGCTGCGAGTCTACGAGGGACACGCCAATACCGTTTCGTCGCTGAAGTTCTTCCCGGATGGGCGGCACCTCGTGAGCACGGCGATGGGGCCGGGCGCAGCGGTATGGTCGGTGAACCAGGAGGATCGAGTCGCCACGCTCTCCGGTGGTCAGGACGAGACCTGTGCGGACGTGCTGGTGATCGGCGAGGGGCGACGGGTCCTGTGTGGGCTTGCAGACGGTCACGTGAGGATGTGGGATTTGGATGCGTGAGACGTAAGACGTGAGTAAAGGGTTAAGAGTTAAGAGTTAAGAGTTAAGGGGTTAACTCGTACTTCTTACCGGGTTTCGCAGCGAGGGCGGCGAAGCGCAAGTATCCGTCGGGTTGGTCGCGAATCGGGCGACGCAGTCATAGTCGCGCTACGTCGGGGAGCACGATTGGCGACAAACACGGCGGGGTGCCGCTTTTCGCCGCCCGCAGAAGACACCCGGTGAGATATGCAGGTTCGGGCGGGGCGTCAACTAGCCCGCATTTCTCACCAGGTTTCGTCGTGAGGACGGCGAGGCGTCGTGCCCAGACGGGTTTTTGACCCGAGGGGCGCGGAGTGCGTACTCGACAGTACGTCGAGCACCCCGAGGCGAGAAAACACCGCTGGGCGCATCGCATCGCCG
>JBGMRN010000175.1:1298-7200 GCA_048061535.1 Thermoanaerobaculales bacterium | reverse complement strand
ATGACTACCGTTCGAGCCACAGTCGAGATCTTCGGCCAACGGCTCGGCCTGCGGGCGGATGGAGACGAAACGCGGCTTCAGGAAATTGCGCGTTTCGTCGATTTTCGAATGCGGGAGGTGGCTGATCGAAGTTCGAGTGTGGACACGGTCAAGATCGCTGTCTTGACCGCCTTGAATATTGCCGATGAATTATTTCAGGAACGAGAAACTGATCAGGACACCCGGCAGAAGAGATTGGAGAAGCAAGCCGAACATCTCGTAACTCAACTCGAAGAGGCTATGAAGACCGGAGAATCCGGGAACGAAAACTAGAAACAGGAGGTCCCTGCGCGGTTTGTGATGAGCAGAACTATTGTTGAACCAACACCTATTTGAGGGATTGCCGGGTTCCTTCGCCTCGATGCTTGCCGCGAGGCGAGAGACGGGCGGGGGACAGGCGCCTACCTGTGGTTTCGCAGGTTCAAATAGGCTTGCTCACACGGTCGAAGCGGGGGCCTCCACTTCATCCTCTTGAGGCCCCGGTTTGTTGCCCACCGATGCCGGTTGCACTGATCGCTCCTTGAAAAGGGGGGTGCATCGTGGAACTACTCATTGCGGCGGTGGGTCTGCTGCTGCTCGCTCTCGTAGGTCTGGTGCTGGTGTGGGCGCTGTGGAGGCGTTCGCGCAGCGCTGCGGCCCGCATGATAGCAAACGCCGAAAAGGAAGCCCGGCGCGTCGTGGCGGGGGCCGAAATCGACGGGCAGCGGATCCAGAAAGACGTCGAGATTGTCGCTCGGGAACGCCTCCTGGCGGCGCGAACGGAGTTCGAGCGTGAGAGTCGTGAACACCGACTCGAGCTGAGTGGCCTCGAACATCGGCTCGAGGAGAAGGGGAACATTCTCGAGGAGCGGATAGAAGCCCTCACTGAGCGAGAAGAGAAGTCGGTGGCGCTCGAATCGGAGCTCCAGGAGCGCGAGGGCCGTCTCGCTGCCCGCGAAGAGGAGCTGGCGACAGCAATCTCTGAGCAGCGAAATCGTTTGGAACAGATCGCCGGATTGACCGTTGAACAGGCCAAGGCCGAGCTCATCCGTTCAATGGAGAACGAAGCGCGGATGGATGCCGCGAACCTGGTCAAGAGGATCGAGGACGAGACCATCGAGAAGTCCAAGGAGAAAGCCCGCAGGGTCATCTCCATGGCCATCCAACGCGTCGCATCGGAGCATGTCGTCGAGAGCACTGTATCGGTGGTCGACCTCCCTTCAGATGAGATGAAGGGTCGGATAATCGGTCGCGAGGGGCGCAACATCCGCGCCTTCGAGCAGGCCACCGGCGTCGATTTGATTGTCGACGACACCCCAGAGGCGGTGATCCTCTCCTGCTTCGAGCCCGTGCGCCGCGAGATTGCCCGCCTCTCTCTGGTAAATCTCATCCAGGACGGTCGGATCCATCCCGGCCGGATCGAGGAGCTGGTCGCCAAGGTGCAGGTGGAGATGAACGAGAAGCTCCTTGCCGACGGGGAGGCTGCGGCCCTTGAGGTCGGGATCCCCGACCTCCACCCTGAGCTCCTCAAGCTCATCGGACGTCTTCAGTTCCGTTCGTCGTATGGTCAGAACGCCCTCAAGCACTCGATGGAAGTGGCATGGCTCTCACATCACATGGCGGCGGAGCTTGGCGCCAACGCCCAGGTGGCGAAGCGCGCCGGCCTGGTGCACGACATCGGCAAGGCGGTTGATCGCGAGATGGACGGTACCCACCTGGAGCTGGGCCGGGAGCTGCTGCGCAAGCACGGTGAGACCGATGACGTTATCCATGCGATGGAGTGTCACCACGGCGACCACGATCCCCACTCGGTAGAGGCGGTGCTGGTGACGGCGGCGGACGCGTTGTCGGCGGCTCGGCCCGGAGCACGGCGCGAGATCCTCGAGAACTACATCAAGCGTCTCGAGAATCTCGAAAGCATGGCAACCGATTTCAAGGGCGTCGAGAAGGCATACGCCATCCAGGCGGGTCGTGAGCTACGCATCGTGGTCGAGTCGGAGAAGCTCTCGGACGAGGATGCCATCTGGCTGGCCCGCGACGTGGCCAAGAAGGTGGAAGCGGAGCTCACCTATCCGGGCCAGATCAGGGTGACGGTTATCCGCGAGACCCGGGCGGTGGAGTACGCCCGGTGATTCGACTCCTCTTTGTCGGAGACATCATGGGTGGGGCGGGACGCCGGGCCTTGAACGCCAGCCTTGAGAACGTGGTGGATCGCGAGCGTGTCGACTTCGTCGTCGCTAACGTGGAAAACGTGGCCGGCGGATTCGGTATCACGGCCAAGGTTCTCGAGGAGCTCGACGCTCTCCCGGTACAGGTCTGGACGACCGGTAATCACGTGTGGGATAAGAAGGAAGGGGTGCCGCTGCTCGACGCCCATCCGGCGCTGCTGCGACCGGCCAATTATCCCGACGGCAACCCGGGGACGGGATGGTGTGTCGAGGAAACCGCTTCAGGCATTCCGGTGGCGGTGATCAACCTGCAGGGGCAGGCGATGATGCCGCCCATCGACAACGCGTTTCGCAAGGCCGACCAAGTTCTCGAAGAGATTGCGGCGGAGCACCCAGCGGTCCGGGTCGTCCTGGTCGACATGCACGCCGAGGCGACGTCGGAGAAGCAGGCCATGGGCTGGTATCTCGACGGGCGCGTGACTGCCGTGCTGGGCACCCACACCCACGTGCCCACCGCGGACGAGCGGATTCTCCCCGAGGGTACCGCCTTTCAAACCGATGTTGGCATGACCGGTGCTTACGACTCCGTCATCGGCATGCGGACGGAAAAGGTGCTGGAGCGCTTCCTCTACAACACCCCGCGACCATTCGAGCCGGCCAAGCGCGGCCTCCAGATGCGTGGCGCGCTGGTGGATGCCGATGAGACCACCGGGCGAGCTCTCGCAATTCGGCGGGTGCGGGTCGACGGACCGTGAGCCCTCTTCACGTGAGGTTATCGGCATAGCCACGGGCACAGACGTGTGACTCGACAGCGACCGTTACCCGCCCGTTTGCTCGTGGATCTTCCCAACTGGGTTGGCGATCAGGTGATGGCGATGCCCGCCGTCCGTCGGCTGGTCGACGGCAATCATGGAGGCGAAACCGTACTCCACGCACGGCCCCAGATGCGACGTCTGCTGGCGGAGGTTTTCCCCGAAACCCTGGTCGTGGCGAGCAGACACCGGGCGTTTCCACTCGGCTCCGCCCGCAGGCTCCGCCGTGGGGGCGGCCGCTTTGCGGTCGGTGTCACCCTCCGCCACTCCGCCCGCGCCAAGATATTGATGCGCCTCACCTCCCGCTGGACCGTGGGCAGCGTCGGGGAGGGGGCCGTCCTCCTGCTGTCGCGGAGCGGTCACGTGGATCGTCGTCGGCACCAGCTCTTCGACAGTGACACCGTACTCGAGGCCCTCGGGCTCCCCGGCGCAGACGCGAGATGGCGACCCGCTCTGCCCGAAACCCTGCGCGACGAGGGGGCGGCCGTCTTGGGGCGGGCGGGACTCACCTCTGGGGCGCTGGTTGGGATCGCTCCTGCCAGCGCGCGCGGCGGGGCCAAGCGTTGGCCGGCCGAAAACTATGGTCGGCTGGCACGGAAGCTCGTTGACGGGGGCCTGCGCCCGGTGATTCTCGTCGGGCCGGAAGAAGAAGTCATTGCCGAAGAGGTTCTTGCCGCAGCCGACTCGAGGGTTCCGGTTGTGGGACCGAGACTGGACGTGGCCGCGCTGGCGGGGCTCGTTGCCCAGCTGCGGGCGATGGTGTGCAACGATTCCGGGCCGATGCATCTGGCGGCGTTTTTCGGCACTCCGGTGGTGGCCGTCTTCGGCCCCACGGACCCGTCGCGGACGGGGCCGATGGGCGAAGGCAACGATCTGCTGTGCCGTCGCCTGCGGTGCGCACCGTGCACCGCCTTTCAATGCCCCCTCGGACACCACGACTGCATGGATCGGATCTCGGTGGAGGAAGTGGAGGCGTCCCTCCTGCGGGTTCTCTCGCGCGATTGACCTGGCTTTACCAGAGAGGGGCGAGGCGTTGCACATCCTGGTTTGCTCACGTCCGGACCAGAGAAACAACTGGGCGAAACATCGTGCCACCCTCGAACAGTATTTCCCGAAACGATCACATACAACAACCCGGCCACGCTCTGAGGGCGACGAGGAGAGCTCCCCAACCGTTCGAGACCACAGACATGACGATGAGGACGATCGACAGCCGAGGCGGGAGCCGCCGGAGCCCAATGGCGGCGAGGAGCAACCACAAGGGCCAGGCGTCGATGAGGAACCTCCCGCCCCACTGGACCCAGCCGGTGTTGTAGTAGAGCAGGCCGGGAAGACATACCAGGACCAGGGAGAGCCATGCAGCAGCCAGCACCTTGCCCTGCTTCCTGCCGGTGACCCAGACGGCGGCGATCAGGGCCAGAAAGGCGGGGGTCACGAAAACCAGTCCCATGCCGTGCGGGTCGCTCGCGAAATACGGGAAAACGAGGTTTCCTCCGTCGTTTCGAATCGCCATTGGGGCCTGGAGGCCAACGTAGTGTAAGTTTCGCGCGAGGTAGGACCAGGAAAGTTGACCGTGCTCCAAGAGGCGTTCGCGAAGAAAGGGGGGAACGATCATGAAGCTGTAACCGAACTCCCCCGGCGAACCGAACCGCATCTTGTTCAACAAAAGGGCGATGGTCCCGAAAATCGTTGGTCCCGCCAGCATGGGTCCACAGTGACCGAGGAAGGTGGCAATCACTGTTCTCTTCTCCATTCCCTGGAGGGCCCTGCGAGACGTCTCTCCCTGCAACATGCAGAACGCCAGCAGAATCGGTAGGGCGCCAAGCATGGATGGCCGGCTGGTGATCGCGAGCCCGAAAGCCAAGCCGGCAGCCCATCGATGCCCCCGTGATGCAGCCAGCATCGCGATGGCGAGGGCGGTGGTTCCGACGACTTGGGCGAAGAGGAAGGTCCCCCCGTCCGGTGACACCCACAGCCAGAGCGTGCCTGCGCCAGCCAGCCACACCAGGGCGTTGGCGCCGGGTAGGCCATCCCCCATGCCCATCATCGCGCTCCAGTCGGCTATCAGGCGATCCATGACTGCCACCGCCAGGCCTCCGAGAAGGGCGCCCAGCCATTGGGTCGCCAGCAGACCGCCCAGAATCCAGTAGAGCGGTAGGAGCAGGAAGGACGGCCCCGGCGGAAAACCGATGTGGCATACCAAACTCGCCGACCTCAGCAGCTCGTCAGATCCCGTCCACACGGCCTGAATCGGAGTCAGCAGACCCTCCGGCTCACGCACGGCCACCGCCAGGTTGCTGACCAGCGTGTCCTCACGAGGGTCGCGGACCACTCGGTGGCGGAAGTACGGCGTTACCTCCAGGGCCGGCGCTACCGGAATCAACAGGTCCTCCGCGGCGTCGGGCTGCGATGCCACGATGTCGTCGCCAAGCCAGGCACGGGTTTGGAGGATGTGCTGCGAGACGACCGGCCACACCGGAACCGGCACGAGACCGTTCGGTCCGATCACAGCGAGGGCCAGGTAGAACGCCGACCACAGGGTCCACAATCTTAGAAAGCGTGCTCGCGCCATCCCCCTGATAGTAACGCCAACCAGCTTTCCCCGGACCAATCACGTCTTCGGCGAGGTTCGAAGCTCTGCCGGTTTCAGGGCTCGATCATGCGCGAGCGCTGGCACCCGCCGACCCTGGGGCGCCTCGCGACGAAATTGATGGGGGTTGTGGGTCAGACGCGTAGGCCGTCGCGGACCACGATCTTGCCGGCCTTCACCACATGGCGGACCGGATTGACGCCGAAGTGGTAGACCAGGTGATGATACGTCGGGGCGCCGAGGACGACCAGGTCGGCCCGCTTGCCCTCCTCGATCGACCCCAGCTCGTCGGCTGTTCCGATGGCCGCTGCCGC
>JBGMRN010000175.1:0-1198 GCA_048061535.1 Thermoanaerobaculales bacterium | reverse complement strand
GGATAGTCTCGAGCATGCGGATCTCGGTCTCCAGATCGAGACCGTAGCCCGATTTCGCCTCGAGAGTAGTTGTGCCATGCTTCAGGAAGCTGTCGAGGCGGGCAAGGGTGCCGTCCAGCAGGTCTTCGGCGGATGCCTTCCGCGTGGACTGAACGGTGGAGTTGATGCCTCCGCCGCTGCGGGCAATCTCCATGTAGGTCTCGCCGCGCAGCCGACGGTCGAACTCGTCCTCGCGCGAGCCGGCCCACACCGGGTGGGTGTGGGGATCGACGAACCCGGGCAGAATGCACCCGCCGTCAGCGCTGAGTTCCTCCTCCGCCTCTGGAAACCTTCGTTTGTGTTCCGCTGCGTCGCCCACAAAGGTGATGCGTCCCTGATCACAGCGCACCACGGCCCCGGGGCGGATCTCGAGATCTCCGAGGTCGGCGCCGCGCCGTGCATGGGTGCCTCGAGGAGTGGCGACCTGATGGCCGCCGCGGATCAGAAGACTCATCCCTGGCCCTCGGAATTGTCTTGCGCCCTTCGATGGAGGAGGGCAAGCTGCGGGGTTGACCGCTCCTCTCGCTCCCGGTTCTGGTCGTCCTGGACGATGCCCTCCAGCAGCTCGACCAGACGGTTCAGGTCGGCCCGCGCCTCACGGCGCCGGTTGCGCAAGTCGTTGATCATGCTTTCGATGTTCCGAGCTCGTTGGTTGGCCTCTTCGACCAGGCGTTCGGCCAGCCCGTGCCCTTCGTCGACGATTCGCTGGCCTTCACTGCGAGCGACCTCGATGGTCGTTTCCGCGGAACGCTCGGCGGCCACCATGGCCCCTTTGAGGGCGGCCTCCCGCTCGCGGAAGGAGGACAGCTCTTGGTCCAGGTAATGGACCTTCTGTCGCAGCTCGCCGCGATCGCGGATCAGCGCCTCGATGGTGCCGGCCATTTCGGTGAGATACTCGTGAACCTCCAACGGGGCGTAGCCGTTGAGCTTCTTCGAGAACTTCTTGGCGAGAATGTCGAGGGGGGCGAGCTCGGACATGAGTGCGCCTCCTTTCCAACTTACCATTATGACACGTCGATCCGTGAATGCGGCCGGTTCCGCGCAGGAAGGTGACTGAGATCACCACGGTTATACTGGTTCCTGGAGGGTGTAGGGAATAGATGAACGGTGTATTTCGGAGTTTCGTGAAGGTCCCGTTGAGGCGAATTTTCGGAGCAGT
>JBGMRN010000174.1:0-7217 GCA_048061535.1 Thermoanaerobaculales bacterium | reverse complement strand
GCATCATTCCTTGGGCCTTCGCTCGGGTGGAGACGACCGTGCAACTGAGGACACACGAGCGGGTCTTGCACCGCTCGCAACGCAACCCGGTGACCCATACAGGCTGGATTCACTCCCGCGCACATCTCTTCGCGACCAGCCGCGAACGGAGCAGGGCGAACCACGGCGCCATCCCCTCGCCTTTCAACGAGGAGGTCACGAGGATCGTGCCGCCCGGATTCAGGCTGGAGATCTGATCGCGGACCGACTCGAGGTCAAAGGTTACGTAAGGCAGCAGGTCCGATTTGGAAATCACGGCGACCTCGGCACGCGCAAAGATCGCGGGATACTTGACCGGCTTGTCGTCGCCCTCGGCCACCGAAAGGACAACCACCTTGAAGTCTTCCCCAAGGTCGTAGGTGGTTGGGCAAATGAGGTTGCCGACATTCTCGATGAACAGGATATCGACCTCGGGGAATGCTCCGGCGGCAAGCCCGCCTTCGACCAGCCGCGCATCCAGGTGGCACGCGCCCCCGGTGAGGATCTGGTGGGCGGGAACGCCGAGGGCGCGGATGCGGTCCGCGTCGTTCTCGGTGGCGACGTCGCCTTCGAGCACCGCACAACGAAGCTCGCCGCCCAGCTCGCGAACCGTCGCCTCGAGCAGGGTGGTTTTGCCCGATCCCGGAGACGAAATCAGGTTGACCACCAGGGTGCCCTGGTCCCGAAACCGGGTGCGCAATACCTCCGCCCTCTCCTCATTGGCCGCCAGGGCCCGACGTTTGACGGTGACGATCTGTTTCATGAAGCGCCCCTTGTCGATCGGTTGTCCTCGGTGGCGGCGTCACCGGGTTCCTCGACATCAAAACTGACTTGGAGCACATCCAGCTCGTCGCCGCCCGAAACCTGGAGAGGCAGGCCGCAGTCGGGACACAGGCGGAGCCAACTTCCCTCCGCCCGCGCCTTGACCTCGCCGCACCGCGAGCAGTGCTGTTCAGCGGGCCGCCACTCGATCTCGAGCTCGGCCCCGGCGTCGGGGCCATCCGTAACCACCGCCTCCCACGCGAACACCAGGAGCTCCGGCTCGACTGCGGACAGCTCTCCCACAGCCAGCCGTGCCTGCTGAAGTCGCCCGCCGCCGTTCGCTTCGACTGCTTCCCGACAGGTGCGGTAGATCTCGAGTGCGATGCCCATCTCATGCACCAAACCAGTATAGCGAGCCTCCAGCCCGTCCTTCTCACCCGGTCGTTCTCGGACGAGAACTACGGCTCGATCAGCGCCTCCAGGGCACGCCGCGCCGCCTTCACTCCGCGCGGCACGGCTTCTGCCACCGCCGGCGACAGGCCGATTCCGGTTCGGATTTCATCCGGTTCGATGCCCACCAGGTGGATCTTTTCAGGAAGGTCGCCGATCAGCTGAGCCGTGGCGAGCAGCTCGCCGGCATTGCCCTCGTGGGCGGTGATGCCCGGACGCGCCTGGGGAAAGTCGGGGCCCTCGTGCGCGTGAACTGTTCCCGGCGAGTCGCCGAGGGCGACGGCATCGAGGATGAGGAGCGCCTGTCGCCCCGCCATGAAGGACAACAGCGCAATGCCCTGCGTCCCACCATCCAGGAATTCCACACGATCGGACGCCGGCATTTCGGCCTCGAGCCGCCGCAGCAGCTCGAGGCCGACACCGTCGTCACGAAGCAGAAGGTTTCCCAGCCCCAGGACGAGCACCGGGGCCGGGTGAGGCTCAGCTGAGCCGAGTGTCATGGTCGAGGTCGCCCTCCCGATAGAACTTGACCCCCGAGAACATCGAGCTGAGGAGGCCGTTGCGGTAGCGCTGGCCGTTGTAGAAGACGATGTAGACGTGGAGGATGGCGAAGGTGATGAAGAGCCAGGCGAAGAGATGGTGCCACATGTGGACCTGGAACGAGCCGCCGAGAAGGGGGATCACCCACCCCACGAGACCGTCGAGGAACCCGCCCGGGTTGGATTGGGAGTAGAGAGCCAACCCGGTCAATATCTGTGCCCACCCCATCCCGATGACGCCGATGGTGTACGACAGGCCGGCGACGGCGTTGTGTCCGAGATGGACATCGCCGCGCTCGAGCCGTAGATACTGTCCCGCTTGGCGGAAGAGATCCCGCCACCATCTACGAACCCAAACCCTGGGAAAACCTGATCGAGCGTAAACATTGCCCACCCAAAACCAGTAGATGCGTACCAGGAAGCTGACCAGAAAAATAAACGCGAACGCAAAGTGAACCTGGCGGACCCTACCCATGAGGAGGTTCTGGTACGCCTCCCCCCCTCCAGAGGGGGAGAATATGGGATTCGCAATAAAGAGGCCGGTGAAGAACAGCACCAGGATCGAGCCGGCATTGACCCAATGGGTTATACGGACCGGCCACTCCCAGACGTACTTGCGACGAAAATAGTCTTGAGGCCGTGCCATGAGGTCTTCGGAGCTGAACCGATCAACCGTGATAGCCATAGGGCGCCTCCTAGCGGACGACGACCTCGGCGAGCTGGCGCCCGTCGGGGCCGATCACGTGCGTGGCGCAGGCCAGGCACGGGTCGAAGGAGTGGATAGTACGCAGAATTTCCAACGGCTGCTCCGGGTCGGCCATCGGAGTGTCGAGCAAGGCCGCTTCGTAAGCGCCGTGCTGACCCTTTGCATCCTTGGGCGACGCGTTCCAGGTCGAGGGCACCACGATCTGATAGGAGTCGATCTTGGAGTCACGGATGCGCACCCAGTGACCGAGGGCGCCGCGGGGCGCTTCGGTGAGGCCGACGCCCTTACATTCGCTGGGCCAGGTGCTCGGTTCCCACAGGCTGGTATCGGCAGTACTGAGGTTGCCGAGCTTGAGGTTTTGGATCAGCCGGTCGTACTCATCCATGAGCCAGTGGACGCACAGCCGGGTCTCGAGACCACGGGCGGCGGTCCGTCCTAGGGTGGAGAACAGGGCTGTCGCGGGGACCCCCAACTGGCCCAACGCCTCGGTCACGACCTCGACGAAGTCGTCTCTGCCGGACGCGAAACCTACCAACATGCGGGCCAACGGACCGACCTCCATGGCGTGACCGCGCCAGCGGGGCGCCTTCAGCCACGAGTAGGCGCCGTCTCCGCCGATCCAATCGTAGGGCGGCTTCGGACCGGTGTAGTTCGGTTCGGTAACGCCCTCCCACGGGTGGAGGGCGTCCGTGCCCTCCGGGTAGTCGTACCAGGAGTGCCCCACCTCCTCCTGCACCTGCTCGAGATCGGTCGGATCCACCGGCAGGACCTCTCCGAGGTTCTTGTCGAGGATCGCGCCGCGCGGGAAGAGGAAGGACGCCGGGTCGTCGACACCGTTTTGGGGAAGGTCACCCCAGCACAGGTAGTTGCCGACGCCTCCACCCCATGTCGTCCACTCGGGGTAAAAAGACGCCACGGTGAGCAGATCGGGCAGGTAGAGCTGCTCGACGATGCGGATGGCATCCTTGATCAGATCCTTGACAAAGGAGAGCTGTTCGATGTTGATGGCGTTGTCCGAGTTCGGATCGATGACCGCGGCCATGCCGCCCACGAGGTAATTGGGATGCGGGTTCTTGCCGCCGAAAACAGTGTGGATCTTGGCGATCTCCTTCTGCCACTTGAGCGCCTCTAGGTAGTGGGCCACCGCCATCAAGTTGCCTTCGGCCGGCAGCTTGTAGGCCGGATGCCCCCAGTAGGCGTTGGCAAAAATTCCGAGCTGACCCGACTCGACGAACTTCTTGAGCGTCGCGAGAACGTCCGAATAGTAACCCGGTGTGGCATTGGGCCAGTGAGGCGAAACCTTCTGCGCGAGACCGGCGGTCGCGGCCGGATCCGCGCTCAATGCCGAGACCACGTCCACCCAGTCCAGGGCGTGCAGGTGATAGAAGTGGATCACGTGGTCCTGCACATACTGGGTGAGAAACATGATGTTGCGGATGATATCGGCGTTTTTTGGCACCTGGATACCGAGCGCATTTTCGACCGACCGCACCGAGGCCAGGGCGTGTACCGTGGTGCACACGCCGCAGATGCGTTCGCAGAATGCCCAGGCGTCCCTGGGATCGCGGCCCTGCAGGATCACTTCGAGGCCACGCCACATGGTCCCGGAGGAGATGGCATCCGTGATGATGCCTCGTTCGTTGAGAACCGCTTCGATTCGCAGGTGCCCCTCGATGCGGGTTACGGGATCGACGACGACACGTGTGTTTGCCATGGTTCCCCCTTACTCCTGATCGCTCTCAGCACCCTTGCCCTTTGCGCGGTCGAGGCCGCGCTTGGCAAGGTAGGAACCGAAATGGACCGCGGCGCCCACCCCGGCGGCAACGGCCAGGGTCTTGCCGATCTTCTCCGGCGTCGACTCGATACCGGGCACCGGAATGGATGAAAGCCGTTCGTAGAACGGACCGTTGTCCCAGAAGTTGTCCTCGCTGCAGCCGATACAACCGTGGCCCGACCCGATCGGGAAGGACACGCCGTTGTTCCATCTGATAGTCGAGCAGGAGTTGTAGGTCGTGGGGCCGCGGCACCCCATCTTGTACAGGCACCAACCCTTGCGGGCGCCGTCGTCGCCCCACGACTCGACAAACATGCCGGCATCGAAAAACGCGCGGCGGTAGCACTTGTCGTGGATCCGCTGGGCATAAAACATCTTCGGCCTGCGGGATCGGTCCAACTCGGGGAGGCGTCCGAAGGTCAGTACGTAGGCGAGCACGCCGGTCATCACCTCGGCGATGGGAGGGCACCCCGGCACGTTGATGATCTGTTTGCCGTTAATCAGCTCGTGCACCGGCTTGGCGCCGGTGGGGTTGGGGGCCGCCGCCTGCACGCAACCGTTGGAGGCGCAGGAACCCCAGGCAATGACGAAAGCCGCCTTGTCGGCGGTTTCCTGGAGAATGTCGAGGAAGGTGCGACCGGCGACCGTGCAGTAAACGCCTCCGTCCTTGGTAGGGGCGTTACCCTCGACAGCCAGCACGTACTCACCCGCGTAATCCTTCATTATTTGCTCGCGGATCTGTTCGACCTGATGACCTGCCGCTGCCTGCAGGGTGTCGTCATAATCCAGCGAGATCATGTTGAAGACAATGTCCTGGGTAATGGGATGTGAGGAACGGATAAACGACTCACTGCAGCAGGTGCACTCGAGACCGTGAAGCCAGATCACCGGGATGCGCGGTTTGGTCTCCAGCGCCTCCACGATTCTCGGCACGGCGGAGGAGCTCAGACCCATCGCCGCCGCGGTCATCGTGCAGAACTTGAGGAAGTCGCGGCGGTCCACCCCGTGCTGCTCCAACACCTCCCAGGTCGTGAGTCGGTTTTGTTTCTCGTGCCCCATACTCCCCCCCTTCGTTCGTCTATTCACTGATCCGACGCGGACCGGACTCTCGCGAAGCAGATGCGCAACCGGGTCCGGCGCCTCTCTTTCTCACTCCATTCCAATATTTGAATAACATTCATCATTGAGTAACTATAGAAATTTGTAGTACCAAACCAGATTCTTGTCAAGCAACGCCGCGATCATCTCGGATCGAGATATAGTGATTGAGACGCGTTTTCTTGCGCGAACACCCCCCACCACAGAATCTGGCGAGGTAGTCCGGCCGGGAGCCTGCACGGGATAGATGACGGACGGATTTAGGGGACCGTGAATGCAACGCCAACGGATCTTCAAGAGATCCGCAAGGCGCCGTTGACTCTTTCTGTTCCCGACCCTCTCCTACGGAGGCGGAAGCTGAAGCTTCGATCCGGGGATTACGGGAGTGCCGTTGCCGCTGCCGGCGCGGTCCGGGAAGCCACCGCTCAGACGAGTCAAGGTGACGGTGGGGCCCACGTGACCAACCGGAGTCGGTCGTGGCGCCGGCACCATGCCTCCCCCTTGCCGCCACACGAACGACACCAGGTTGGCAAGGTCCGTCAGCCCGCGGGAGAGAGAAACGGCCGCCACCCCGAAGGCCACCGAGCGGTCGTCGAATCCACGCCAATCCCTGAGCTCCCCGGTCCGGAAGAACTCCTGGCCCACAAATGGATACAGGGCGTTGCTGCGAGCAAAGGCAGCCCTGACCGTCGGGTCCACCGCCCCCTCCACGATCAACTCGCGGTCCTGGCCGTAGTAGACAAGCCGCATGCGGCCCCGCGCGGCATCGACATACCGCTGATAGGGCTCGGCGAAACCTGCCTCCCGGGAGTCACCGTGGGCCACCGCCAGGGGGTCGTTGGCATCCAGGGCCCGTACAGCCAAGACGCCGACCTCCTCGACCAGATCGGCCATCGGCACCGGCTGACGGAGGTCGCTCGCACACTTGGCGACTTGCGCACCAAGGGCGGCCTCGAGACTTCCCGGAGGCCCGGCTCGCCACGCAGGGGGTGCTCCCAGACCTCGCCGAATTCCCGCATCGAATCGATCGTGATGACGCCGAACCTGATGCGCGAAGTCGGGAGGAAAGAAGTCCACCGCCACCCACGCGACATGGCGCACCGTAGATGGGCTCCAACCCAGAGAGAGCCCAGCCGCCAGCACAACCGGCATCACCCTTCGGACAACAGCGTGCAACCTCATCAACCGGAGGGCTCGGCGCCCTTTGTCTCGGCCTCGTCCATCGCCCGAACCAGCCGGCGAATATCATCGGGGAGGGCCGGCGAGTAGCCCCGGTAGATCTGCACCGGCCGACCCTCCCGATTCAGGAGGACATTGGTCGGAAGCGACTGGACTCCAAGCTGCGCCAGGGTCTGCGGATCGAGGCGATAGACCGGAATGTTGAGTTTCATCTGCTCGAGAAACCGCTTCCCTGCGCGCGGCGATGTGTCGACGTTGATCGTCAACAGGACGAAACCGGATCCGGCCAACTCGCCATAGAGTTTTTCCAACTCGGGAAGCTCCTGGCGACAAGGCCCGCACCAACTCGCCCAGAAGGTCAGCAACACCGGTCGGCCCCTGAATGCCTCGAGGTTCACCTGGGTGGTCCCGTCAAGTGAGGTGAGGGTAATGCTGGGAAAGACCGGGACTTCCTTCGCGGTGTCCGCCGCTTGGGCATTCCACCCGGGAAGGACCATCGAGATTACAAGAGCAACGAGAACTTGTCTCATAAGGTTATAATACACCGAATTGTAACGCTCTTCTTGTTCGATTTTCCTCGCGTTCTCCTGACATGACCTGGGGATGAAAAAACTCGGGCATCCGGTATCGATCCGCATCGGCTGCGAGGAGGACGCGAGGAAAACCGAAGACCGGGACCAGCACCTCACCG
>JBGMRN010000173.1:6176-7301 GCA_048061535.1 Thermoanaerobaculales bacterium | reverse complement strand
CACAAAAAGTGGCGGGGCGAATATCATGAGAGGCTGAATTGCTATGCGACGGTTACATCCTTGCACAAATAAACGTCCTGGATGGCGTTGAGGAGGGTGACGCCGTCTTTCATCGGCTTCTGGAAGGACTTGCGGCCCGAGATCAGGCCCATGCCGCCGGCGCGCTTGTTGACGACTGCGGTGGTGACCGCCTGGGCGAGGTCGTTGTCGCCCGAGGCGCCTCCCGAGTTGATGAGGCCGGCGCGGCCCATGTAGCAGTTGACTACCTGCCAGCGAGTGAGCTCGATGGGGTTGTCCGGGACCAGCTTGTCATACACCAGGGGGCTCGTCTTGCCGAAACCGATGGCGTTGTAGCCGCCGTTGTTCTCGGGCTGCTTTTGCTTGATGATATCGGCCTCGATGGTGACGCCGAGGTGGTTGGCCTGACCGGTGAGATCGGCTGAGGCATGGTAGTCGACGCCGTCTTTCTTGAAGGCCGAGTTGCGGAGGTAGCACCACAAGATGGTGAACATCCCCAGCTCATGCGCCTGCTGGAAGGCGTCCGAAATCTCCATGATCTGGCGTCGGCAGTTCTCCGAACCGAAATAGATAGTGGCGCCGATACCGGCCGCACCGAGGTTCCATGCCTGCTCGACCGACGCAAAGAGCGTCTGGTCGTAGAAGTTGGGGTAGGTCAGTATTTCGTTGTGGTTGATCTTGACGATGAACGGAATCTTGTGGGCGTAGGTCCGCGACACCGCGCCGAGCACGCCGACAGTCGAAGCGACGGCATTGCAGCCTCCCTCCACAGCCAGCTTGACGATGTTTTCCGGGTCGAAGTAGATCGGGTTGGGGGCGAAGGACGCCGCGCCCGAATGCTCGATACCCTGGTCCACCGGCAGGATGGAGACGAACCCGCTGCCCGCGAGACGACCGTGGTTGAAAAGCCCCTCGAGCGACCGCATCACCTGCGGCGAGCGGTCGGTCGTAGCAACCACCCGATCGACGAAGTTCGGCCCCGGAAGGTGGAGCTGGTCCGACGAGATGCCGGTGCATTGATAGTCGAGCAAGGAGGCGTGCTCTCCGAGGTGTTTTCTGATGGTGTCGATCATGATTCCTCCCCTGCCGGGGTATTGTACACGCGCG
>JBGMRN010000173.1:0-6076 GCA_048061535.1 Thermoanaerobaculales bacterium | reverse complement strand
AATTCCTAATTCCGTCCGTACCGCATAGCAAAGAGTAGCGCCAGAAGGGTCCCCTTGACGACCGTGGTCACCGCGATTGCGACCCACACCGCCTCCACCCCCCACCCGGCCGCAACGAGGAACATCGCCAGCGGCACCCTGGCCGCAGTGAAGCCAATCTCGACAGTAGCCGGCACGACGGTCCACTGGGCCCCCGCGAACGCTCCCAACAACACCACCTCGGCCGCCATGAAGAGCTGGGTGAGACCCACCAAGAGCACATAGGTCGTTCCCGCTGCGACGACCTCGGCGTCGTTCGAAAACACCCCGATCGCCACCTCGGGGAAGCTCACCAACGCCATCGTCACCGCCCCGACCGGGAGGCAGGTCAGAAAGAGTGTCCGCCACGCCGTTCGCACCGCTCGGCGCGGGTCGCCGGCACCGAGGTTCTGACCGACCAGGGTGGTCGCTGCAGCCCCCATCCCCGCGCAGACGAAGTAATTGAGAACCTCCAGCTTGTGGCCGATGCCGAGGGCCGCCACCGCCGGGGTGCCGAAGGAGGTGATGACCCGGGTCAGCAGGATGTAAATCAGCGAAAACAGCGCGCCCTCGAGGCCGAGCGGCAGACCCACCCGTAGCGCGCGCCAGGTCTCTGACCGCGGCGGTCGAAGAAAGGCGAAGGGCTGCGGCCGGATACCGAGCCTGCCGAGCAGCACCCAGCCCCACGCCAAGGCCACCAGCCACGAGAGGACGGTTGCGAGCGCCGCTCCGGTCACTCCGAGCGCAGGCAGCGGACCGAGCCCGAAGATGAGCAGCGGGTCAACAATCAGGTTCACCGCCGCCGCCAGCGCCAGCAGCTTGAGCGGGGTCTTTGCGTCACCCACCGCACGGAAGGCTGCCGACAGCCAGACAAAGAGAAAGTAGGCGGGCATGCCGATCAGGATCACCCACATGTAGTGCAGGCCGTCTCCGGTCACCGCCGGCGCGGTCCCCATGAAGGCGAAGATCGCGTGGCTCGAAAGGAGGCCGGCGGTGGAAACCAGGCTCGAGCCCCAGACCCCCAATGCCTGCCCGGCAGCCGCTGCCCGGGCCGCCGCCCCCCTGTCCCCTTCACCCACCGTCCGCGAAAGCACCGAGCCCGAACCCGAGGCCGCACCGTCCCCCAATGTCTGGGCGAGCCACATCATGAAGCCGGCGGTGGAAGCTGCGGCGAGAGCCACCGGCCCGACCCGCCCGAGCCAAAAAGTATCCACCACCAGGAAGCCGGCCTGCAGCAGCGCGGCGGCCGCCGCCGGAGCCCCGAGGTGGAGGATCGCCCGGTCGATCGAGCCCGAGACCATCAGCTCGCGGTGGCGAAGAACGTCGTTCGACATGGTGGTGGAGGATAGCAGGGGAAGAATTAGGAATTAGGAATTCAGAATTCAAAACGAATGACTACGAACTCGCCACGATCTCCGTCTCTTCGCTGAACTGAATGCCGAGCCTTTCGAGCTCCTCGAGAGCCGGCTCGTAGAACTCGGACATGACGGGCACGATGACGCCGGGTTGGGCGAAGCGTTCCTCGAGGATGAAGCGGGCGGCAACCGCCGCCGGCAGGCCGACGGTGCGGTTCATCGAGGAATCCCCGCCCGGGATGCCGAAATCGATCATGGTCGAAGTGATGCGCTCGGTGCGATCCGGGAACTCGGCGATGAAAGTGTGCTGAAGCACGAGCATGTCGCGTTCGCCATCACCGTAGGACATCTTCTCGAGCATGCGCTCGGTGAGGATGTCCACCGGCGCCGCCGGTCCCGGCAGCTGGTCGGTACCGAGGAGGCCGAGCCACTCCATCTTGGCAAGCTCGGGGCCGTCGGAGTCGATGTCGAGATGCGCCGCCACAGCGGTCTTGAGATCAGTCGTGGTGTCCACGCCGGCGAGCTGCGCGGTGAGATCCCCAAAGGTCTTGTCCTCGAGGCGGTCGATCTCGTCGGTGCGCAGCCAGCCCAAGCGCGCCACCTGCTTCATCGTCGCACACCAGCCGGGGAAACGCAGGGTGCCGCGGAACATCACGTCACGCGGGTCGATGCCATAGACCTCTGTGTAGGGCATGCTGTCGCGGTTGGGGTAGCCCTCGAGGGCCGTCTCCTCGCCTTGGATCGCCACCGACACCGGCCACACGTGATCGAAGAGCTCCTTGCCGGGGACATCGACAACCTCGGCATCTCGGCGGTAGCGGGCATCGTTGAGGCCGGCGAGCAGCACTCCGCGCGGGCTCCACGAAAATTTGTATCCGTACGGATTGTCATTGGCCTCGGGCGCCGGCAGGCCGCCGCAGTAGGACTGGAAGGTGGTGATCTCACCACCCTCGGCCTGCACCCGGTCGATCACTTTCATCGCGGTCATATGGTCGATGCCGGGATCGACGCCGAGCTCGTTGAAGAGGATGACTCCCTTTTCCCTGGCCGCGGCGTCGAGCGCCATCATCTCGTCCTTGACGTAGGAAGTGGTGACCATGTGGGTCCCGGTGTCGAGACAGGCCCGGCCGACCTGCGGGTGGAACTGCCACGGCAGAAGACTCACGGCCAGGTCGTGGTCGGCGATGATCGACTCGAGCCGCTCGGGCTCCTCGGAAATATCATAGGCCATCGGAGTCCCGTTGGCGTGGCCGTCGAGGATGTCCTCCGCCTTGCTCACCGTGCGGCTGGCGACGGTGACGAAAAACCCGTGATCGAGCAAATAACGAACGTGGGCACGGACCACCAGGCCTGCCCCGAAAACGACGACTTTCTTCATTCCGTTCCCCTCCTGTGCGGAGCCGCAGCTCCATCGTTTCCCTGGATTCAAAAAATTTTCGCCCTGGCCTATGTGCCGAGGGTCGCGACCATCACTGCTTTGATCGTGTGAAGCCGGTTCTCCGCCTGGTCGAAGACCCGCGACCGCGGCCCTTCGAAGACCTCGTCAGACACCTCGCAGATTCCCGGGTATTTCTGAGCAACCTCGGTCTCGAGGTTGTGAAAGGCCGGCAGGCAGTGGAGGAAGATTGCATCCGACCGTCCACTGAGATCCATCAGCTCCCGGGTAATCTTGTACGGACCGAGGAGTCGAATGCGTTCGGAGATCTGGTCCTCCTCACCCATCGACGCCCAGACATCGGCGTAGATCGCGTCGGCGCCCGCGACCCCCTCCTCGACCGATGCGGTGACCTCGATCGACCCACCGGTGCGCCCCGCTACCTCGGCGATCGCAGCCACCAGATCCGCCTCGGGATGGAGCTCCTCGGGGGCGACGATTCGCCCATGCATCCCAAACTTCGCACAACCCACCATCAACGAGTTGGCCATGTTGTTCCGACCGTCACCGACGAAGCTGAGGGTCCTTCCCCTGAGATCACCGAACTCCTCCTCGATCGTCAGCATGTCGGCCAGAACCTGGGTCGGGTGCCATTCGTCGGTGAGACCGTTCCAGACCGGAACGCCGGCGTGCTCGGCCAAAATTTCCACGGTCCGATGGGCAAAGCCGCGGAACTGAATGCCGTCGAACATCCGACCCAGCACCCTGGCGGTGTCCGCCACCGTCTCCTTCTTGCCGAACTGGATGTCATTCTTGCCCAGAAACTCCGGATGGGCGCCCTCGTCGATGCAGGCCACAGTGAACGCGCAACGGGTCCTCGTCGAGGGCTTTTCGAAGAGAAGGGCGACGCTCAGACCTTCGAGCGCCCGATGGCGAATCCCCGCGCGTTTCTGAGCTTTAAGATCCGCCGCCAAGACCAGAAGCTCCCGAATTTCATCTCGGGAAAAGTCGAGAAGCTTGAGGAATGAACGTCCCTTGAGATCGACCGGCATCGACGCCTCCTGCTCCGAAATCGCGCCGGCGAATGATCACCTCCGCCGGCGCCGCCGCATACTACTCCGAGTGGACCGCTTTGCCAAGTTGTGCTCTTGTCCATCTCAAATTCTCTCAGTCACACGCCCTGCGTGGGACTGCGAGAATTTGAAAGAGTATAATTCGTTGATGAACCGGTCTCCAGTTCAGTTCGAAAGGCCCGATCGGGATGTCATCGACGTCTTGCGCACCAAGGGGCCGCAGGAGCGCCTCAGCATTGCGTTCGGCATGTGGGCCGCAGCCCACAAAATGCTGGTCAGCCTCCTCGCCGACCAGCACCCGGAGTGGGATCACAGTCGCCTCCAGGAGGAGGTCGCGCGGAGGCTCTCCGGTGGATCCTTCTGAGCTTCTCGAACGGCTCGCGCAGTCCCTCACAGATCTCGGGATTCCCTATATCATCACCGGTTCCATGGCGACCATTGCCTACGGCGAGCCGCGATTCACCAACGACATCGACGTCGTGATCCGGCTCTTCGAACATCAAGTCACAGGTCTGTGTGACGCATTCCCAGCAGGCGAGTTCTACATCAGTCATGCATCGGTCCGCGAGGCGCTCCAGCACCATTCCCAGTTCAACATCCTGCACCCGGGATCGGGGCTCAAAATCGACGTAATGGTGGCCGATAACTCCGACTTCAACCAAAGTCGCTTCGCACGCGCACATCCGCTGTCGGTCGCACCGAACGTGAACGTCGTCTTCGCCTCACCGGAGGATGTGATCATCAAGAAGCTCGAGTTCTTCAGACAAGGCGGCTCCGATAAACACCTTCGAGACATCGCGGGAGTGCTCGCTGTGATGGACGATCAGATCGACCGCACGTACATCGAGCGTTGGGCCCGGCAGCTCGGCCTCACCAACATATGGAATCTCGTCAATAACGACTGATCTCAAATTCTCACCGTCACACGCAGGGCGTGTGACTGCGAGAATTTGAAACAAGGGATAATGTCCCCGCAATGCGCGTGGGATCCGTCGTCTTCGCGAATCGATACACCGGCGCGGGCGCAGTGGCCGAGCACTTCTGCCGGGCGTTACGGGCGGTGAGGGTCGATGCGCATCTCCTCTTTGTCGGCGGCGACAACCTCGAACACCGCCTCGAGGGTCACGACTGGGCCTCTCCCGCCCTGGTGAAGGAACGAAATCCACGCCGGATCGCCGACAACCTGCGGGCGATTCGCACCCTTGCCGACGACTCCGACATCGTCGTCTGCCACCTGCCGCACGATCACCTGCTCTGCGTTGCGGCCGGCGTCCATCGACAGACGCCGCTGGTCCGCGCCTTCCGTTCCCCCAAGCACCTCCGGCGCGATTCCTACCACCGCTTTCTCGCCCGGCGATTGTCGGGCGTCCTGCCCGCCTTCTCGAGCCTCGCACGCGACCTCCGACGAGCCTACGGCGCCCTGCCCACGCTCGCCCTGCCGGTGCCGCTGGAGGACCGGTTCGTTCCCGTCAGCGCCGCCGACTGGCGCCGGCGCCTCGAGATTCCCGCCGCCGCCCCGGTCCTCGGCATGGTGGGCAAGCTGGCCCGCGGCCGGGCCTTCGACCTGCTTCTCGAGGCCGCCGCCCGCACCGTTCCGCCGGCCCACGTCCTGGTTGTGGGGCACGGCCCGGCCCAGATCGAGCTCGAGACCCTGGCGACCCGACTCGGTATCGGCGCCAGCGTTCGTTGGGTCGGCTATCAAGAGAAGGCCCTCCCTGCGCTCTACGCCGCCATGGACGTCGTGCTCTTCGCCGGCCCCGGCTCCGACTGGGGCCACCGCTCGATCTCGGAGGCCCAGGGCTGCCGCCGGCCGGTGGTGGCGGCTGCGATGCTCGGCGTCGAGGACCTGATCGAGGATGGCCGCACCGGGAGGATCGTCGCCGCAGACCCAGCAATGCTCGCCCGGGCGGTCAGCGTTCTGCTGACAGATCCGGAAGCCCGCCGCCGGCTCGGATCGGCCGGCGCAACCGTTGCGGAGGACCGCAGGCTCGTGCCCAGCGGCCGCCGCCTGGCGGCGTTCCTCGCCTCTATCGCGGCGCTGGGTACCCGAGGCCGGCAGGACCTTTGAACAATCGCGCTCCCCGTGGCAGCCGCAACCCATAGCCCGCATATCTCACCAGCTTGCTACTGCAGGGCACACAAACGGCTGCGAAACCACCTAGCTGCGCACGCGGGCGGGCTCCCTGGCCCGCATATCTCACCATCTTTCTACTGTGGGGCACAATACACAGCGCGTGTCTACCTTTCTCGATAGC
>JBGMRN010000172.1:0-7335 GCA_048061535.1 Thermoanaerobaculales bacterium | reverse complement strand
GATCGCCGTCCCGAGGGACGGTGTAGGCGTGGCGGCGGACCATGAGCACCGCCATCAGGTAGTCGGTGGTCCAGCCGCCGCCGTTGGAGCGTACATCGATCAGGAGGCCTTCCTTGCCGTCGCCGGCCGCAAAGAGGTCGCGCTCGAACTCCTCGAAAGAGGGGATGTTCATGCCCTGGATGTGGAGGTAGCCGAGCCGGCCTCCGGAGAGCTTATCGGTGAGTCGGCGCCGTTCGCGGACCCACTCGGCGTAGCGCAGCCGGCGTTGGTCGCGAGCGCCGAAAGGTGTGATCACCACCTTTCGTTCTGACCCGTCGGCGCTGAGGATCCTCATTGGAACGCGCTGTCCGGAGGTGTCGGCGAAGAGTGAAAAGACGCTTGTATCGGCGGCGACTGCGGTGCCTCCGATCGCAAGCAGGCGATCACCGGGTTGCAGGCCGACGTCAACCCGCGCCGCGGGTGAGTCCGGAAGCACCTCGCGGATCACGATCCCGGGCCCGCCGGCAGTGGGATCAAAGGTGACGCCGATCCAGCCGGTGCTCTCGCCGCGCTGGGGGTCGCCGCGGCGCGCGCCCCTGGGGTAGTAACCCATGTGCGAGGCGTTGAGCTCGCCGAGCATCAGGTTGACCATATCGGCGAAGTCGGCGTCGGTGGAGGCCGCCAGCGCCCATGGCCGGTACTTTGCATTCTGCGCCGGCCAGTCGACGCCGTGGAAGTTCGGATCGTAGAAGTTCTCGTCCAGCGCCCGCCACGTAGCCTCGAAGGCGGCCTCCCGCTGCAGCCTCAGATCGACCTCGTAGCGAGCCTTGAAGGGCACGGCATCCCCCGCCTTGGCGTCCAGCCCGACGCGCTTGATCTTCCCCTTGCTGTCGAGGTAGAAGACGGTTTTCCCCTTGGGGCCGAACTGGAGATCCTCGGGCTCGGCGCCGTCCGTGGTGAGTCGCTTCAGGTCCTCACCGTCCCAGCGCACGCTGTAGAGATCGTTCGCCCCCTCATGTTCGGCGGTGAAGATGACGGTCTTGCCGTCGGGACTCACGAGGGGCGTTCCCTCGTCCCCCTTGAGATCGGTGATTGCCTCCACCCGTTCCCAGAGGCCGTCAAAGTCGATGGTCACCGTCGGCAGCTCGGGTTTCGCTTCTTCGTCGGACTCTTCTTTGTCATCCTTCTTCTTGGGTTTGTCGTCCGCCTTTTCCTTCCATACCGTCATCCACTGGGCGGGGGTCCGCTCGTGGTCGGCACGGTTCAGCCACACACCCCACACGTCAAAGGTATCGTCGTGACGCTTCGACGTCCATACCAGTCTGCGTCCGTCGGGTGACCATCGCGGGGCGAGGTCATCATCAGGGTGGCGGCTTACCATGTAGGGCTCCCCCCCGGCGGCGGCGATGATCGACACCTCGTGGTTGTAGCTCTCGTCGGGGATGGAATAGGCGATCCATGCGCCGTCCGGGGACCACACATAGTCGGGGTTCGCCCAATGGTCGAATAGGGTGGTTTCTGCACCACCATCGGCGGGTATGACGACGAGCTCACCCTTGTGTCGTACGAAGGCGATTCGGCTGCCGTCCGGTGAGAACCGGGCGTTGCGCTCGACCTCCGGAGAGTCGGTCAGCCGGGTGAGCTTGAACTCGAAAGCCTCGTTCCACGGAGTCTCGTCCGAAGCGCGTTGGGCTCCATAGAGATCGACGTTGCCGCCGCGGGCCGAGGTGAAGAGCAAGGTCTTGCCGTCGGGGGACCAGCTCACCGAGTCCTCGCGCTCGGCGCTCGAGGTGATTCTTGCAGTTGCGGGTTTGGCAATCTTCTGGTCGTCCTTGGAGGTGACGCCGGTGACGAAGACATCACCGTGGACGGTAAAGGCGGCCAGCTTGCCGTCGGGGCTGATCGCCAGCTCGCCAGCCTTGTCGGACGCCGCGTGTCGCTTCACCGGGTTGACGAGCTCGTCTGCCGGCACCTCGATGTGGAGGCGGGCCGGCTCGGCATCAGGCGCCCGAACTGTCCAGATGGCGTCCTCGAACTCGTAGGCCAGGATGCTGCCGTCGGCAGAGGCGCGGGGAAAACGCACTGCGGAGCCCTCGTGCCGGGTCAGTTGCGTTGCCGCTCCGGTGACGAGATCCAGAACGTAGACGTTCTTCCGCCCGTCGCGGTCGGAGAGGAAGGCGAGGGTGTGGTCGTCGATCCACGACGGATGGTCGTCGGTGCCGTCGAAATCGGTCAGTCGGACAAACTCGTCGTCCTGGGTTTGCAGCCAGAGGTCCCGGCTGGCGGTGCCGCGGTAACCCCGGCGGGTCCACTTCGTTTGACCGCGAACAAAGACCAGCGCACCGCCGTCGGGCGAGAACGAAGCGTGATCGCCGAACGGGTCCTGGGCGAGCGCCGGAGTGCCTCCGGAGACAGGCACGGTCCACAGCTGAGATCCCCAGCGAACTCCCTCGTACCGGTTCGAAGAGAAGAGCACCGCCTCGCCGTCCGGGGTGAAGTCCAGCGGGGTGTCTGCGGTGGAGGCGAATGTGAGCCGCTGCGGCCCCCCACTGCCGTCCGCCGCGACCACGAAGATATCGTCGTTGCCGAATCTATTCGAGGCGAACGCGATCAGATTGCCGTCGCGGGACCAAACGGGAAATCGCTCGATGGCTGGGTGAGCGGTCAAGCGAAGGGCGGAACCACCATCCGTTGGCACCAGCCACAGGTCTCCCTGCCATGAGAGGGCGATCCTGGCTCCATCCGGCGACGGTGCGGGATGCCTGGGCAGCATCGCCTCGACGGCGGAAACGGGTGAGGACAGGATGAGGGCGACGACGACGGCGAAGACGGATTTGAGGATCACGGGGTACCTCCAGGGGTCTGTACGACAGGACACGGCTCGAGTTTAACCCAACGCCTCGCGCAAGACCGGCCGTGATGCCGTTCCCGTTTCCGTCCCCACTCCCGCCGGCCGAGGGAAATTCCGTTGGCCACGGTCGCTCCGCGCTCCACGATGCGGCGCCTGCTGAGAGCACGCAACGCTATGTTAGGCTCACTCGCGGCGGACGCTGTGCCGCCTTCCTAATATGAGTACACGTCGTCAGCCTTCATCGTGGGCGCCTCGCATCGGTTGGCTCGTTGTATGCCTTCTCCTGGTGGCTTTCATGTGGGGGCTGCACCGCCGTTCGCAGCTCTCCTCCAGCGGTCAGAAGGCCATCGAGATGCTGTTCGTACCCTCGGTCGAGCAAGGGACGCTGGTGCGGCGGGGTGACGAGCTCGCTCGCTTCATCCGCGCCGACAGTGGCCTGATTCTCCGTTCGAAGGTACCCACGAGCTACGCGGCGGTGATTCAGGCCCTGGGCGCTGGTCAGGCCGATGTGGCCTGGATTCCCGCCTTCGCCTATGTGCTTGCCAATGCGCGCTACGGCGCCGAGGCCCGGCTCCAGGTGGTGCGCTCGGTGGATCGGTACGCCATTCTGGTGACCCGCAAGGGCCTTGGGGAGCCGGAGCGGCTGGAGAAGCTCGCCGACAAACGGGTAGCGATTCCGTCGGATCTTCGCGGGCGTTTGCGCGCCGCCCTTGTCGAACAGCTCGACAGTGTTGCGCCGGGCTGGATCGAGGTCCCGGTGACCAACGACAAGCAGGCGATGTGGCGACTGGTGGAGGAGCGTGACGTGGAGGCTGCGGCCAGCCGGCATGTGTTCTCGGGTCCGCACGACCTGGTGGGGGACGGGCGCAAGGAGTTGGAGTACGACCGGCCGGGGACCCTTCGCGAGACCCGGGTGATCCACACCAGTGAGCGGGCCGTGCCCGAGCTCTCGAACGTCTACTACGGGTGCGTGCTCACCCGTTCGGACTCCGGAGTGAACCGCCTCGAAGACCTCGCGGGTGGGACCTTCGCGTTCTCCGACGAGACCTCGACCTCGGGCCATATCTTCGCGCGGGCGTTGCTGCAGCGATCGGGCGTCGCCCTGGGCCACGTTCTCTTCGCGGGTGGACACCCGAATGTGGTTCAGGCTGTTCGCGACGGCAAGGTGATGGGGGGGGCGACGTTCTACTCCCCGCCGTCGGCGGCGAATCGACTCGACGGCACCCTGGTCGGCGACGCACGCTTTCTGATCCTCAAGAACATGCGGAAGGCTTCCGAGCGCGATGCTCTCCTCGACGAGGTACGGATCATCGCCCTGACCGATCCCATCCCCAACGACGTGTGCTGTGTGCGGCGTGGGTTTTCGGAGACGCTTTGGAAGCGCTTCGAGGTATCGCTGCAGCGTTTCTTACAGACCCCGGACGGTCGTGGCGCCTACTACGACCTGGTCGCCGGAGTTGCCGCGGCCCACTGCTCGGACGCCGACTTCGACGAGTTCCGCGCTGCCCTCACCGAGACCGGTGTCAGCGCCGCCAAGTTGCTCGAAGCGGCCGAGGAAAAGCTCCAACGACGGCGGGCGAAACAAGGGAGCGACTCGTGAGTGTCGATCCGATGTCAATTGCCGATGTCGCGGTCCGCACCGAGGGCCTCGGCATGGTTTACCCGGGTGGCGTGCGAGCCCTGTCCGGCGTCGATCTCGAGGTGCGGGAGGGCGAGTTCCTGGCAGTCCTCGGTCTTTCCGGGTCGGGCAAGTCCACTCTGCTGCGCTGCATCAACCGGCTCATCGACCCGACGGAGGGTCGGGTTTGGATCTTCGGTGAGGAGGTCACCGCCCTCTCCGGTGCGGCGTTGCGTCGTTTGCGCTGTCAAGTGGCGATGATCTTCCAGCAGTTCAATCTGGTGCGGCGCCAATCGGTGGTCACGAATGTCCTCTCCGGCGCCCTTGGGCGGAGTCGGCTGCTGCCGAGCCTGATCCTCTCTTTTCCACAAAGTGAGCGGGAGCGTGCGCTGGCGAGCCTGGCCCGGGTCGGCCTCGACGATCGCGCCGGCAGTCGGGCCGACGCCCTTTCGGGGGGTGAACAGCAGCGGGTGGCGGTGGCCCGCGCCCTGATGCAGGAACCCCGATTGATCCTGGCCGACGAACCGGTCGCCTCGCTCGACCCGGCCCTGCGCCACTCGGTCATGCGCCACATCGAGGCCCTCAATCGGAATGAGGGCCTGACTGTGATCTGCTCGCTGCACGACATCGACCTGATCGAACGCTATGCCACCCGGTTGGTAGCTCTGCGTGACGGAGAGGTGGTGTGGGGCGGGCGGCCGGCCGAGTTCGACCGCGACACCTTCCGCGAGATCTACGGTGAGGACGCCGAACCCGCCTCCAACTCGGGGTTGCGATGAGCGGCGGACGCGAGCTTGCCCCCGGCGCCCTGACTTGGCGTAAGAATCTCTCGCGTCTCCAGGCCACAGGCATCGATGCCGCGTTGATCACCATGCTCATCTTGATGGGCGAGCTGCTGGCGGTGGCGTTTTCGGGTCGGCGGAGCGCGACCGGACTCCTGCTCTCGGCCGAGCAGATCCTCGATCTTCTCCATTACTCCTGGGCCCTTTTCGCGGGCCTCTCTCTGGCGCTGGTGTGGAATTTCTTCTACCGGGTGCTCGGCGCCTCGCCCGGTCGCGTCTTGGTTTCAGGTGTGCCCGAGTGGGAGAGCGACGTGCAGTGGACCTACACCCTGCGCGGATGGTTTGCGGCGGTGTTCGTCGAGTTCACCTTCTTCGCGGGTTGGCTGATCACCGAGCTCCAGCTGGTCACCCTCCTCACCAAGTTCGGCAAGGCCGCCGACATCGTGCGCGGTCTCATGCACCCGTCTGCAAGCGTGCTGCACGAGGGTCTCGTGTTGTTGGTGCAGACGATCTTCCTCGCCTTCATGGCCACTGCGTTTGCCATTCCGATCGCTTTCGTTCTCGCGTTCCCTTCGGCCCGCAACCTGACCCGGGGTTCGGCCGTTTCCCGGCTCGCCTACACCGTGGCGCGCACCCTGATGAACTTCGTGCGCGCCGTCGAGCCGCTGGTGTGGGCCCTGATTTTCATCACCTGGGTTGGCATCGGGCCCTTTGCCGGCGTGCTCGCGCTGTGGGTGCACTCGGTGGCTGCCCTGACAAAGCTCTACTCCGAGCAGATCGAGTCCATCGACCCGGGCCCCATGGACGCCATCACCGCCACCGGCGCGAGCACCCTCCAGATCTTGCGTTACGGGGTGGTTCCGCAGGTGATTCCGCCGTTTCTTTCATTCACCATCTACCGCTGGGACATCAATGTCCGCATGTCGACCATCATCGGTTTCGTCGGCGGCGGCGGCATCGGCTACATCCTCAAGCCGCGGGTGGATCTCGGTGAGTGGGGCGAGGTCGGCACCCTGGTGCTGCTCATCGCGGGCACCGTGTGGGTGATGGACATCATCTCGGCGAAGATTCGCGAGCGCATCGTGTAGCAATTCTCGGCCGTGCTGTCGGCGGCTTTTCAGCCGCCACATCCCGGCCGAGAATTGCTGTTGAGGAGTGCAGAACAGTGTTTTTCAATCCGACAGCAGTTCGTGTTGGTGCGAAGTGCCACCGATTGGCACACTTTGAGGGAACACGAATTGCTGAGGAAAGAAGTTGGACGTACGTTTTCATTGTTGACGTACGTACGTATTTGGTTCATTATTGGTATGGGGAGTGATGCCTTCGTGTTGACTGCATCGAAGCTGCGGGAAAACATCTACCGGATCCTGGACCGGGTCCTCGAAACCGGGGTTCCGATCGAGGTGCGCAGAAAAGGGAAAACGCTGCGGATCGTGGCGACCGACCCACCGTCTCGCCTGGAACGATTGAAACGCAGGCCGTACCTCCTCGAGGATCCGGAGGAAATCGTCCACCTCGACTGGTCGCGCGAGTGGCAGCCGTGATCTACCTCGATACACACGTCGTGGCGTGGCTGTATGCCGGTGAGGTAGGCCTCTTTCCGGGCGCCGTCCGGTCACTGATTGACAGCGAAGAGCTGCTCATTTCGCCTATTGTGGAGCTCGAGCTCCAGTATCTCTTCGAGCTGCAGCGGACAACCCAGCCCGGCTCCGTGGTTGTTGAGTCTCTGGAGGAGGAGATCGGTCTCGCCCACTGCGGGCTACCTTTCAAACAGATTGTCACCGAGGCCCTCACCAATGCCTGGACGCGTGATCCCTTCGACCGAATCATCGTTGCCCAGGCCCAGGTGCGCCGAACCCCGTTGCTGACCCGAGATGCCGCCATTCGCGATCACTACACCGAGGCCATCTGGTCAAACTAGCCCGCAATTCTCGCCCGTGCAGCTGACGGCTGAGGAGCCGTCAACTGCACGGGCGAGAATTGCTGTTGAAGAGTGCCGAGAGGTGTTTCGTGTCCAACAGCAATTCGTGTTGGTGCACAGTGCGACCGATGGTCGCACTGTTCACCAACACGAATTGCTTAAATCAGGCGCCCGGCCCACTCGC
>JBGMRN010000171.1:4523-7355 GCA_048061535.1 Thermoanaerobaculales bacterium | reverse complement strand
CGAATTCCGAGTTCGATGCGTTATCATATCGCCGGCTCGCCGCGGGTGGGTCGGCCCCACATTCAGCGAACGGAGAACCCTCATGCGTCAACCTCTCGCCCTGCTGCTCGTGCTTCCCACGATTGTCTTCCTCGCCGGCTGTGCCGAGGCCCCGGCCGAAGAGCCGCTCCCCAACGGCCTGCTCCTCGCTCTCGCCGTGCTCGAGAACGGGCCCTCGGGCCCCGTTCCGCAACCGGCCCAGCTCGGCATCCTCACCAACGACGGCGAGGGATGGAGCTACCGTTTCATTGAGGACCCCGACAGCAACGTCTTCCACAAGGCGATGGTCTTCGCCCCTCCAGGCGGAGAGGCGGCCATTCTCACCGCTGGGGGCACCAGGGCCATGGTCAAGCTTTGGAGGCATGATGGCGCCCAGGAGACGTTGTGGGAACAGGATTTCGGCGGCAAGTTCAGTCGCATGCGCGACCTCGAGGTCGCCGACATCAATGCCGACGGGATCCTCGACATTGCGGTCGCCACTCACGACCAGGGCGTGGTGGCGGCGCTCTATGGATCCGAAAGCGGCGGATTCGAAGAAGTGGAGCTCGATTCCGAGCCCAACACCTTTGTCCACGAGGTCGAGATTGGAGATCTCGATGGTGACGGCGTGCTCGAGATCTATGCCACGCCCAGCCTGCCCAACAAGCTTGACGGCGCCCCGCAGTCTGGTTCGGTCGTTCGGTACACACCGATGCTGGGAGAGGGCCGCACGGTGGTTGCAGACCTCGGCGACCGGCATGCCAAGGAGATCCTGGTAGATGACGTGGACGGTGACGGCCGCGACGAGCTCTACGTGGCGGTCGAGGCGGTGGCCGGAGGCCGTGTGGAAATCCTACGCTTCGACGCCGGTACCGATCCCACCGGAGGCAGCCTCATTGCCAGTCTCAGCGACAGCCTGACTCGGTTCCTCACGGCGGGCGACGTGGACGGCGACGGCGTGAAAGAGATGGTGGCCGCGGCCAACCGGAGCGGACTGTGGTTGCTGCGACCGGGCCAGGACCCCACGTCTGAGTGGTCGATCGAGTCCATCGACCGCAACTCCGGGGGCTTCGAGCACGCAGCCGTTCTCACCGATCTCGACGGCGACGGCATCGACGAGCTGTACGTCGCCAATGACGACGAGGGCGAGGTGAACCGTTACATTTGGATCGACGGTGAACCGGTCCGAGAGCTGCTCTACACCCATCCGGAGGGCCTCTCCGGGTTCACCTGGAACATCATGCCGTGTCCTATTTCGCTCATTCCTGCGAAATGAGCGAAATAGGAAACTCGGGTTAACTTGCTTCTTCCTCGCCGAGGGTGATGGTGATCGCGAAGCGCTCGCCTTCCGGCGCGGCGCCGTCGCTCAGCACCAGTCCGCCATCTACCACGTTGCCCGCCCGGAGGATATCGTCCAGCACCGGGGCCAGGGCGGCGCGATCCTCTTCGGCGCCCACGATCTCGAGCGAAGCCACCGGCCAGCGCAGGCTGCGCTGCGCAATCGTCTTGGCGCCGCGGATCTTGGTCATCACCTCTACCGCGGCCTCGAAGACACCCGTCGCCGACGGTGGGCGTACCGCCGCAAACTCGCCAATCACCGGCCACGGCGCGGTGTGAACCGAGCGCTCTCGGTCTTCGCCGGCAAAGCTCCATGACCAGACTTCTTCGGTAACGAAGGGAACGAAAGGCGCCAGCAGGCGCAGGAAGGCGCGCAGGGCGAGAGCGAGGGCGGCGAGAGCGGACCGCCGGCCGGCCGTGTCCTCCTCGGCGTAGGAACGCAGCTTGACCAACTCGAGGTAGTGATCGCAGAACTGCCAGAAGCTCTCCTCGGCCGCCTGCAGCGCCGTCGCGTAGTCGAAGGCATCGAAGGCTCGGGTGGCCTGCTCGACGGTCGTGCGCAAACGTTCGACCAGGGCGAGGTCGAGGGGTTCGGAGATCTGCTCCACGCCGGGCAGTGCCCCCTCGGCACGCTCGAGCTGCATCAGCACAAAACGACTGGCATTGAAGACCTTGGTCGCCAGGCGCTTGCCGACCTTGAAAACGCCGGGATCAAACGCCGTGTCGGTACCGAGGCGTGCGCGCGCAGCCCAATAGCGCACCGCATCCGATGACCACTCGAGGAGCAGATCATCGGGGGTGACGACGTTGCCCTTCGATTTGGACATCTTCTTGCGGTCGGGATCGAGGATCCACCCCGAAAGGACAACGTGATACCACGGGATCTCATCCGAGTGCATCCACGCCTTGACGATGGTGTAGAAGGCCCATGTGCGGATGATGTCGTGCGCCTGGGGCCGGATGTCCATCGGGAACAGCCGCGCATGCCGCTCCGTGTCGATGCCCCAATGGGACTGGATCTGCGGCGTCATCGACGATGTTGCCCAGGTGTCCATGACGTCGGGATCACCGGTGAATCCCCCCGGTACGTCCCGCTGATCCTCGTTGAAACCGGGCGGCGTGTCGGTCGCCGGATCCATCGGCAACGCCTCGGCGGCGGCAAAGATCGGCGAGGCGAAGTCGGGCTCGCCGTCGGCGCCCACCCGATACCAGACCGGAAAGGGCACTCCGAAGTACCGCTGGCGGGAGATGCACCAGTCCTGGTTCAGGCCCTCGACCCAGTGGGTGTAGCGGGTCTTCATGTGGGCCGGGTGCCACTGAATCTTGTCGCCCTGGGCGAGCAGCGCCTCCTTGTGCTCGAGGACGCGGACAAACCACTGCCGGGTGATGACGAACTCGAGAGGACGGTCGCCCTTTTCATAAAACTTCACCATCTGCTCGGTGGGCCGGGGCTCGCCGACCAGCGCGGCGCCCTCC
>JBGMRN010000171.1:0-4423 GCA_048061535.1 Thermoanaerobaculales bacterium | reverse complement strand
GCCCTCCTCGGCCAGAAGCTCGACGATCCGTTTCTTGGCTCGGTTTACAGTCTGGCCGGCCAGCTCCTCGTGAGCCCGCCGGGAATCTTCCTTCGCGACGCTCTCGAACGGAGGTTCACCGATCACCAGCGGCAGCAGGCGGCCATCGCGACCGATGAGCTGCTTCAGCGGCAGGCCCGAGGTCTTCCACCATTCGACATCCATCGCGTCGCCGAAGGTGCAGACCATGAGGATGCCGGTTCCCTTCTCCGGGTCGGCATGCTCGGCGGCAAGAATCGGCACCCGCGCTCCATACAGAGGGGTGATGGCATGCTTGCCGAAGAGAGCCTGGTAGCGCTCGTCATCCGGGTGAGCGACAACCGCGATGCACGCGCCCAACAGCTCCGGGCGAGTGGTCGCGATCAGCAGCTCGCCACCCCCTTCGACTCCGAATCTAAGGTCGTGGAACAGGCCCTGTCGCGGCCGGTCCTCAACCTCGGCCTGGGCGACCGCGGTCTTGAAATCAATATCCCACATGGCGGGCGACTCGACGTTGTAGACCTGGCCCTTCTCGACCAGGTCGAGGAAGCTGAGCTGTGAAATGCGGCGGCAGTGGTCGTCGATCGTCGCATACTGCTCGGACCAGTCGAGGGAAAGCCCGAGGTGGCGCCACAGGTGCTCGAAGGCTTTTTCGTCCTCGGCTGTCACCAGGCCGCAGGCCTCGATGAAGTTGCGGCGCGACACCTCCTCGATCTCCTTGCGCTTGCCGCCCGCCGGGTCCGGCTTCCAGTCCGGTTCGTACGCCAGGTGCGGGTTGCAACGGATGCCGAGGAGGTTCTGCACCCGGCGCTCGGTGGGCAGCCCGTTGTCGTCCCAGCCCATCGGGAAAGCGATGTTCTTGCCGGTCATGCGCTGGTAGCGCACCAACAGGTCCTGGTGGGTGTAGCTGAAGACGTGGCCCACGTGCAGGGAACCGGAGACCGTCGGCGGCGGCGTATCGACGACAAAGGTCTGTTCGCGCGGCACACCAGGATCCCAGCGATAGATCCCCCACTCATTCCAGAGCTTCCGCCATTTCTCCTCGACCTCGAGATGTTTGTACTTCTTGGGGATCTCGACCTCAGACACGGGCTTCCTCCGCTGCGGCGAAGGCGAAGTCGGCGTCCTCCACCCCCAGTCGATCTCGAGTGACCCAGCCGCCTGCAGTTCCGCCGGCGCCCATGACCGCCGCCAGGACCCCATCGCCCTCGCCGAAGAGCGAGACCGATTCGGATTCCTTGAAGATCGCTGAGTCCTTGACCCAGACCACAACCCGGCGCGAGTGTCGCTTCGCCGCGTCGAGGGCGTTGGGAAGAAACTCCCGTACCGCCGTGCCGTCACCACGCACGACCATCACCACCGACGCCCGGCCGCCGGATGGGCCGCCGGCAAGCCATGCCTCGAGTTCAGAACGGTCATAGATGTCAACCAGCCACGGACCCATCGCAATTACCTCTCGTCCTTTGCTGTCGCGGGCTGGGCCCACGGCGTCGGCAGATCATACCACCCGGTTTGGATCATCGCTTGACAAGCGTGGCTGGGTCCGCTCTCCTATGGGCCCTATGGCGAAAGTACTCATCATTGTCGAGTCGCCGGCGAAGGCCCGCACGATCTCCAAGTTCTTGGGGCCGGACTATGTCGTGGACTCGTCCATCGGCCATGTCCGGGACCTGCCCCCCAACGCCGACCAGATCCCCAAGAAATACAAGGGCGAAGCCTGGGCACGCCTCGGTGTCGACGTCGACAACGATTTCAAACCCCTGTACGTGGTTCCCAGAGACAAAAAGAAACAGGTGGACAAGCTCAAGAAAATGCTCAAAGGTGCATCGGAGCTCTACCTCGCCACCGATGAAGACCGCGAGGGAGAGGCCATCGCGTGGCACCTCGTCGAGGTGTTGAAACCGACGATTCCGGTCAAGCGGCTCGTCTTCCACGAGATTACCGCCTCGGCCATCCAGAACGCACTGGAGACGCCCCGCGACATCGACAATCGGCTGGTGGCGGCGCAGGAGACGCGCCGAATCCTCGACCGTCTCGTGGGCTACGAAGTCTCACCGATTCTGTGGCGCAAGCTGCGGCCCAAGCTTTCCGCGGGGCGCGTGCAATCAGTTGCGACGCGACTCGTGGTGGCCCGCGAGGAGGCGCGCATCCGTTTCGTCGAGTCTGCTTTCTGCGGAATCGATGCGACGCTGCAAGCTCTCGACAATGGCACACAGAGCTTCACCGCGCGTCTCGCCGAGCTCGACGGAAAACGAATCGCGGTGGGCAAGGACTTCGACCAGGAGACCGGCAAGCTCAAGAGCCGAGCCCTGATCCTCGACGTGGGCACGGCCGAAGTTCTGGCTTCGAACCTCTCCAACGCTTCCTTCGAGGTTACCGAGGTCAACGAGAAGCCTTTCACCAATCGCCCCTACCCCCCCTTCATGACCTCGACCCTGCAACAGGAGGCGGGGCGCAAGCTGCGCTTCAACGCGCGACGGACCATGCGGGTCGCGCAGAGCCTTTATGAGAACGGCTATATCACCTATATGCGGACGGACAGCTTGACCCTGTCCCACGAGGCCCTCGACGCTGCACGGAACCAGGCCAAGGAACTCTACGGCGCCGAGTTCGTGCCCGACAGTCCCCGCGTCTACCGCTCGAAGTCCAAGAACGCGCAGGAAGCTCACGAGGCGATCCGCCCGGCGGGCGCGCGCTTCCGCACCCCTGCAAGCCTCAAGTCCGCTCTCGACAACGACCAGTATCGACTTTACGACCTGATCTGGAAACGAACGATGGCGTCGCAGATGAAAGACGCCGTCGGCCTGCGCACCAATGTCCGCGTCCAGGCGCCGACCGCCGACAACGGCGCCGCGGTTTTTGCCGCTTCGGGCAAGGTCATCACCTTCCCCGGCTTCCTCCGCGCATACGTGGCGGGCTCGGACGACCCCGAGGCCGAGCCCGGGGACCAGGAAAAGATGCTCCCGTCGCTGAGAGAATCTCAGGAGCTCCGGGCGGACAAGGTCGAGCCGACGAGCCACACGACCCAGCCGCCGGCGCGCTTCACCGAGGCCAGCCTGATCAAAGAGCTCGAGGCGCGCGGCATCGGCAGGCCCTCGACCTACGCCACCATCATCCAGACGATCCAGGACCGCGGCTATGTGTGGCACAAGGGCCAGGCCCTGGTCCCTACGTTCACCGCATTTGCCGTAACGCGGCTGCTGGAAAGCAACCTCCCCGACCTCGTGGACTACGACTTCACCGCGAGGATGGAGGACGAGCTCGACGCCATCGCCCGCGGCGAGCATGAGGCGGCGCCGTGGTTGCGCGACTTCTATTTCGGGAGCGGAGGCGGGGGCAACGGTGGGCGCCAGGTCATGCGGGTCGGCCTGCGCGCGTTGATCGCGGCCTCCGGCGAGAGCATCACCCCCCAGGAGGCCTCGCGGATCTCCATCGGGACCACATCCGCCGGGGAAGAGGTCGCGGTGCGGGTCGGACGCTTTGGACCGTTCATTCAAATCGGGGACTCGAGTCGGCGGGCATCCATTCCCGACGACCTTCCTCCGGACGAGTTGACCCTCGAGCGAGCCCTCGAAATGGTCGACCGGGCGGCCGAAGGCGACCGGGAGATCGGCCGCGACCCCGAGACCGGCAAGCCGATCCACATCAAGAGCGGCCGCTTCGGCCCCTACGTCCAGCTCGGCGACTCCGAACGCACCGAGAAGGGGACAGTCAAAAAGGGCGGCAAAGCCAAGATGGTGAGCCTTTGGAAGAGCATGTCACCCGACACCCTGACCCTCGAGCAGGCCCTCATGCTGCTCTCGTTTCCGCGCGAGGTTGGGAAACACCCCGAGACCGGCGAGACAATCACCGCGCAGGACGGCAGGTACGGTCCGTACCTCAAGATGGCTGAAGAGACACGAAGCCTCGAAAGCCAGGAGCAGCTCGCCACTGTGACTCTGGATGAAGCGGTGAAACGGTTCAAAGAACCGAAGAAGGGCCGTCGGGGCGGCGCCGCCTCGGTCATCGCCGACCTCGGCGCCCATCCCGCAAGCGGCCAAGCCATCCAAGTCAAGACCGGCCGTTACGGACCCTACGCCACCGACGGCACCGTCAACGCCACCATCCCCAAGGGAACCGACCCCGCGTCGGTCACCCTCGAGCAGGCCGTCGAGCTGTTGGCCAAGCGAGAGGAAAAGCTCCGCGCCCAGGGCAAGGACCCCAGGTTGAAAAAGCCGAAGCGCAACCGCAAGGGCTCCTGAAGACCGCTGCAATTCGCCCGGCAAATTGCGTCTGGTCATCGCGCGGTCCAGAGCTCCGGATTTGCGCTACTGGTAGGTGACGTGGCCTTCTGTCATACCGCTCCCCGAGAGGATGCCAGGCACGCCGATGTGACGATCAGGACATCGTCACATCGGGAGCCAGG
>JBGMRN010000170.1:5545-7357 GCA_048061535.1 Thermoanaerobaculales bacterium | reverse complement strand
CGAAATCGGGCATTCCGAGATCCGGGTTGATCCGGAGGTGCGCCGCCAGGCTCACGCCCTTGATGCCGCTGCGGTCGAGCTCCTCGGCGCAGAGAATGAAGTTTTCGGGGGACACGCCATTGCCGATGTTGACCTCGTAGATCGGCGTCGTCTGATCGTCGCGCAGGTACTCGCTCATGATGTTCATGAGCATGCGGAACTGCATCAGGTTCTGGGTGGAGAGCAGCATCGAGATCTTGAAGTGGAGATTCGGAATGTCGCGCCCGAAGTAGCAGGCGGCGATGATCGAGGACCAGGAGGGATTGAGATAGAAGTCCCCGCCGGTCTCCAGCGCAGCGCGGGTGATACCGTCGAGGTAGACCAGGTGGTTGTCATTCGCGACCTCGACGCCGCCGAGGTTTCCGAAGGCTGTGCCCATGTTCTTGAGGATGATCTGGGCCATGCCGTCGCCCAGATCGGCGGTCTCGAAGGTCTTGCCGGTGACCTCCTCGAGCGTCTGGAAGCGGCTCGCGGGCAGCGGCGTGCCGATCAGGTTGGTGGAGCAGAACTTGGATGCCTGCATGATGTTCTCGGCCATCGTCAGGGTGGCCATGAGATCGCCCGAGTAGACGTAGTGCTCGGTCAACGCCACGACCGAGATGAACTCCGAGGGTGCCCAGCACGGCTCATCGGTGGCGGCGCTCGAAGCCATTCGCTGCATGGCGCGATGGGTGACGGGTGCGCCCTGGAAGCCCGAAACCTGGGCGGTGGCGATCCCAAAGTCGTCGCGATAGGCCGTTTCGATCGCCTGCTCGAAGTCGCCGATCTTGGCAAACCGCTGCACCAGGCGCTCCGCATCCTCGATCATCTCGCCGAAACCCTTCTCGACAAGGGTTTTCTTGCGCGTCCCGAAGTCTCGTTGCCGGCGGATCGTGTCAACGATCTTCTGCGCACCTCCGTAGTGCGCCTTGAGGGCGTCGATGGCCTGAAGATCGCTACCGGACAAAAGCTCGAATTTCATGGCGCCTCCTCGGGTTCGTCGTCTGGGGGGTCTTGGGCTTCGGGACTCCTGTCGTAGTGGGTTGAATATTCCCTTCCAGCGAGAAGTTTAGAAGATGATTCCCGCAGGTTTCAAGAAAACGAATATAATTCGCTACATGAAGGTTTTAGACGAACTTGACCGAATCGACTTCGCCATCATGGCGGTTCTGCAAAAGAATGCTCGCGTGGCCAACAACCGCCTTGCCGAGATGGTGGGCGTGGCGCCCTCCACCTGTCTCGAGCGGGTCCGCCGGCTGGCGCGACTGGGGGTTCTCCGCGGTTTTCACGCCGACATCGATCCGGGATCGCTGGGAGTGGGGCTCGAGGCGATGATCGCGGTCAGGCTTCGGCTCCACTCCCGCGAGCTGGTGGACAGCTTTCGAGCCCATGTCGCCGAGCTGCCCGAGGTGCGCAGCGTCTTCCACGTAACCGGCGGTGACGACTTCCTGGTGCACGTGGCCGTGCGCGACTCGGATCATCTCCGCGACCTCGCCCTCGACTCCTTTACCACCCGCCCCGAGGTGGACCACATCCAGACCAGATTGATCTTCGAATACACGCCGACCTGGAGATTGCCGGTGTTGTCTTAGCTTTTTTCTCGGCTCGCGCCCTTTGGGCTCGATCCGAGAAAAAAGGACCAGGACAGAGAGGACGTAAGAGGAGATAACCCTATACTTCTCGGTGTCAAAGGGCTAAAATCCCTCGCCGCGAGTTTTTTCGCCCAATTTCTTGGGCTGACGGAGAATTACCTTGGACAATCTTATTGCCCCCCACGGATCCCATCTTGTCGAC
>JBGMRN010000170.1:0-5445 GCA_048061535.1 Thermoanaerobaculales bacterium | reverse complement strand
GGCGCGAACCTCCTCATCCATCCTGCGGTCGGGCTCAACCAGCCCGGAGATACCAACCACTACACGCGGGTTCGCTGCTACCAGGCCCTGATGCCCCATTTCCCGAAGTTCATGGCCCGACTCAGTCTGCTGCCGATGGCGGTGAACGGCGGGGGAGCGCGCGAGGCTCTGCTTCACGCCATCGTGCACAAGAACCACGGCTGTAGTCACCTGATGGTGGATTTCAACGGCGCGGGGTCGGTGCTCGAGACCTCGGGCGCTCCCGGCTACAATTTCGCCGATGCCGCAAAGCTCGCCGCCGAGCACGCCGAAGAACTCGGTGTGGAGCTGGTGCCCGCCGAGGAAATGGCATACGTCGAACAGAGCAAAAGATACGTCAAGGCGGGTGACGTTCCCGAGGATGGGCGGGTGTTGCGGCTTGGGGCGGAGGAGATCCGTCAGCGTCTCGACGACGGGCGGGCCATTCCCGAGTGGTACACCTACCCGGCGGTCGCCGAGGAGCTGAAACGAAGCCATCCCAAACGAAACGCCCAGGGATTCACCATCTTCTTCTCCGGCCTCTCCGGGTCCGGCAAGTCGACGATCGCCAACGCGCTCAGGATCAGACTGCTCGAGCTCGGCGGGCGCGGGGTCACGTTGCTCGACGGGGATCTGGTTCGCAAGAACCTCTCCTCCGAGCTCGGTTTCTCCAAAGAGCACCGCGATCTCAACATCCGCCGCATCGGGTTTGTCGCGGCCGAGATCACGCGCGCGGGCGGGGTGGCCATCTGCGCGCCCATCGCGCCTTATGATGTGGTCCGCCATGACGTGCGAGAGAGTGTTTCCCACTGCGGCGGCTTCGTGCTCGTGTACGTGTCGACCCCCCTCGAGGTCTGTGAGGCGCGCGACCGGAAGGGCATGTACGCCAAGGCGAGGGCCGGCGTCATCAAGGAGTTCACCGGTATTTCCGACCCCTACGAGGAGCCTGCCGATGCCGAGGTGGTGATTGACACCTCCGATCTCACGCCGGCCGAAGCGACTCGAGAGGTGGTTCTCTATCTCGAGCGGGAGGGCTACATCACCGCTCCTGATGAGGCATGAGTCCGGGAATCAGCCGGCGGTGAAACGGATTCTGATCGTCCTCGCGGTGGCGGCCGCACTGGTGGCGGTGGCTGCAATCCGGCACGTCCGGGACCAAGCCGAACACCGGCGGTTGCTCGATGAGATGCAGACCGCCGAACGCGCCGGCCTCGATGATTTGCACCTCGATTTACCGGAGTTGGATGCGTCGTCGTGGGTGCGAAGCTATCGCCCGGGCAAATCTGAAGCGGGCTACAATTTGGTGCTTTACCGCCGCCGGGTTCCGATGCTGATCGACATGAACGGTCGCATCGTGCACGCCTGGCCAGAGGTCCGTGCCGTCCACAGGGTTCGGCTGAGTCGTGCGGGCGACCTCGCGGTCACCGGCATCGACAACCTGATCAAGGAGTATGACTGGGACGGGAGGCTCAAGTGGGTTTACCGATTGCCCGATGACGGGGACTTCCCCCATCATGACCTGATTCAGTTGCGAAACGGCCACTTTCTCGTCCTCGCTCGGAGCAAGGTGCGCGATACCGACTACCTCCAGGAGGTCGACTCGAAGGGCAGGATGATCTGGGAGTGGCGCTCGGTGGACCATCGGGGTTCATTCCCGACGTGGAATCCGGACCGCAAGGATCCCACCCACATAAACTCGGTTTTCGAGCTTCCCGAAAACCGGTGGTTCGATGCGGGCGACCGGCGTTTTCGGCCGGGCAACATCCTTGTCAGCGCCCGCCATCTGAACACCATATTCATCGTCGACAAGCTGAGCGGTGACGTGGTGTGGGAGTACTCCCGGGGCCTGGACTACCAGCACGAAGCCTCGATGATCGCCAAGGGCGCCGATGGTGAAGGCCTGATCATGGTTTTCAACAACGGACGCAACAACCGCTTCACCTATCGGCGCAGCCTGGTACAGGTCATCGATCCGATCAGGGCGGCGGTCGTCTGGGAGTACGGTTCGAGGTTCTTCTTCTCATCGGTGGCGGGAACCGTCCAGAAGCTGCCGGGGAGAAATGCGCTGGTCACCTCGAGCCATGGCGGCCGGGCCTTCGAGATCACGCAGGAGGGTGAAATCGTGTGGGAGTGGGTGCCTCCGTACCTGCCCATGCGCGTTGAGCGCGTTCCCTACGACCATTGCCCGCAGCTGGCGGCACTGCCCTCTCCCGCGCCCGTTGCAGTGCGTCCCAAGGACCGCCGGCCGTACGTGGACGCGGAGCTTTACGCGTTCGCGCTGGCCTTCGACGATGTGCGGCGAGAAATGGACGGGATTCCCCGCCGTTTGCTGAGATCCAACAACGGCTGTCGCGAGCTTCTCGTCGCGCCCGGGGTCGAGATGTGGATCGAGTACGGCCTGGATGCAAAGCGTCTTCGGGGGCGGGAGATGAGCGCCCGTTTTCGTATCACCATAGAATCTGAAGACGGGGTTGAGACCCTTCTCGACGACACCGTCACGTCCGCCTCGGATCCTCTGTGGAAGGGGCGCGCCCTCTCCCTCGGCAAGTTCACCTACCGAGATGTTGAGATGTGCATGTCAGTGGATACTGACGGCGAAGTGAAGAACGCCGACAAGGTTGTTGCCTGGGGCGCTCCGATCGTGGTCTCCAAAAAGCAACGCCCCGATCTTCAGCGCCCGGAGCTCGAGATTACCGAGCAGGAGAGGAAGTTGCGGGAGCAACAACTCGAGGCGTTGGGCTACATTAACTGAGGCGTTCATCGTCGTTTGAAGGGTGTCTGTGGTGTTGGTAGACTTTCTCGGTATGAGCTCACGGACGCATTGGACGTTCGCCGTTCTCGTTTGCGGCATCGCCGTCGTCTCCCTCGGGTGTGGAGATGGTGGTCTGCAGCCCGACGCACCCGATACCGACCGGATGCTGCAGATCTATGACTTTGCCGACCGCCTGGCTTCGGCGCGGATCCGAAAGGAAGTCGCGTTCGTCGACTTTGGTGAACCAGCCGCCGAAGATGTGCTGCGAGCGGGCTGGTCCCAGCCCGAAATCATCTCCGACTCGGGAACCTCCTTCGTGTGGGCAGCCGCAGACTCCGCGTCTTTCGACACCTTCTTGCTGCGAACCGACTATCCGGGCGTCGAGTTTCGATGCTGGCCGTTCGCCTTCGAAGGCGCTCCCAGCCAAAGTGTGGAGGTTCGGATCAACGAGCAACCGATCGGGTCGGTGGAGCTCGAGCGCGGGGCAGGTTATTATTCGCTGAGAGTGCCGGAGGGCGTCCTTTCGCTCGGTGAAAATCGGATCGATCTGGTGTTCGGATATGCGGAAAGGCCTCGCGACCGCCAGCCCGGTTCCTCCGATGAGCGAACGCTTGCGGTCGCCTTCGATTCCTTTGGATTCAGTGGCGCGCGACGGGCCGCCGACGACGCCGGGGATAGGGCTTCCCGACGCGATGTCGAGGCGCGCGGTGGCGACGTGTTTCTGGATTCAGGGGTCAACCTCGTCTATACCATCTCTTCGGAGGGGTCCCTGGTCTTGGGCCTCACGCCATCTCTCGAGGACTCGCCGAAGTCGGGAGCACCCGGGGTTCTGATCTGGACGCGACGGCAGGACGCTCCCGCCGAGACCCTGCTGTCGGCGAAATCCTCGGGTTTCGGCGGAGAAGAGCTGAGTTTCTTCATCGAGCCGGGCGATGGTCCGGTCGAGATCGGTTTCGCTGCCGTTCCGGGTGATACCTCGGCAGCGGGAGAGAGGCGATTGGTTCTGCGGCGCCCTCGCCTGTTCGCCGAGGAGGGCATTGGTGAGGGATCCGGCAACCTGCTGCTGATCGTGGTCGACACGCTGCGGGCCGACTTTGTCGGGGCGTACGGCGCCGATGTCGAAACCCCCACGATCGACGCCCTCGCCGACCGCGGCGTGCTGTTCGCGCAGGCCCGGTCGCACATCCCCATCACCGGTCCCAGCCACGCCTCGTTGTTCACGTCGCTGCTTCCCATGGAGCACGGGGTCCACAACAACGCCCAGGAGCTGAGCGAACGCTTCCCGACCTTGGCGGAGTCGCTGCGCGCAGCCGGGAGAAGCACCGCCGCGGTGATCAGCCTCGGGGTGATGCAGCGGCAGTTCGGCTTCGCCCGAGGCTTCGAGCACTTCGGCGACAGCTTTCCCCGCGACTGGATGAAGAATGCCGCTGAGGTCACCGACGAGACCCTGGCCTCGGTCGAGGCGTCCCTGGGCGAGCCCTTCTTCCTCTGGGTTCACTACTCGGATCCGCACGAGCCATATGCGCCGCCGGATCTCGACTACCCGAGAATTGAGCTCCGCCTCGATGGACGGATTTTCGGTCAGATCGATTCCGGTGGACGCGGCAACAGTTTCGATCTTGAATTGCCGAGTGGCGCCAGCGAGCTCGAGTTCATTCCGCTCGACGTCGAAGCCGGTCGCTCCTATCGGTTTGACACGCTGAGGATCGACGATCCCGCCATCGAGGTCGAACCTCTCGGCGGCTGGCGGATGCGCGAAAAACGGATCGGACCGGCGACGTTTCAGACCGAGCTGCCGGCGACGCTTCGGCTCGTCAACCCTTCGGAAAACCCGGTTGCGACAGAGCTGCTTCTGACCTGCAAGCAGCTTCTTCGGAAACCCGAGATCCGGCGCCGCTACGCCGGCGAGGTCGAGTTCACCGACCGCGAGATCGGTCGTCTCCTTGCCGGTCTCGAAGCACGGGGTCTGATGGACAATACGCTGGTGATCTTCGCGTCGGACCACGGTGAAGGCCTGGGCAATCACGACCACGTCGGTCATGTCAGTCAACTCTACGACACGTTGCTGAAGGTGCCGTTGATCTTTGTGTGGCCCGAGCACCTGCCCGAAGGCGCCGTGGTCGAGGATCCGGTGAGCTTGATCGATGTGTTCCCAACCGTCGCCGACCTGCTCGGGCTCGAGGCGCCCGCGGATGCTTCCGGCGTGAGCCTGGTGCCGCTGATGCACGGGACGGCGATCCCAACGCATCCCTTTGTCGCTTCGACCTACCGTCCCGAATCGTACTCCGACAAACAGGCGATCGTCATGAACGGCTTCAAGTATATTCACTCGAAATTGGACGACCGCGAGTGGGAGACGCTGTACGACCTTTCCACCGATCCGGAGGAGCTGGATGACCTCTCCGAGGTGCGTCCGGGTCTGTTGGCGGAGTTGCGGGCGGAATTGAAGCGGCGGATGGACCGGGTTGCCTCCGTCGAACCCATCGAAGCGGAGCTCAGCGAAGAGGAGGCGGCCCATTTGCGGGCGCTCGGTTACGTTCACTGATCTCGAAGCGAAAGGCCCGATGCGCCTTTTCAGCGAGTGCTATCCTTCGGTCATGGACTTCCGGAACAGCTGATGGGGACGAAGCGACATGAGCTTCGGGTCAACGGTCAGGCCGTTTCGGTGGTGGCTG
>JBGMRN010000169.1:2570-7512 GCA_048061535.1 Thermoanaerobaculales bacterium | reverse complement strand
CTTCGGCATCGACTGCTCGTCGTGCCACACCGGTCATAACTCCGCCGGCGGCAACCTGACAACCTCCGCCGGCAACGTCAACCTCTGCCAGTCGTGCCACAATCCGGCGGGGCTGGCCTCCGCACTTCCGATCAACAGCTCCGACGTCGCCCAGCCGGGGTCCACCGGCAGCTCGCACGGTTTCGATGCGGCCGTCACCAACGCCGCCTTCGGTGCGCTGCCGCCCACCCACCAAGAGATGCTGTTGCGGGTGATGAGCGGCAACGTCGTATGCTCCACCTGCCACGATCAGCATGCAGCCTCGTCCGCGAATCGCGGCCGGACCCGGGTGAGTCCTCCGGATCAACTGACGTCGCTGGGGAGTACCGGCCAGGTGACGGTGGGCGGGCAATACACCGGAACGGGAGGGAGCTCCTACCTGCTCGAGATCACGGTCGCGGACTCACGGTTCCGCTACTCGAAGGACGGCGGCACGAGCTGGTTGGCGGAACAGAACATCGGCGCCGGTGTCCCACTTGACAACGGTCTGACGGTGACATTTTCGGGCGGAAGCTTCGCGATCGCGGAGCGGTGGCGTTTTTCGGCTTCCTTCCCGTTTCTCCGCGCCGCTCTCGACGAAGGCGCCAACTCGGTTGGTGACAAGTATTGCCGTGACTGCCACCGTGATTGGACGATGGACCACGTGGCGGTGGAGACCTACGACGGGAGCTTCAAGAGTCACCCTGTCGGCCAGGCTCTCGGGGCCAACGGCAGGGGCTATGACCGGCCCGTGCCGCTCGACGGGAATGGGGGGGAGCAAGGCGTGAACGGCGACCTCAATCAATCCAATGATTTCCGGCTCGATGCCGGCGGCCTCGTGCAGTGCATCTCCTGCCACGGAGTGCACTACGCCGACAGCAATACGCTGACGGAGGACGGACCATGAACGTGCGCCGGGCCCTCGCCATCGTCGCGCTCGTGTCGGCTCTCCCGGCGCCGGCCGCGGCGGCGCAGTCGACCTACCGCTGGCAGATCTCGAACGGCGCCACCTACGGCGGGTACACCACCAACTGGTCGGTGAGCTGCGGGAACAACCTGTCCGGCATCACGGGCACGGCCGTGACGACGATGACCACCGGCCCGTTCTGCAACCCACAGCCCGGTCGGCTCTCGACGTTGGAGCCGTCTCCCTTCGAGATGCTGCTGATGATCAAGCCCACCGCCTATGCCCAGACGACGACGGTGACCGGGATCAGCATGAGGTGGCGCCTTCGCGACCGGTCGGGTCCCGGCGGGTTCACGATGCGATTTCACATCGGTTACGCGCAGGGGGGAACGTTTATCAGCTTCGGCTGGGTGGAGCGAACGGTATCGTCATGGGCTGACGTGCTCTACCTTCCCGACACCTCGGGGATCTCGGGCACCGCCCCCAGCGGCTCGAACCTGGCGGTGATGGCAGAGTTGGTCACCAACGCCAACAGCAACGAGGTCAGAATCTATCTCGCGGACGACCGCAACAACGGGGACGACAGCTCCGAGGTTACCGTGGACGAGACCGTTGTGAGCAACGACACGGTGCTCGGCGACGGAGTCAACCCCGCGAACGCCACCGTCTGCCCCGGCGACGGCGCCGCGGACCTGGACGCCTTCACCCTCGCCACCAGCGGCGGCAACGACACCGTCTCTGCGGTACAGGTAACACTGACCACGGGATCGGCGCCGTTTCTCTCCCTCATCGAGGTTGTCAGCGACGACGGCGCCACGGTGTATGGCTCGACAATCAATCCGGGCGCTGACGTGCTGAACATCGCTCTCGGCACGCCCATCGGCGTGACCACGACCACCACCCAGTACCGGCTGAGGATCACCCCGGTTGGGCACGCCGCCATGCCGGTTCCGCCAGGAAGCCTCCAGGCCGTTACCGGAACAGTGACCGGCGTCACCGCCGGGAACTCGGTCACCGGCAGCGATACCACTTCGGCCACGGTCGCGGTGGACAACCAGTCGCCCGGCGATCCGATCTGGGGCACGATCGTGCTCGGGGACGGACAGATCGCGCTCAACTGGACCAACCCGGCGGATACGGATTTCGCCGGGGTCGTGATCCTTCGAAATACCGTGGCGGTGGCCGACACGCCGTCCGAGGGGGCGACCTATTCGGCCGGGAACACGATCGGGGCGAGCACGGTCATCTACGTCGGAACCGGCACCGGCTTCACCGACACCGGCCTCACCAACGGGGCGGATTACTACTACGCGATCTTCGCCCGCGACAATTGCGTCAACTACTCCGTCGGCGCCGGCACCGGACCCCACCGGCCGCGCCTCCCGGTGAACAGCGTCACCGTCCAGCCCGCCTCGGCGTCGGCCCCCGCCTGCAACCGGGTGGTGGTGACGGCGCCGTTCGCCGACGACGACAACGGTAATAGTACGACCCTGGTCGAGCGTGGAACCACCGCGTCGGGGCCCTGGACGACCGTGTGCGCCGGTCTCACAGGAGCCTCGCCCAGAACTTGCACCGACAACGGCGTCGCCGAGTCGACGACCTATTACTATCAGGTGACCTTCTCGGATGTGGACGGCGTCAACGGCACCAATCCGCAGGTGTTGGGACCGGTCTCCACGCCTGTGTGCGGCGTCGATAACACGACAGTCGTCGGTTCCGATGTCCTGGCGTCGTCCTGCGACAGCCTGACCGTGACCTCTCGCTTTTCCGGCGACGACAACGGCGACGGTTCCACTCTCATGGAGTACAACACTGCCGACTCCTGGCCGGGCACCACAGCATGCGCGGCGGTAGGCGGGCTTTCGCCTCGGCAGTGTCTGATCTCCGGCCTGACCCCGGGGCAGACCTACTGGGTGCGGGTGACCTTCTCCGATCCGGACGGTGTCTCGGGAACGAACCCCGAGGTCTTGGGCCCGGTCACCTTGGGCTCTTGCGGCGCTGACGCGGTCGCTCCGACACTCTTGATTCTCGCTCCGTCGGAGGGCGCGGTGATCGGCGGTCCCGAGCGGGTCAACCTCCAGGTCTGGGATGAAGGCGGGTTGGCCGCCACGCCGATCAGCTGGTACGTGGACGGCGGGGCGGCATCCACCGCGGCGACGGTGAACAGCAATTACAGTTGCGGCACGAACTGCACCATCTACCAGTTCGACCTCGACACCACGACTCTGGCGAATGGGATGCACGAAATCACCGTTAATGTCACCGACGCCGCCGGCAACGTCGGGCGGGCGGTGCGGGCGGTGACGGTCAACAACGCCGGCGTCAAGGCGGCGGGCAGTGGCCAGCTTCTCCGTCGCACGCACGGTGCGCAGATCTGTGTCGATTGCCACGCCCTCGCCACCCACTCGAGTCAGCACACCGGCGTCGACTACGGGAACTGGGCGGTCGACTGCCTGAGATGCCACACGCCCCACAAGACCAGAAACATTTTCCTCGTTCGTGAGCAGCTCAACACGCCGTCGAGCGGCACCGCGGTGATCACCTTCCAGGTCGCCGATACCACCGGTGGTACCAACCCGGAGAACAGCTACCTTGGCGTCACCACCGGGGCTGGAGGCGGCCCGTTTACGGACGGTATCTGCGAAACATGTCATACAAAGACCTCCTATCACCGCAACAACCTGTCGGCCGATCACAGCCACAACGCGAACTATCGTTGCGTGGGGTGTCACCCCCACAGCCAGGGTTTTGCGGCGGGGGAGAGCACCGGCGGCGTCACCTGCGCCTCGTGTCACCCCGATATCTGGCAGGGCATGACCGGCGGGGTCGCAAAGACCAGCCGCCATGCTCTGGGCGCCGTGCTCGGCACCAACGACAGCTTTACCGACACGGCCGTGAGCTGGACGGCGCCGCTTTCAGGTGTCGCTCCGGCAGACCGGTCGTGCGTCAACATGTGCCACCAGGACCATATCCACAACGCACCGGGGGCGACGCTTCACGAGTACAACGCGCACGAAGACGCGCGCACCCAGGCCAGCCGGGCGGTCGGTCGCAACGCGGGCGGAGAGATTGTGTCCGGGACGCCGGCACGGACCGATTTCGACCCGGCTGCCGCAAGTGGCGGGACCTGTGTCTCCTGCCATCAGAGCGCGGTCAGCGCCGGCCGGCCGGCCATCGATGCGGCAGCCTACGACGTCTCGGCCCACGACTACACCAGTTTCGGCGCGTTTGGCGCCTGGACCTACACGCTGCACGATGGTTCCACCTTTGACCGCAACTGCACGAAGTGCCATGCCGACCGGGGTGACGCGCGTCCGGGGACGAGCACGAATCCCTTCGGCGCTGTTCACTTTTCGGACTTCCCCAAGCTCCTTTCCGGCTCCTTCAACCCGGCCGGGGTCGCGTCCACGTTCCAGTGCTACACATGCCACGGCAACGGCAGCACCGGTCAGGACCTCTCGGGCAAGGACTTGGCGACCGTCGTGGCCAAGACCATCAGTCATCCGGTGGAGGACGACGCGGTCCACGACACGGTGGCCGAATCGGCTTCGACCTATGATGACGGCAGCTTCTCGGGCGCCGGTCGTCATGTGAGCTGCATGGATTGTCACGCTCCCCACGCCGCCGGTTCGACCTCGCATGACTGGGCGGCCACCGCCACCTCGACCCGCAACCAGATCGGCACGGACAGCCCGTTGAAATCAGTCTTCGGAGTAGTCTTCAACTTCGCTGGACTGGCCAACTTCGCTCCCACGACATCGCCCGAATTCTCGCCGGCGGCGAGCGCGACGAACGAGTACGAAATCTGTCTCAAATGTCACTCGTCTTTTGGATTCGGCACCAATCCGCCGAACGGGTTGTCGCCCAACGGCTCGGTCGCGAACCCGGTGGAGACCGACGTCGCCCAGGAGTTCAACCCGGCCAACAAGTCGCGCCACCCGGTGGTGGCGGGCACGGGAGCGACCGGCACCGGCACGTCGCCGTTGGTCGCAGTCCAGATGCGCGCACCGTGGAACA
>JBGMRN010000169.1:0-2470 GCA_048061535.1 Thermoanaerobaculales bacterium | reverse complement strand
AAGATGTCGCGCCTGATCGGCGATCGCAACAGCAATATGCCACCGCGCTACGCCTACAACAACGATCTCAACACCATGCAGGTGCAGTCGTTCACCAAGCGGGCTTACCAGTCCTACAACAGGAGGGATTGCCAGGCCGCCTGCTCGAGCAGACACAACATGGCAGCGCAGGAGAACTGGAACTGATGAAGGTGCTGCCGGAGGCCCCGGCGGCCTCCGAGACAGTGGAGGATCCGAAGAAGTGGAACCGAGGTCGCCCGGCTTTGGCGGCGAGGCGGATCCTTCGCAATCCCCGGGTCATCGTCGCCGAGGTGCTCGTCGTCGCGACCGTCGGCCTGGTCGGCGCCATCGTGCCGCAGGCGGGTGTTGCATCCACTCGCGCCATCGCTGACTTTCAGGAATCGATGCCGCTGGTAGCACAGGTCGTGAATTCCCTCGGTCTCGATCGCGTCTTTACCTCGGCATTCTTCGTTACGCTCATTCTCCTTGCTGGTTCTTCCTTGACCCTGGTGGTCGTCGAGCTGTGGCAGCGGTGGTGGCGCTGCCGCGGGTTCTCGTGTACCGAGGCGAGCTTTGCCCGCGCCGACTTCCGGCGGGAGCTCGACCGTCGGGCTCTTCCGGGCTCGGCGCCCGAGCGAACTGTGACGATCAGATCCCACGGCCGCCTCAGCCTACTCGGATCACCGTTTTTCCACACCGGGTTGCTGCTGCTCGTGCTCGCGGGCTTGCTGCGGGCTTTACTGGGTGCGAGCGCCGTCGTCGACCTGGTCGAGGGGGAAACCCTTCCCCCGGATCACGAGGCATGGGCGGCCCAGTGGCCGGGGCGGCTTGGGCTTCCGTTCGAGTTGAAAGAGAATCTCCGCCTTGATCACCTGGCGCCGAAGCGTTACGCGAACGGGAAGCTGATGGACCTCACCGCGAGCGTCACTCTGGGAGGCCCGCCTGAACGTTCAGTCGAGCTCGGTATCAACCGCCCGCTTCGCCGGGGCTCGAGGACCACGTACCTCGACCAGGATTTCGGCCCGGCCGCGCTGGTGGAGCTTTCCGCAACTGAGGGCGGGTACCAACGTCTCGCCCTCTTGCTCCGCCATGTGCGACCGGGGGTGTACGAGGGCGAGGAGCGCTTGAGCGAGACTCTGGCCCTCAGGTTTCGAGCGCTGATGGACGGTGACGGCCGACCTGCGCCCCGGCTCGAGATGCGGTTGTTTCGGAGTGGCGACCTGGTGTGGATCGACACGGCGCCGGTCGGCGCCCGCGTGCATCTGCCGTCTGGCGGGTGGGTGCGATTGGTCGGGCTTCCGCTCTGGGCGCGGCTGCGCGGTACCTGGGACCGGGCGCTGCCGTTGGTCTATGCGGGAGTGTCCCTTCTGGTGGCTGGAGCCGCGCTCCTCTTCCTGGTGGCGCCTGTGGATACGATGGTGATCGTGGAACCCTGCGGCGAGCGCGAGAGGGTGACGGTGGCCCTGAGAGCTCACCGGTACGGACCCCTGATGGCGGAGCGCTTCGAGCGGCTCGTGGCCGGGCAGGAGAGGGAGACGGCATGAGTCGCGGCGATGGCCGGGGGCCGGTGTTGTGGCTGGTGTTGGTTTTGTCCGGCGCCATCGTCGGGTGCGGAGGGTTTTCGAATGACGAGGCGAGGAGACTCGTTCTCACTTACAATGAACGAGTGGCCAAGGCCTTCCGGGAGGCGGATGCTACATTGGTGGATGAGGTGGCGGGAGACAAAGAGGCGAGGAAGATCACCGGTCTGATCGGTGTCCGTCTCGACAGGGAGGTTATTCTCGATGCCGAGCTCCTGGGAATTGACTTCGAGAATGTTCGCAGGGAGTCTGCCACCGTGCTCGTCCGGACCCGAGAATCGTGGCGATACCAGGAGCGACGACTCGGCGACGGAGAGCCGACGGGTCCTCCCTCGGATGACCGCTACGAGATGTTGTACGAGCTGCGGCGCATGGACGGCCGATGGGTGGTGGACGCCATCCGTTTTGCCTCTCCTCCTCAGGTGGGAAGGCCTTTACCAGGTTGGGCCTCGGGAGGAAGCGTCCCGCACGGCCCGGGAGGAGGGGAGACGCAGTGAGTGAGTTCGGGGTCGAGGCTGTGTTGCACTGGACCGCGGCGGGTTTGTACATTCTCGCCACCATTGCGATCGTCAGTGGGTCGCTCTTTGAAAAACCGGAGCGGAGCCGTTGGGGACTGTGGATAGCCGGCCTCGGGCTGGCGCCGCACTCTTTGGCGCTCCTCCTGCGCTGGCAGGCTGCGGGCCACGGCCCGTACATGATGCGGTATGAGGTGCTGTCCTCTGACGCATGGGTGATCGTGGTGGTTCTCCTGGTCTTTCTGTGGCGGAAGCCCAACTGGAGTCCGGTAGCGGCGATCGTGCTGCCGATCGCCTTTCTGATGATCGCGCTGGCAGTATTCTCGAATCCGGAGATCCGGACCTTGCCGCCGACGCTGCGCTCGGTCTGGTTGG
>JBGMRN010000168.1:0-7610 GCA_048061535.1 Thermoanaerobaculales bacterium | reverse complement strand
CCACAGTAGGAAGCTGGTGAGATATGCGGGCTAGTGACCGGTGCTGGGACCTTCCAATTCGTCCGGCGGACAACCCCTTCGCGAGCCACCATATCGATGCACTCTCATTCCGTCCGGTCGAGCGAACGATGGACGATCTCGCCGCACGCCTCGATGCTCTCGGCGGCCGGGCAGATATCATCGGGCCCAAGGGAAGCGGCAAGACGACCCTCCTCGAGGAACTCGCCCTCCGTCTCGACGGCGAGGTCATCCTGGTGAGACTCTCCGGCGATTGCCGCAACCCGTGGGCGGTGACCAGAAACCAGCTCCCAGACTCCTTGGGTTCGCGGCACACGGTGCTCGTGGACGCCGCCGGACAGCTCGGCCGGGCCGGCCGCCTGATGCTTGCCCGAAGAGCCCGTTCCGCCGGCCGGCTCGTCACGACCCGCCACCGGCAAGGCCGATCACCGGTCCTCATCGAGTGCCGAACCTCGCCCCGACTCCTTGCCGACCTTGTGCGCGAGCTGGCGCCCGACCACGCCAACGGCCTCGACCCTGTCCTTGAAGCACTGTTTCGCCGCCACGACGGCAATCTGAGGCTTTGCTTGAGGGAGCTGTACGACGTCTTCGCAGGAATCAGATGACCACGGCGATAACAGATTCTTAGTTCTCAGTTGTCGGTTGCTCCCCCCACCAGTCGATAGTCGGCAGCAACAATTAACTGAGAATTGAGAATTCAGCGTTCCAGCTGCTTGATCTTGAGCACCAGGGCAACAATCGCCAGCACGATGAAGAACAGGGCCGCCAGCAATCCGGTGCGCCGGAAACGGATCTCCCCCCGCGCTGCAGCCGCCTCGGCCAGCGCCGACTCGGCCGCCTCCACAGCCGTCGAGGTGTGCTCCTCAACCGCCGCCACGGATGCGAGGTGGACCTGGGTCCGGGCGGTCACCAACGCCTGGTGTCCCTCCTCGAGGGCCACGGCCGACTCCTCCATCAGCATGCCCGCACGTTCGGCGTTGTCCACCTCGGTACGCGCGTCACTCAGAATGTCGTCACTTCGATCCATCAGCGCCTGAAGCGCCAGAGCAACCTCACCGCCTGAGTCATCGCGCTCGTGACACTGGCCGCAGACACTCTCTTCATCCACACCCAACCAAGCATCACTCGGCAAGAGCACCTCGTGATTGCCGTGGCATGCCTCGCACGCAGCGAGCTCCATGGCGCTGAAAGGTTCGGCGTGAGGCGATTGAACGAAGAGCTCCATGTTCATCGGATGACAGGTTCCGCAGACATTCGAGACTGAGTCGACCCCTGGCGGAGTGGCGCCGTGTGACCCGTGGCAATCGTTGCAGGTCGGTGCGCCGAGGTCGTTACCCTCCGTGAGGGCGATGGAGTGGATCGATTTCCGATAGTTCGAAACCGGGTCGGCGGAAAGGCCGTACTCGCCCATCAGCTCGGAGTCTGCGTGACATCCGGCACAGGTCGCCACGACCTGGGTCGGGTAGACCGAGGATCTGGGGTCGGAGACAGCCATGATGCCGTGGACACCGTGGCAGGAGATGCAGGTTGCCACCTTGGTGTCGCCTTTCGCCAGCTGGAGCCCGTGGACGCTGGTTCGGTACTGGTCCCACTGATCAGTCGGGAGGTTCGGATTGAACCGTCTGACGAAGGCCGAGTCTCGATGGCAACCGCCGCAGAGGGCGGGAATCCCCAGAACCGCAGGCACCCCACGAAAGCCGCGAGCCGGGTCCATCGCCTCGTCCGGTTCCTCGGCGCTGGCGTCACCGCCATGACAGGAAACGCAGCCCAGTCCTTCGCGATTGTGCGCGTCGCCTGCGAAGACCTCGGCGGGCTCGCGAAGCCCGGGTTCGTCCAGCGCCAGGTGGCAGGTAACGCAACTGCCTCCGGCACCGGCGCCGGGGCCGGCCCCATCCTGGGCGGCGACTCCCGCTGCGCACAGCCCCACTGCCAGAGTGACGATCCACCGCCTCACTGGAACACCCCCAAGAACGAAAGAACGGTCATCACCACGATGTAAGCCAGTACCAGCGCACCCACAGCGGTAAAAAGAGGGCTCGGCTGGCCGCGGCTCGCGCGGCGGTCGAGAACCGGCAGCAGAAACCACAGGATCCCGCCGATGGTGAAGGCGCCGAGACCGAGCAGCTCACCTTCGATCCCCATGACCATGCCGGGAATCAACTTCAGGGTCTCGAACATGAAGAGGAAGTACCACTCCGGAGTGATGCCGGCCGGCGCCGAGGCAAATGCGTCGGCCTTGACCCCCAGCTCCCACGGGAAGAACGCCGCCAGTGCGCACAGAACTGCAAGGCCTATCAGCCACGCCACCAGCTCGCGGAGAACGAAATTCGGGAAAAACTTCATCCCACCCCGACGCTCGGCATCCTCCTCGAGACCTCGGGGAACGTGGATGCCCTGGCGTTGGACGAAAGCCAGATGGGCGCCGACCAGCCCGGTCATGATCAGGGGCATCACCGCCACGTGAAAGCCGAAGAAGCGGGTCAACGTGGCGCCGGTGACGTCCTCACCGCCGCGCAGGAAGCGCAGGAGCCAATCGCCGACGACGGGAACCTTGCTCACCATGTCGGTTCCCACTCTGGTGGCGAAGAAGGCGAGCTCGTTCCAGGGCAGGAGGTATCCGGAAAAACCAAAGCCCATCGCCATCGCCAACAGGAGACATCCGGTCCACCACGTCATCTCCCGTGGCTTGGCGTAGGACTTCATGAACACCACCGTGAACATGTGGGCGAAGGCCGAAAGGACCATCAGGTTGGCCGACCATGAATGGACCGAGCGCACCAACCAACCAAAGGGAACGCGGGTGACGATGAACTGCACGCTCTCGAACGCCGCCTCGGCGGTCGGACGGTAGTACAGCAACAAGAGAATGCCGGAAGCGACCTGGATCAAGAAGAAGAACAGCGTCAGACCGCCGAAAAAGTAGGCCCCCTCGTAGCGGTGCCTCGGCACCTCTTTTTCGCCTGCAAAGTCGATCAATGGCCGAATGTCGAGGCGTTCGTCGAGAAAACGGGTGATCGCGTCCACGAACCTCAAGGTCAGGCTTCCTTCGTCACCCAGATCTCATCATCGGTGATGTCGACCCGGTAGCGCTCGAGAGGCCTCGGCGGCGGACCGGCGATATTCACACCATTGAGATCGAAGCGACCGTTGTGGCAGGCGCACCAGATGTTCTGCATGTCCTCGCGGAACTGAACCGTGCAGTTGAGGTGGGTGCAAATCGCCGTGAAGGCCCGCACCTCGCCGGTGGTAGTACGAATCACGATTCCCGGTTTCGAGCCGAAGCGAAAGACCTTGCCCGAGCCGGGAGGCAGGTCGGCGAGGTTCGCCGCGTGCACGGTATTGGTCGGCGCCTCGGCCACCTCGGGAGGGATGACGAACCGAAAGGCCGGGAAGACAGCCGACACGAGCACCGCGCCGAGGCTGGTCCCTAAGAACCAATCGACAAAAGATCGCCGAGTCGGTTGCGGATCGAGGGATTGTTGTTCCACCATCTTGTCAATAGCTCGCGTAAGTGTAGCAGAAAACCCAACCACCATAAATCGGTGCCAAACCCGCCTCATGGCGTTTGGAATCGACTCGGGCGCATGCGGCAGGCTCGCCTACCGTTCGGGAGGTTTGTCGGCGCTCATCTGGATCATATCGGCCCCGACGCTGCGGGCGACATCGAGCACATGGACCACCACCCCGTAGTCGGCGTCGCGGTCTCCCTTGAGAATCACCCCCTTGTCCGGGGCGCGCTCCACCAACTCGCGCATGCGCTCCTCGAGCTCACTCTCGGGAACGATGCGGTCGTCGATCCAGATGCTGCCGTCGGCCGCGATCTTGACCTCGGGCGGCCTTTCCTCGCGGTTCATCCCGGCTTCCTCGGCGGTCTTCGCCTCCGGAAGCTTCAGCTTGAGCCGTTCATCAGTCACGAACTGTGTGGTCACCGCATAAAAGAGCAGCAGCAGAAAAACGATATCAATCAGGGGCGCCATCTGCACCTCTGGCCTGCCACCGACGCGGAGAGGCGCCAGTCGCATCACTCCTCCTCTTCAGCCGTCTCCGGCCTACGAACCAGATGCAGAAAGTCGAGGATCTGTGCCTCGATATCGGCGAGGATGGATACCGCCCGCGCCTCGAGATACGAGTGGGTGAAGAGCGCCGGGATGGCGATGACCAAACCGGCCGCCGTCGTGATCAGCGCCTGGGAAATGCCGGATGAAAGCTGCTCGGTGATGCTCGAACCGGCAGACGCGACCACCGAGAAGATCTTGATCATGCCGATCACGGTTCCGAGAAGACCCAGCAACGGCGCTCCAGCGACGATCGTGCCGAGCGCAGGCAGACCGCGTTGGAGTCCCATGAGCTGGAGGCGACCGGTATCTTCGAGAATCTCCTTGAGCTCGTCGTACGGGGCATGACGGTTCTCGACCAGCGTCGCCACCAGCTCGGTGAAGGGCCCCTGGTGACGGTGGCAGTAGTCCACCGCACTCCGAAACTTGCGGCCGGCCAGAAGCCCGGCGAGAGCCTCGACAATGCTGCCCTCGAGATAGTTCGAACGCCGAAGGATCCACAACCGTTCGAAGATGATGGCCAACGCCGCCATCGAAAGGACGGCGAGCGGAATCATGACCCAGCCACCGGAATAAATAATATCGATCACAGAGTGCTCCTGAATTCTACCTCAGATGAGGGCTTCTGTCGGATGAGATGTGCCGAGCTCCTGATGCTCCGGTGCTTGCGACAAGCGGAGGCATACCGCGAGGTATGTCGAGCTTTGGCGCGAGTGCCCGGAGCGCAAGAAAATCGGTGCAGACCGCCGGCGAGAAATGCCCATCTCAGGTTCCAGTTGATTCATCGCCGCCCGCCCCGCTCCGGAGGGTTGCGATTGTAGAAGAAGGTGATGGTAACACCCTCCCGACCGTCGCCACCCAGGTCCGGCGGCAGCGGCTCGAAGGCCGAAGAATGGGCGATGGCGTCGCGGGCGGCGAAGTCCATGGGCGGCTTGCCCGATTCGTCCACGATCCGCAGGCCCGTGACGCTGCCGTCACGCTCGATGAAGAACCTGATCTTGACAACTCCAGAGACGCCAAGCTGCGCGATCTCCGGAATCTGCCAGTGCCGCCGGATTTTCGCCAGCATCGCCTTCGCATACGGGCCCCAGTCATACCACTGCGTGTCGAAGGACAGCCCCCCGGTGTCGACGCTGCCTCCTTCACGATTCGGGTTCTCCCGGAGTCCTCCACGGTCGGGGGGCAACGCCCACGAGCCGGTTGGAGGCAGCGGCAAGGCGGGCTGCTGGGCCGGCGGCTTGGCGATGATCTCGCCGGCGCCCTCGGTGCCAGGCTCGGCCGGCCGATCCTCGGTCTCCTCCTCTTGGGGCTGCTGCTCCGCTTCGGCCGGGGGAACCTGCGGCGCCTGCGGTCCGGGGACCTGCGGCGGCGCTCCCCGGTCGAGGATCTCCCCCCCTTCGGCCTGGACGAGCTGGGGGGTGTTTCCCACGGTCGCAGGCCGTTCGGCCGCCTCACCCTCGCCCCCGTGCGCCCGGCGATCGAGGTCCGACAACGGAACTTGAGGCGACACCGGTTCCTCCTCCCGCTCGTCGGGCAGGTCCACGAACTCGAACTCCAACGGCCGCTGATCCGACGCCGCTTCCGGCGCCAGCTCGACCGCAGACGCTGCGGAGGTCGGCCACAGGCGCTCCACCCGCGGCGCCACCAGGAAGATCAACAACAGGTGGAACAACAGCGAGATTTCGATCGCTCGGCGGAAAATACTCCGGTCTCGTTGCACGCGGTTACTCTAGCAAGACTCCTGCCACCCGTTCACTCTCCGGCAACAACAAAAAATCAACCCCTTTCGTTCCCTCAGACAATCCCCACCGATACTGGCTCCTCCGATTCGCCGGGCCGGATTCAGTGCCGCCTTGGCATCGACAGCGGCCAGCCTGGCCTCCGCGGAGCGGAGTGCTATCTTCAGAAACCTGAAGGCCTTGCAGGGTGATTCTCAGTCAACTTGAAAAAAGGCGAGAAATTGAGGCGATCGTCCCCTGCTCCCCGCTGAGACGAGGTCGAGGCTTCCTTCGATCTCGAGGTCGTGAAGACGGATATTGTATGAGGAATCGTCGGCGCGGGGAGGCATCGGGTGCCTGCTTCGTCTCATCCGCGATTGGGCGCGATGAGCCGGACGCAGGCTGCCGGGCGAAGTGCAGGGGGCCCTCTCAGGAAACGCCACAACAAGAGGCCCCCTCGAAGTCAGGACCGCGTTTCCAGGTTACGATACCCGTCATGAAAGCCTACGACTTCGACCTTTTCACAATCGGCGCGGGTTCTGGCGGCGTTCGCGCCAGCCGAATGGCCGCCGGTTTCGGCGCGCGGGTGGCGGTCGCCGAAGCCTCCCGCCTCGGCGGCACCTGCGTCAACCTCGGATGCGTACCCAAAAAGCTCATGGTGTACGCCTCGGCATTCTCGGCTGCAGCCGAAGATGCGCAGGGGTTCGGGTGGACTGTGCCGCAACCGACCTTTGACTGGGCGACCCTGATCGCCAACAAGGATCGCGAGATCGCCCGCCTCAACGACATTTACCGGAAGCTGCTCGAGGACGCAGGAGTCCGGATCATGGAAGGTCGCGCCCACCTCCGCGATCGCCACACCGTCGAGGTCGACGGGACGATTGTCACTGCCGAACGGATTCTCATTGCGACCGGAGGCCGTCCGTTCAAGTCGGGGATCCCCGGACACGAGCTCAGCATCACCTCCGACGAGATATTCCATCTCGACCGCCAACCTGAGCACTTGGTTATTGCCGGCGGCGGCTACATCGCAGTCGAGTTCGCAGGCATCCTCAACGGAATGGGGTCCGAAGTCACCCTGGTTTACCGGGGCCCGCTGTTCCTGCGCGGGTTCGACGACGACGTGCGCTCCACCTTGGCCGACGAGCTGCGCAAGAGGGGCATCGATCTTCGCTTCGATACCCTGATCGAGCGTCTCGAGCGCAGCGGGGACGGGCTCGTCGCCACCACCAACCACGGTGATGTGATCAATACCGACCAGGTATTGAGCGCGATGGGCCGCCGGCCCAACACCGCCGACCTCGGGCTCGAAGAGATCGGTGTCGAGCTCAACGACCGCGGCGCCGTCGTCGTGGATGAGAACATGGAAACCAGCGTGCCGGGCATCTTCGCCCTGGGCGACTGCATCGACCGCATCGCCCTGACGCCGGTCGCGCTTGCCGAAGGCATGGCCCTGGCCGAGACCCTGTTCAACGACAACCCGAGCGTCGTCGATTACACCAACGTCCCGTCGGCGGTCTTCAGCCAGCCCCCAATCGGTACCGTCGGGCTGACCGAAGCCGACGCTCGCCATCAGGGCTTCGACGTCGTCATCTACCGATCCACCTTCAAGCCCATGATCCACACCCTATCCGGGCGCGACGAACGCACGATGATGAAGCTCGTTGTTGATCGCCCCTCGGACCGCGTCCTCGGGGTCCACATGGTGGGCCCCGACGCCGGCGAGATCATTCAGGGCATCGCGGTGGCCCTGAAGGCGGGCGCTACCAAGGCGGTTTTCGACGCCACCATCGGCATCCACCCGACTGCGGCCGAGGAG
>JBGMRN010000167.1:0-7632 GCA_048061535.1 Thermoanaerobaculales bacterium | reverse complement strand
TACATCTTGTGGTGTGGTGAGTCAACCGGATAGGCATCAGCCCGCATATCTCACCAGATTTCGTCGCGAGGGGTGCAAGGCGCCGTGCGTGTCTGCGCTCTCACAAGATTTGGGAGCGAAGTCGTACTTGCGGTACGTCGAGCGAGCAAATCGAGAAAGCGCAGACACGCCCGATGTATTGTGCCCCGCGGTAGAAAGGTGGTGAGCAAATCGAACTCCGACCTCCTCTCAGAGAACAGGGGCAATTGACGAAGGGAGCCATGTTATGAAACAACAATCTTTCAGACCCTCCCTGGGAGGACGTGCACTGGCGCTGGTGATCGCGGTGGCTGCGGCAAGCGCGCCGGCTCTGGCCGCGATACCGAGCTCGGAGCGGCAGGCGCTGATCGACGTGTACAACTCCACCAACGGTAGCGCGTGGAAAAACAGCACCGGATGGCTCGGCGTCGCGGGCACCGAGTGCGACTGGTACGGGGTGGCCTGCAACTCGGAAGAGACGTCGGTGAACCGGCTCTGGCTCGACGACAACAACCTGGGGGGCACGATTCCGGCCTCGATCGGCGACCTGACGGGCCTTGTAGAGTTCAGACTGCCTAGAAACACTCTTTCGGGCTCGATTCCCGGCGAGATCGGGGACCTCGTGAACCTGACGGGACTCCACCTCCAGGCGAACCAGCTCACCGGGACAATCCCGGCGACGCTTGCCAATCTGTCTGCGCTGGAGCGGCTGGAACTCGAGCACAACCAGCTCAACGGCGCTCTGCCCGCGTGGCTGGGGAATCTGACGGCCCTGAGCCACGTCAACCTGGGGTCCAACCAGCTTACCGGACCCATTCCCACGGAGATCGGGAACCTGACCCACCTGGAGTACCTCGTCCTTGGCTGGAACCCCCTCGGCGGCGCGATCCCGGCGTCGTTCGGGGGGCTGACGAGCTTGATCAGCCTGGGTCTTGCCTGCAATCAGCTCACCGGGCCGATCCCAAGCGAGCTCGGAAGCCTCGCCGGCCTGACCTGGCTCGACCTCTCTTACAACCCCATCGGCGGCGAGCTCCCCGGGTTTCTCGGAAATATGTCTGCGCTGACGACGCTCAAGCTCAACGGCTGCCAGCTCTCTGGAACGATCCCCAGCGAGCTCGCTAACCTGGCAAACCTCACATCCCTGGAGCTGTTCAGCAATGAGATGACGGGGGGCGTCCCGGCGTTCCTGGGGAACCTGTCGAAGTTGAAGGTCTTGATGCTTGCCAGGAACCGGCTCACCGGCGGCATCCCGTCGTCTCTCGGAAATCTCAGCGCTCTCGAGAATCTGTGGCTGTACGAGAACGCCCTGATCGGGGACATCCCGGGGAGCCTCACCGGCCTCGTAAACCTCGAGGTCGGCAGCCTCGATCTGACCTACAACGGCCTGTGGACCCAGGATCCCGCGCTCGCCGCGTTCTTGGATTCCAAGCAGAGGGACGGAGATTGGCGGAGCACGCAGACGGTAGCGCCCGCCGGGGTGGCGGCGACGGCCACGAGCACGACGTCGGTGGCAGTGAGCTGGACGCCCATTACCTACACCGACGATGCCGGCGGGTACCGGGTTTCGTACGCCACAGCTTCCGGCGGGCCGTACACGTACTCCGGCCGGACCACCACCAAGAGCGCGTCGTCGCTCGAGATCACCGGGCTGACGCCCGGAGACTACTTCATCATCGTCGAGTCCGAGACCGACGCCCACGATTACCAAAAAAACGCGGTGACCAGCGAACCGAGCGGGCCGGTCTGGGTGAGCACCAACGGTGGCGCCCAACAGTCGGCGTCACAGCAGGCGATTTCGCTCATCGCCAACGTGGACGGCAAGCTCGGGAGCCACTGGGTGAGCGACATCAAGATCACGAACCCCTACGATCAGGCGATCACGGTCGTGCTGCAGGGGACGCCGCACAACACCAGCGCGGGCGCCTCCGACCCGACGCTGACCAGGACCATCCAGCCTGGTGCGACCCTGGGGATCGAGGACGTGTACGGGGCGCTGTTCGGCACCCAGGCTGAGGGCAAGGCGCGCCTCCTGATCACCGCGACCGACTCCCAAGGCGTCGGCATCGGCGCCCCGATCGTCACGTCGAATATCTACAACGCGGCCCCCGGCGGCGGCGAGTTCCAGACGTACGGGGCGCCGATCGAACCGACGGATCTGGCGCAGGTCGGGACGGTACTCGGTGACAACACGGTCAAGGGTGTGGGCGAACGGTACAACTTCGACGTCACGACGGGGTCCACAGGCGCGACCATTCGCTACACCTACCGCGATGCGGTCGGCGGTGACGAACGAAGCGCCACCGTAGGCTACAAGGCGAATGCCACGAGGCAGCACGTTGACGCGCAGAAGCTGTTCAGTCTGTCGGCTCTGGCGCCCGACAGCAGCATCATCGCCGAAATCCAGGCCGGCAGCGCGTTCATCCGCGGAACGCCGACGAACAACACCACCAGCGACGGCCGTTCGCAGCCGTGGCAGGAGGTTGTGGACACGTTGCAGCAGGCGGGGACCAAGGAGGCTTGGTCTGCGGCCACCAGTTCCTCGTCGATCGGGCAGGTCATCTCCCTCATCGCCAACGTGGACGGCAAGCTCGGGAGCCACTGGATGAGCGATGTCAAGATCACCAACCCATTCGCGGAGGCGATCATGGTGGTGCTCAAGGGGACACCGCACGCCACCAGCGCGAGCCCGGCCGACCCCGAGATCACCAGGGTGTTGCAGCCTGGCGAGACGCTGGGAATCGAGGACGTGTACGGCGCCCTCTTCGGCGGCCAGGCCGAGGGCAAGGCGCGCCTCATCGTCAACACCAGCAACCTGGCGGGGGATCAGTACGCGTTTCCCATCATTACATCCAACATCTATAACGCGGCCGCCAACGGAGGTGAGTTCCAGACCTACGGGCCGCCGGTTCGGACAGATCGGTTCTATCAAGCCGGGACCATGCTCGGCGACAACACGGTCAAGGGCCCGGGCGAGCGCTACAACTTCGACGTCGTCGCGGGGCTTTCCGGGGCGACGATTCTCTACACCTATCGCGACTCCAGCGGAGGTGACGAGCGGATCGCGATCGTGTACTACCAGCCGGTCGCCACCAGGCAGCACGTGGATGCACGGAAGCTGTTCGGTCTGTCGGCGTTGGCGCCCAACAGCAGCATCGTCGCCTCGATTCAGGCCGGCGCCGCCTTCATCCGGGGAACGCCGACGAACAACATCACCAACGACGGCCGCTCGCAGCCGTGGCAGCCGGTGAGCGGCACCGCGCCGTGAGACACAAGCGCGTGGCCGATGGGCTCGCCTCAAGGCGAGCCTTCGGCCATTGGGCGCTGCTGTCGGCGGGGAGAGAACCCCGAGGCGAGAAAACGCCGCAGAATACGGCATATCGCGGGCCTCGGTAGCGAGATGGTGAGAAAAGCGGGTCAGTCCGGGTGGGCGTAACTGAGCGCGAGGTCGCGCCACGGTCCGGTTGCGCGCAGGGTCGACAGATTGCCGAAGTGGCCGGCGAAGGTGCGGCTGATGAAGACCAGGTCCTCGGGGAAGCGGACATCGGTGGCGTAGGACCAGGTGCGGAGCTTGAGGTCCATCAGCCGGCTGAAGAACTCCTCGTCGTCGCCGAAGGTGTAGGGCGGGGACGGGGCCAGGATCGGGTCGAAGATCTCCACCCACGGATCGGTCAGCTCGAGGGGCAGGGGCGCATCGCCCTCCTTGGACATGCCCATCCGGTGGAGGATCTCCGGGATTTCTCCCTTGCGGTCCTCGATCGAAGCCAGGATGAGGTCGCTGTAACCCGACGCCACCTCGGCCGGGACCCTCTTGACGCAGCCGTAGTCATAAACCACGACCCGCCCGTCCTCGCGGAAGGAGAAGTTGGCGAGGTTGGGGTCGGCGTGGAGCATCCGGTCCTCGAGCAGCCCCCGCAGCAGGAACTCCACCAGCACGGTCCCCCAGCGGTCCTTGAGCTCCGTGCTGTAGCTGTCCGAACAGGCCTCGCCCGGCGGGATGCCTTCGACGTACTCCATGGTCAGCACATTGCGCGAGCTGGCCTCGTCGACGACGCGCGGGACGATGATCTCGGCCACCTCGGCGTGGAGCTCGGCCATCTGACGGATGTTCTCCGCCTCGTGCCTGTAGTCGAGCTCCTCCAGGAGCCGGTCGCGGACCTCCTGCCAGATGGGGTCGAAGTTCCCGCCCATGACGAGGGTGAAAAGCGCCTTGAGGACGGTCTTGAGGTTGGAGAGATCGGCGTTGACGATCTCGTCGATGAGCGGGTACTTGATCTTCACCGCCACCTGACGCCCGTCGCGCAGCACTCCGCGATGGACCTGGCCGATCGACGCCGCGGCGAATGCCTCCAGCTCGAGCGACTCGAAGAGCTCGTCGTAGTCGTCTAGCGCGCCCCTGATCTCGAGGTCGATCACCTCGGGGGGGACGGGGCGGGTCTCCTGCTGGAGCGCCCTCAACACCTGGGCCACCTCGGGAGGCAGCAGCCCGTCCTGGAGGCTCAGCATCTGGCCGACCTTCATCGCCGCCCCCTTGAGCTCGCCCAGGGTCTCGACGATGCGGGCCGCGTTGCGCAGGAGGTTGTCCCGCTGGTGATCCTCCCGATCTGGGCCCGATCTGGCGAGGTTGAGAACCTGGTCGCCGAGCACCGACACACCGACCCGGCCGGCCAGCCCGCCGAGCTTGACGAAGCGGCGCAGTGCCGAGGTGATCAGCTCATCGTTTCCCAAGGTCCTAAAGTACACCCATACGCAAGGAAGGCCAGGTTCGGCCGCCGATGCATCCCCTCCGTTCGCGCTTCGCTCGTTCGACGTACGACGAGGGTACGACTCAGTCGCGAAGCGCGAGCAGAGGGGCGCCTCAGCGGCCTCATCTCGTGACCGTCCTTACGCATGGGTGTACGAAGGCTACCAGTGCCGGTGTGGATTCCTGAGGTCCTCAGAACATCGGCCGGAATGGAACCGCAGATCACGCAGATCAGGGCGATGATTACGGTCGCGGAATCTACCACTATACTGCTGGTATGAGATCGATAGCCGACGAGCTTCGCCGCCGGCGACAGGCCGGCCGTGTGCCGTGCCGTTGCATGGAAACGAGTCCTTGACCCCAATTTTTCTTTGAATGTCTTGAAGTATGCTTTTCTTTCCTTGTTGAACTTCTTGATGTACTTCTTTGTACCCTTGATATCAGCCAAAATCTCCTTTTGTCTCTCCTTGTCAAGGACATACTCCTTTTTCATCCCGGGCCTGGTTCAAGCTCTGGCCCTGGAGTGAAAAACAAGGGCCCGCCGGCGGCGGGCCCTTGTTGACACGGTCAAATCGTCATCTTCAGGCTAGTTACCCGCACCCCAACCAACGTCGAGGTTATCCCATTCGGGAACCTGCATGATCGCCTCACGCGGGTCGAAAGGCACCTTGCTGGGATCGATACGCGGCTTGCTGGCCGCAATGGTTTCCGGCCGCGCATTGACGACGTTCTTGAACGGAAAATCGCGGTTGTGTCCCTTGTCAGGGTAAGCCGCCTTGAACATCAAGTGGCGAGTCTTCATGATGCTGAACATAGTCTTGGCCGGAAACAGCTGAAGCATGAACGGATACACTTCGCGGGGATCGTTGTAGAGGTCGTAGAACTCGGCGCCGCTCAGCCCCGGTACCGCGTTGCGCCAGTCCCTTTTGTAACGCCCTTTCACGGTCGCTGCGAGCTGGTCGCCGGTGTAGATGAACACGTAGTCGCGCCGGCTGTATGTGTCGCCTTTCAGGAACAGCGCGGTCTGGTCGACGCCGTCGATGATCCGATCAGTCGGAATGTACTGCTTTGCGCCGGCGAGGTTGGCAAAGGTGGTGAACAAATCGGTTTCGTGAATAATGTCACCGATAATCTGACCTTCTTCGATGACCCCAGGCCAACGTGCATGCGCGGTTACGCGAACGCCACCCTCGAGGAAGTCGCCCTTACCGCCACGGTAGAGGGTTTCGACCATGCCGGTGGGACCATGATGAACCATGGGACCATTGTCGGCCATCAGAATAACCAGAGTATTTTCCTCGATACCCAGGGTCTTCAGCTCTTCCAAAAGCTCGCCAACGTAAATGTCAAAGCGGGCAATTGCTTCCTGTGGCATGCCGGCAGAAACGGTAATCTTTTCCGGGAATCCCGTGAATGGCGTCATCTGCGGCCAGTATGCGGCGTAGAACGGTTTCTTGGCCTCGACATTCTTTTTCATAAACGCTGAGAGTCGTTTTTGGCTTTCGCCATCCACGGCAATGTAGTCTTCAATATTGGGAGCAGTCCCCCACTCACTGACCGGGCCACCCTTGACGCCCTCGAGCGCCCAAACATAACCCGTGGGCTTCCAGCCCTTGTCGATGTCGTAGGGATCGTTCGGAATGATGCCATCATTCAGGCTACCCGGTCGGATTGCGCCCATCCGTTCGAACTCGGGGGGGTACATGCTTGGCACCTGGTTGTACGGCGTCCAGAGCGCTTCGTCGAAGCCCTGGTTATTCAGGTAACTCGACTCGACATCGCCCATGTGCGATTTGCCATAGAAGGCGGTCGCATATCCTGCCTGGCTCAACACTTCGGCCATGGTTACTTCGTCCGCAGCCAAACCACCATATTCATAGGGGAAGCCAACGTTGTACATGCCGTTGCGCACAGCATGCCGACCGGTCATCACCGCTGCCCGGCTCGGGGTACAGGAAGGCTCTGTGTACATCCGCGCAAAGTAGATGCCTTCTGCGGAGAACTTATTGATGTTCGGCGTTTCCCAGCCACGCGCCTTCTGGATCTGGGGCACACCGACCTCACCGACGGCGGTGTCGTCCCACATGATGTGGATGATGTTCGGCGGGGTGCCGTGCTTTTCGCGCAGCGCTTTCAGTTTCGCCTGCAGCTCCTCGTCCTGCTGCGCCCATTTCTCAGCGTACTGAGCTTCGAGGACGTAGTACTCGGCATCGTGGATGATCTCCGCCGCCATCAGCGGCGCCCCGGCAAAGATCGCGAGGGCCAACAGGGTCAAGGCGATTTTTTGTGGCATAATTGTTTCTCCTTTATTGTGTTAATTGTTCCGATGCAAGCAACCAAGACCCTCCTGGAAGGGACCTAGCGCTATGGCATCTCCTTCGTCCGACAGCGGAGCTTTCGCGGAGATTCTATATCAAGACCGGCGTTCGCAACATCAAGAACCGGCCATCGACACCTCCGGCGTAACCCCGCCGTCATTCGTAATCCGCCATGATTTCGCCGACATCGACGAGCTTGGTGAGTTGGCGCGCGCCTGGAACCTGGACTTTCGTCAGCTCAACCGGGGCGGGTTTTGCGGCTCGGTCATTCAGGCCGGCACGCCACAGCTGCAGATCGGCCGAGCTCGGTTGCAGGGCGTTCTCCACCAGCAGGGGTCCACACCGCCCGGGCTTCGCACCTTCGCCATCTCAGTCGCCGGGGACATCAACCTGCAATGGCGCGGTCACGAGGTTCGGAGGAACTGCGTAATGGTCTTCCCGCGGAGCGGCGAGCTCGAGTCGGTTTCGAACCCGGACTTCGACATGCTGCTGGTGTCGGTCACGGAGGACAGCCTCGAAGCCGCGCGTCATCGATTGGGCATTCCGGGTTCGGAA
>JBGMRN010000166.1:0-7645 GCA_048061535.1 Thermoanaerobaculales bacterium | reverse complement strand
CGTCCGCATCCGTGGCGTTGATGGTCTCCTCGAGCTCCCGAACCTGGTCGTCGCCATAACCCATGGCAGGGAGAATCTGAGCCGCATTCGGGTACTTCTCGAAGGTCGCTTTGATGGTGCCGACGGCGAACGGTCGCGCATCCACGATCTCGGCGGCCCCGGCCTGCTTGGCGGCGAACCAACCTGCACCGTAGGTCATTCCACCGTGGGTCAAGGTGGGCCCGTCTTCGACCACCAGCGCGCGCTTCCCGGCGATGAGCTCAGGCTTGTCCACGGTGATGACCGAACGGCACTTGATGATCCGGGCGCCGGGGTTGGCCGTGCGGCAGGTCTCGATCAACTCCTCCACCTTGGCCGGATCGGCGGTGTCCACCTTGTTGACGATCAGAAGATGCGACATCCGGAGGTTGGTCTCGCCTGGATAGTAGGTCAGCTCGTGACCGGCACGGTGGGGATCCACCAGCGTTATGTGGAGGTCCGGGCGGTAAAACGGTGTATCGTTGTTGCCGCCATCCCAGAGGATGATATCCGCTTCCTTCTCGGCCTCACGAACGATCTTTTCGTAATCGACTCCGGCATAGACGACAAAACCATGGTCGATGTGCGGTTCGTACTCCTCGCGCTCCTCGATGGTGCACTGATGGCGATCGAGGTCCTCGTAGGTTTCAAAGCGCTGGCACGCCTGTTTCGCGAGATCACCGTACGGCATCGGATGGCGGATAGCTACGACCCGCTTTCCCATCTTCTTGAGAAGGTGCGAGACGTAGCGGGTCGTCTGCGACTTGCCGACGCCGGTGCGCACCGCAGTGATGGCCACGACCGGCTTAGTGGACTCGATCATGGTGCCAATGGCCGAGCACACACCGAAGTGCGGGCCCCAGGCGATGACCTCGCTGGCCCTGTTCATCACGTAGGTGTGGGGAACGTCGGAGTACGAGAACCACACCTCGTCGATTTTGTTCTCCTTGATCACCTTCTCGAGGTCCTGTTCCGGGAAGATGGGGATTCCTTTGGGGTAGAGCGAACCCGCCAGCTCGGGCGGATACACGCGCCCCTCGATGTCCGGAATCTGGGTCGCGGTGAACGCCACCACCTCGTAGTCTTCGTTGTCGCGGTACAGGCAGTTGAAGTTGTGAAAGTCTCGGCCTGCCGCACCCATGATCACGATCTTCGTCCGGGTCATAAAAACCCCCTCATTCGAGCCCGTCGTCCCCGGCGGGCAATACCGCCGGGTGAAGCTGAACCGGCAGCGCCGCGCATTCTACCACCAGCACGAAATAGGGCGTCGAACCGGAGCCATAGGTCGAAATCTGGAACTCCGAATCACCGGCACACTGCCGGCACTGTGACTGGGTGTTGAATTTCGAGCCCGCATTTCTCACCAGATTCCTACTTCGGCCGCTGATGCACCGCGCCCGAGGGGCGTGAGCAACGCGGCCAAACGCGGGCAAAACGCTTCCAGTTGTTCGATCGCTCCCACGCGCCGACAATTCCGAATTCCGAATTCCGAATTATCTTCTGGTGTCATTCCCACTCGATCGTTCCCGGTGGTTTCGCGGTCACGTCATAGACCACGCGGTTGATCCCTGCCACCTCGTTGACCACGCGGCGGGCGATGCGATCGAGCACATCGGGCGGAAATCGGTACCAGTCCGCGGTCATGAAATCATGGGTGGTCACCGCCCGCACCGCCAACACCTCCTCGTAGGTGCGCTGATCACCCATCACCCCCACACTGCGCACCGGCAGAAGCACGCACAAGGCTTGCGAGATCTCCTCGTAGAGGCCGGCGGCCCGGATTTCCGCGATCACAACCGCATCGGCCTCCTGGAGGGTTCGGACGCGTCCGGGTTCCACCGATCCGAGGATCCGAACCGCCAACCCAGGTCCCGGGAACGGATGCCGCCACACGAAATCGTGGGGCAGGCCCAGCTCCTCCCCCACCCTTCGCACCTCGTCCTTGAAGAGGTCGCGCAGAGGTTCGATCAGGTCGAGCCCCAATTTTTCCGGGAGCCCGCCGACGTTGTGGTGGGTTTTGATTACCGCTGCGGTTCCCCGAACCCCCGAGGATTCGATGACGTCGGGGTAGAGGGTTCCCTGGGCCAGAAAGCGCGCATCGGTAAATCGACGGGCTTCTTTCTCAAAGATCGCCGCGAACTCGGCACCGATGATCTTTCGCTTCCGCTCCGGGTCGTCGACTCCTGCAAGGGCTGCGAAAAACCGATCGGCTGCGTCCACCCGGTCGAGCTCGAATCCGAACTCGGTGAATCGGCGTGAGACGTTGTCGCCCTCATCCTTGCGCAAAAGACCGGTGTCGACAAAGATCGGTACCAGCCTGTCACCGATCGCCTCGCGAAGCAACATGGCAGTCACCGACGAATCGACACCGCCTGAGACGCCACAGATCACGCGCCCTTCAGGCACGGATTCGCGCAGCTGTTCCACAAGCTCATAGCGAATGGCCGCCGGGTTCCAGTCCCTGCGAGCGCCTGTGAGAGCGATGAACTGCTCGAGTATGAGCCCGCCGTTGGGCGTGTGGCGGACCTCGGGGTGAAACTGGAGGGCCACCAGACGACGGGTTGGATCGACCATGGCCGCGACTGCGGTGCTTTCCGTCCTCGCCAGGACCTCGAACCCGGGCGGCGCCTCGTCCACTTTGTCACCGTGGCTCATCCACACCGGTTGCTGTCTCGGGGTGCCCACAAAGACCGAGCCCTCGGCGACCACCTCGAGCTCGGCAAGGCCGTACTCGCGGTGATGCGACGCACGGACCCTTCCCCCAAGATCCCGGGCCATGAGCTGCATGCCGTAGCAGATGCCGAGCACCGGTACGCCGAGGTTGAAGACCACCGGGTCGACCTGCAAAGCAGCCTCCTCGAAGACGCTCGCAGGTCCGCCGGAAAGCACCACCGCGACCGGTTCATGCTCCCGAATGAGGGCTCCCGAAAGGTCGCCGCATTCGATGGTCGTCTTCACACCCAGCTCGCGGAATCGGCGCGCGATGAGCTGGGTGTACTGGGAACCGAAATCGAGGATGAGGATGGTCTCGTGCTGCATGCCCACTCCCGCCGCTCACTGATGGCGCGGAGGATAGCAGACTACGGCAGAGGTCCACATTCGCCGAGATAGGGTTCCAGGCGACTCCGCAACCACTGATTGCGTTGGATCGCCTGGCGCAGATGGGCGCAAGCCTCGACCCGATTTTGCGGACCTTCCGGCGCATGCTGCGACCGGGCGACTATCAACGTGAGCACCCCGCGCGTCGCAAGGTGATCCGGTCGAGGGTTATGAGGATCGAAGACCGCATTCAGCTGCACTTCTGCAGCCCGGAGATTTGCCCGGGGATCTGCGCCGTGCGCTTGTCGCCACTCCGCCGCAAGAAGGTTGACCTCCGCCAACTCGGTCCGCGCAGCGGTGTACTCCGGATTGAGGTCAAGGGCGCTCTGGAGCTTGTCGGCGGCGGTGCGGAGAAACGGAAGTGGAGACTCGGATTGCGCTTTCCTCCACTCGGCAGCAACCCGTTCGACGCGGGCGAGAACCAACCAAGGCTCCGGGTCCGTCGGGTTCGCCTCGCGTGCGGTTTCAAGGGTCTTCCGAGCCTCTGCGAGCAGGTGTTCCGGTGAGGTTCCGCTTGCCACGAGCCAGGCCGCGCGCAGGCGCTGCACCTCACCCAGATTGGTGTAGACGAAAGGGTCGTCCGGATTCACGTTGGTGACGCTGCGACAGGCGCTTTCGGCCAGGTCGAGTTCGGATGTCGGGTCGATGCCTATCAACAGATTGAAGGCGGCCGTTTCACCGTGAACCAAGCACAGGTTGTTGAGCGCAACAATATCGCGAGGATTGGCCTCGGTCGCCTGTCGGAGAATGGAATCTGCCTTCACGAGACTGGGCCGCGGATCCACGCCCCACCGCACTTCGTGGCGGGCCGCCAGCCACCGGGCCACTCCCATGTTGTCCATCGCCGACATGCTCTCCGGGCGAAGGTCGAGCAGACGGGTGAATGCCTTCACCGCCTGGTCCACGGCCGGTCGTGGATCCACGCCGGCGTCAAAAGCATAAAACCCCCAATAGAAGTATGTGAGTCCAAGATTGTTGAGCGCCAGCTCACTGGATGGACTGAGGTCGATTGCGGTCTGGAGGTGTTCGGCCGACCTGCCCAGGAGTTCTTCTGGCGAATCACCGCGGGCGGCCCGTTGCTGCGCCATACGGCGGTATGAAATTCCGAGGTAGGCGTGGGCATCGCCATCGTTCGGGTCTTCGGCGATGATCGACTTCGCCAGGCTCACGGTTGTGGCGAGCGCCTCCGAAGAGTCCTGTCCGCGACGGCCGAGGTAGTCGGCCCTGTGCAGGTAAACCAGCGCCCTGGCGTGGAGCGCAGCTTTGGTGTCCGGATCGATCGTCAGCGATCGTTCACAGTGCGCGAGGGCGGCCTGAAAACTGGCTTCGGGTGATCCGCCGATCTCCCCTTCGAGAACCATCCGGTCGCGTGCGACGCGGCACAGACCGAGGTGCCCGAGCGGGTCGCTGGGGGCGGCTCGCACGACCTCCAGAAAACGCTGATCGGCACGGTCCAATTCAGCCTGTTCATACTCGAAATCGCCCCTTTCAAACGCTTCACGCGCGCGGGCCTCGTGCACGTCTCCGGCGAGCGCATGCGCCACGTAGAGGTACGGAATCCGCTTCAGGGCGAGATCGACACCCGCGAGGGCCGGCCCGTACTGGCGTTGGAGAAACTGGATCAGCGCCTCCACGTACTCTGGAGACTCGATCTCGGCTTCCCGGCCCTGATCGAGGAACTCTTTAGCCGGCATGAGGAGGATCGCGTCGAGTTCCATCCGGCGCCTTTCGACCGACCCGCGGTCCCCCAGCCGTTCCGCTCGTGCGAGTTCCCGGCGGTAAATATTAACCATCGTCAGGCCAGTCGCAAATGCAACCTCAGGCCGGCGGTATCCGTCCCGCCACGCCAGGTCGAGGTGCCTCTGAGCCGCATCGAAATCCCGAAGCGCGAGGTACCCGCGGGCGAGGGCGTAGTGCCCGGGTCCGACAGACCCGGCTCCTCCGGAAAACACATCCTTCTCGATCTCTTGAAGCCGGGTGCGGACGCGGTCCAACTCCTTACGGATATCATGGATCGGTTTGAGTCGGGTCAGACGGGTTATCTCCTCCAGGCGCGGGATTTCCTGGGCGACACTGTGACTGAGCTCGGCTTCGTGCCGGGAGCGCCGGAGGAAGGTTGCCGAGAGCCCGGCGAACGCCCCCACAATCACCATGGAGGCCACGATGACCAGGGCCACAACGCGATGCCGCCTGACCCGGCGCCCAAGCCGGTTGCCGAGACTGGGAGGGTTGGCAAGAATCGGCTCACCCTTCAGGTGGCACTTGATCTCGCTGGCGAGGTCCTCGGCGCTCAAGTAGCGGTCTGCCGGGTCTTTTTCGAGACACTTTAGGATGATGGTATCGAGGTCTGCTGGAACATCCGGCAGACTTTTTCGCAGAGGTACGACCTCCTTTTCGATCATCTGCGCCAGCACCTGGAGCACCGAACCTTCAAAGGGTGGACGTCCGCTGATCAGATAATACAGAGTCGCGCCGAGCGCGTAGATGTCGGTGCGGGCATCGACAACGACCGGGCGACCTCCAGCCTGTTCGGGCGCCATGAAGCCGGGTGTGCCGAGCACATATCCGGTGACGGTCTGGCCGGGGGCGGCCTGCTCGCGGGCGAGCCCGAAATCTACGACATAGGGTTTCAGGACGCCTTCCGGGCTACGCTCGATCATGATATTGGCGGGTTTGATATCTCGGTGAACCAGCCCTTGCTCATGCGCAGCGTGCACCGCTCGCGCTACCTTCGACATGATGAGGAGAATCTCGCCCCGGTCGAGGTTTTTCGCTTCTTGGCCGAGGTTTCCCCCATCGACGAATTGCATGGCGATGAACGGTCGCTCCTGGATCTCGCCGACCTCGTATATCTTGCACACGTACTCGTGTTCGACCCTGGCCTGTGCTCTGGCCTCGGTCAAGAACCTCTCGACCATCGATGGATCGTCATCGCGCAGAAACTTGAGGGCGACATATCGCTCGATCCGCGGATCAAAGCCCTTGAAGACCCGCGCCATTCCCCCTTCACCAAGGAACTCGAGATCCGTGTAGCGTTCCCAGTCGCCAAGAAACGCAGGCACCTCACGGATGGGTCGTGCTTTCGGGGCGCACTCGGGGGCGGCCGAGCCGCGGTCGTCTTTCGGTGCCGGCGTCGATGAAGGCACTCCGGCGCGAAGCGCTGCTTCGTCCAGGATTTCTTCCGCCACCTCGTGCACGGTGGATTCGTCCACAAAGCCACGTTTGATGAGAAGGGCGATCCGCAAACCCCAACGGCACGGAGGAAGCGTCAACTCCAGATCCTCGTGTGAGGCTTCCTCAACAGCGTCGAGGTCGTTCAGGGACAGCAGGTCTCTGCGAACCAACTCCTCAAGAAGTTGCTCTTCAACGTCTTTTCGCAATCGGTGGCCCCCTGGTGCGGACAATTCTCCGCACCCCCACAAGAGGTTGGCCCGGACGATGCTCGAACATCAACCCGGCAAGGCTCGCGGGCATGAGCTGCGCCCATCCGCGCGCCGCGCTTCCCTTCCGGCTCAGCCGTTCGAGCCCGCCCCGATCTGAACCCGGTCCCCTCTCTTCGTGACGATCGTCATTCGATTTATTCTACCGGAATTCGTTGGTCGCAACGCCGAGCACCTGACCCTCATCATACGAATCCCCTTCGTTCAGGTGGAGACGACCGTGCCGCTGAGGATGGCGGCATCGGAGTCGTGAACATGCCTGGTACGCATTTGGCCCGTTGGCCTACTGTATCGATCCGAATTGCGTTCGGCGAGGGTTCGAGACGAGTGATCGTACTGCGTTGGCCTGGGGAAAACCCTGCCGCGCGTGGGAGGCAGGTGAAACACCCGGCGGGCGCCGGCTGGTATGCTGCGCGCAACGGCAGCGACAAAAAGGAGAGCGACAATGTTCTTGAACGTACTCAGTATTGATGAAAAAGGAGCCTTTGCCGAGTTGGCGGAGAGGATGGTACAGGCTGACGGCATCGTAATCGGCCGCGAAACCGCCGCGCTCGCGGCCCTCAAGGCGGAGATGGGGGTATCCGGCGCCGTCGGGACCGATCGCAGCATTGGGGAGCTGGCAACGATCTTCGGGAGCAAGCGCTCCAAGATCGCTGCCCTGCTCGAGCTGATCGGTCTGGGATACTCGGACACCAACTTTCATATCGGAGAGGAGTCGCTCGTGGCCGGCTTGGCTCGGGACATGGGTATCGGCGCGGACGAGCTCAATCAGCTCGAAGGCTGGGTCGAGGATCACGTATCCCTGGTTCGGCGGGCGCTGGTTTTGATGCGCGACTGACGCCAGCACCAATCAGGGATGGGAGCACGATGCCGCGCAAGAATATCGAAGAGCTGGTCGCGTCCTACTGGATCGAGGCCGAACGGGAGCTTGCCTCCCTTGGTGAGGGCGATCATCTCCTTTTAAACACAGCCAATTCGGCGGTCGACACCGTTTGGGATCGGCAGATCTTCGCGCGCTCAGAAACTTTTGGCGGAACCGAGATCGGCTTTGCGACCGTCCTCTCGGCGTTGATCCTTGCCCGCCTCCT
>JBGMRN010000165.1:0-7667 GCA_048061535.1 Thermoanaerobaculales bacterium | reverse complement strand
CTCGATCGAGACAGGTTCCAGAACACGAGCATCGAGTCGAGCTCAGGCAAAGGGGAGATCTTGATGATCGACGCGATGTCACTGGTGCCGTTTATACGCGAGAGGATGAAGCCTTCCTCCGGGGAAAAGCTCATCGACCGGAGATCGTCCAGGGTCGTCTCCAACACCGGTACCCGGCCGAGCTCGACGCCATCGGCCTCGAGGCCCGCCCGGATCTCCCCTTCAAGCTCGCCGACCACCAGAGCCAGCTCGCGGTTGTGAGGCTCGAGGCTTGCGGCGGCGCGAAGGTAGCGAGCGGCGGGCTCGTAGACGCCCGCCCGTAAGTTGGAGTGAGCTTCCGCGACCAGAGTTTCAGCGCTCGGTGGCCCGGCACTCTTCTCCTCGGACCCGAGCGCCGCGCGTCGGTCAGCGGTCACGATGCGCGGACGCACGATCTTCAACCGCTCTTCGAGCGCCATCTGGTAGAGAACCCGTGAGACGAAGAACTCGTTGGAGTGCGTCTGCAAGCAGATTTCCTCGACGCTCCGGTCATCGTTCACCGCCTCGAGGACACCCCGCCAACCCAGATCGAGCTCGTCATCGGTCACCAGCGGGGCCACCGCCACCGGGACGCACTGAACCGACGGGATCACCGTACGAATGTTGTCCCACTCGTCGAGACGCTGCATCCCTTCGAGCACCAGTCCGGTAACGTCCGCCGCCAGTGGAACCAGGTCGTGATCCGGGAGCTCACCGTCACGGAAAATAAACTGTCCCTCCTCCCAGGCAAACAGGTCATAGATGTTCTCCTCGGCCTTGAGTTGAAGCATCCTGTCGAGCGTCTCCTGTCCGACCGTTCCCCGTTCTACGAGGATCTCCCCCAGGAGCTTTTTCTCCTCGGCCTGGACCGCCACCGCCTTTTCCAGATCGGCCTCGGTGATCACCCCCTTGCTGACCAAAAAATGACCCAGGAATCCGGTGGGATCGGAGCTCGAAGAGGACAGCACGACCCCTTCCCGAAAAAAAATCTTGTTCTCAACAGCGCCTTTGCTGATGATCAGGGTGCCGGTGTGCTTGCCGCTCGCAAGCCACTGGAGGATGTCCGGCAGCGGCATGGTCTTGAGGTTTCCAGATATCGACATGGTACGGCTTGACGATAACCCGCCCTGCCGGAAATTGTCCATTCTTCGACCAGCCTGGGAATCTCAACAACCGGATCCGAGGGACGATGCGGCCGGACCTTCCGAGAACCAGATCCTTCGGTATTGACCGGCCGTTGTCAGACAACTTCCGGGAGATCGATGAAGAAGGTGGTACCAACTCCGACTTCGGTCTCGAACGAGATCTCCCCTCCGATCTCGGCCATGATCGCCTTCGAAATACTCAACCCCAGCCCGGTTCCGCCCCGGCGGCGCGAGTCGGCGGGGTCGGCGCGGGCGAATTTTTCGAAGACTTTATCCCGAAAGTCCTCTGGAATGCCGGGGCCGCGGTCGGTCACCGCGATCCGAAGTGATCCCTCGTGGCGACCAACGGTCACAGCCACGGTCTCCCCAACCGGTGAGAACCCGGCCGCGTTCATGAGCACGTTGACCACCACCTGGATCAGTCGATCCGAATCCACCCGGACCCGCGCCCCTGCGGGCTCCACGTCAAGGGTGAATTGGATTCCGAACTCTTCTTGACAGGTCGACGTCGATTCCAGGGCCTGTTCCACGAGAGGTTTCAGCTCGACCTCGTCGAACCGAAACTCCATTCGCCCCGACTCGAGCTTCTTATTGGCGAGGATGTCGTCAATCAGCCGTTCGAGCCGCCGGCTGTTTCGCATCGCCATCTCGAGGAGCTCGTCCGCATGATCCCCGAGATCGCCTGCCACCCCTCCGGACAGGAGACCGAGGGCGCCCTGCACCGCGGTGAGCGGGGCCCGCAGCTCGTGATTGACCATGGTCACGAACTCGTCCTTCTGTCGCTCGATCCTGAGTCGCTCCCGAAGATCCCCCGCCACGACGACGAAGCCTTGAGGACTGCCGTCAGCTCCGGTCATTTCGGCAACGGAGGCCATGACCGGTATCGGCCCGCCGTTTTTCGCCAGAATCTCGGTCTCCAGCCCATATAGGGAACTATTCGGAGAAAGACCGTCGAACAACGTACGGCGCCCTTCCGGAGACCTGAAGACTTCGTCACAGCGACGGCCGATGAGTTCTTCCTCGGTGGCTCCGGCCAGCCGGCAGGCAGCCTTGTTGACCCGGCTAATCGTTCCGTCGACGCCGCAGACCACCAGACATTCCCCCATCGCCCCCAAAACCCGATCGAGGTAATCGCGCGAAACGGTGGTTGCGCGCAATCGCCGTGTCATCTCGTTGAACGAAGCCGCCAACTCTCCCACCTCGTCCGAAGTGCGGACCGGCAGGGGAGGTGGAGATTCTCCGGAGGCGATGACATGAGTAGCCTGGATCACCTCTCGCAGGGGACGGGTCACCGCTTCGGTGAGCAACGCCGCCGCCAGCACCCCGAGAGTGGCGAACACCACCCCCACCATGGTCGTCCGGCGCGCCAGCAAAGCCTGCTCCTCGGCAAGCCCTGCCAGCGAGTAGCGCAGGCGAATCCCACCGAGGGAGCGCGCACCGAGCCGCACCGGCTGCGTCACCGTCATGACGTCGGCAGCAAGCTCCGCCAGCAGCGCATCGGAAACAGCCGCATGGCGTAGCTGGGTTTCGTCGACCAAATGGTGTCGGAGAGGATTCTCGACCGTGCCGTCGGTGAGCACGCGACCGTCCTCGTCGAAGACCACCGCCTCGATCACGTTTTCTTGGTGGCGGATTTCGGCCAGCATCTGGCGCAGCTCACCCACCTCGAGCATCGCCATCGAATCGGTGGCATTGGCCGCGACCAGGGTCGCCAGCAACTTGCCACGCTCGATGAGCTCATGGCGCAGGCGGTCGTTTTGTACGCGGACGGCGAGGGCGGTCAGCACCACCCCGAAGGCGATGATGATCGCCGACACGAAAGCGACAAAACGGCCCCTCAGACCCAGACGCACGGCCGCCCCCCCCGCTCCGGGAAATGGGCTAGTTCCCGTCCTGAAACTCCGAAGGGAACGGCGTGGTTCTCGATGCTGAAACGAGCGATTTTTTCTGCAAGATCAAGAAAAACAAGGATTTCCGCGGAGACGTACTCCTGTACGTCGCACAAGGAAATGCGCAGTTTGACGCAGAGATTGCACAAAAGCGCCGTTTCCGGACGAGAACGGGCGAGAGTCATCAACTGCCGAAATCCTCCACCACGTATGGCAAAAGCTTGTTGACGCGGTCCAAATCATTCTCGGGTCCGTTGGGGAAACGATCGAACTTGGCGGTGTCCTCGAAGGCCTTCAGAACCTCTCGGCCCTCACCGTCATCACTCATCGTGATGAGCACCCTCTCCAACGCCTCGGCCGTCGTGGGATCGAGGCCGCTACGAAAACACACCACGTTTCGAGGAACCTCATCTGTCTTGAGAAGCACGCGCAGCTCCGTCACCCGGACGCCTGCGAGCGAGGAGTAGTACTCCTCGTTGACCGCGCCCGCCGCGGCCTTGCCCTTGAGCACCCAGAACATCGTGTTTTCGGCATCATTGGAGAACACGTATCCTACCGTATCAGGCGGAATCGAAGCCGCAGGATCCACGTAGTTCACAAGCTTCAGACCGGCCGCCGCCAGCGCAGCTTTGGGCAGCAGGAAGCCGGTGGTCGAAAAGGGCTCCCCGAAGGCGACCATCCTCCCGGCCAGGTCCTCCACCGTTTCGATTTCACTGTCGACGCGGGCAAAAATCATGCTGTAGTACGAGTTCGAGCCTCGCTTCCACCGCCGCAGCACCGGGCGGGCATCAGTACGGTCGCAGACGAACGCCACCGGAAAGGGGCTGTCAATGAAGACATCCACGCGCCCCGATTCGATCTCGGACACCATCTTGCTCAGGGAATTCACGACAACTACACGCCCTTCGCCGATTCCGACGTCGCCAAGACGTGAAGCCAGGTGGCTCGCGAAGGGCCGGACAATCTGGTACTCACGGGTTGGGTTGACGGACACCGATCCAATCGTCAACACACCGGAGGGTCTTGCAGGAGCTTGGGTAGGCTCCGGCGCCTGCTCCCCGACCGGCCCACCGCATGCCGCCGCCAGGAGAGCAAGAAGGAATATGCGCCGTTTCATCCCGGCCTACTCCCCTTCCCCAGCGAGCGCGACGCGGTTTCGGCCGGCGCGCTTGGCCCTGTAAAGCGCATCGTCCGCCGCAGCGATCACGGCGTGGCTCGAGGCGCCCGCAGCGCACTCAGCCACTCCGCAGCTCACGGTAGCTGAAAAGATCCCCTTGCCGGTGTCATGCTCGATCACCGCGAAATGGCGACGGATCACATCGAGCGTCTCCACCGCCGCCGCACCGTCTGTATCGGGCAGGATGACAACAAACTCGTCGCCCCCGAACCGGCCGAGCACATCGCTGAGCCGCAAGCGCTGGCGCAACAGATACGCGAGCGCCTTCAGAACCTGGTCACCAACGAGGTGCCCCCACCTGTCGTTGACCTCCTTGAAACCGTCGATATCGATCATCGCCACCGAGAAGCAGCCGTCCGCCCGGTCGGCGCGACGCACCGCCACCTCGAGTTGCTCCATGATCCGGCTGTGCGAAAGCAGACCTGTCAATCCGTCCCTTTCCATGAACAGGCGCAGGGTGCGACCGCGTTGCGCCCGGGCGGCGATGGCGGCCACGAGCTGATCGGCCTCCACCGGTTTGGTGAAGAAATCGTCGCCTCCCTGGCCCAACGCAGCAATCTGCTTCATACGGTCGCTCTCCCGCGACAAGAAGACGATCGGAATGCCCACGAACGCCTCTTCCTGGCGGATCACGGCAGCCAGCTCGACACCGGAGCAACCGGGCATGTAGACGTCCATCAGAATCACGTCGGGCTGCAGATCGACGAGGTGCGGGATCACGCTGAGGGGGTTGGTGACCGTCACCGTTTCGAAGCCTGCGGCCCGGAGATTGAGCGCGTGGAAGGCGGCCGCGTCGAGATCATCGTCGACGATCAGGATTCGATACGGTTCGGGCTCGCGCTGGGTCAGCCGACCGAGCATTTCGAGCACATCGCCGTAGTTGACGGGTTTGACGAAGTAGCCGGAGCAACCGGCCCGGACCGCATCCAACCGGGCGGCGATATCTGATCTGTTCGACACGAAAACCACCGGCACATCCGCTCCGAAGCTCTCCCTCATCTTGTCTGCCGCCGCGGTGCCGACGAGGTCCCCTGACGGCGAGGACAGATCCATGATGACCGCCGCGGGGCGCCTCCCGCCGGTGCCCACAGCGACCTCCTCGATCGTCCGGAACATCTGCAACTCGAACCCGAAATGTCCCAGTTGGGAGGACAGCTCTTTGGCGAACGGCGGGTCTTCCTCAACCACCACGATCAGGTTCTTTCTCTCCTCAGGCCCGGCGGCAGGCAGAGGGGTCGGAGTCGGCGCCGTCGGAAAACGCGCGGACTCTTCGTCGCCGGCTACCGCCTCACCGATGCGGTCAAACCACGAAGCCACCTCGAGCTCCTGATCACTGGATGGACCTGCGGTCCCCTCGAGGATGGCGACCAGGTGACGTTCGAGTCTTCGCGCCGCCTTTGCCACAGTGGCGAATCCGAGGCTTCCCGCCGTACCTACCAGGCCGTGCACCGAGCGATGTAGCGCCCGGGCGCCCTCTCGACTCCAACCATCGCTCTGGAGCCGCCCCCACTCATCTCTCATACTCTGAAGTCGCTCGGGAAGGCGCCCGGCAAACCCCGTGCGGAGCTTCTCCAGTTCCATCTCGAGACGTTCCATCGACGGACCTTCGCCGGAATCAGCGGTCATTGCCAGCATTCCATATCGCTTTGAGGCGGTCGGCGAGGGCCATGGGATCGAACGGCTTTCGGATCACCCCCGCAGCCCCGGCCTCCTCCAATTTCTGAAGCTCGATCTCCGGAGCCAGGCCGGTGAGAAGGACCACGGGCACGGACTCGAACTCTGCTCTGCGGCGCAATGACTCGAGGACCTCGACCCCCTCCATTCCAGGCATCAAGACGTCCATGACGATCAGGTCGGGCCGGAACCGGACAGCCTGGTCCAGCAACTCGGAACCCGAGGCGCAAACGGCCACCTCAAAACCTCCAACCACCTCCAGGGCGATTCGTGAGATTTCAAGAATGTCCGGTTCATCATCCGCGACGAGAATACGCCGCAGCGTTCGCTCCCCCATCAGCCATGTCTCCGACTGCATCATACACTGAATTTCCGGGGGTTCCGGCCGGGCCTCCAGGTCGGAAATCCAACTGTGCGCGGCACCTCGCCGCCCTTGCGACGAACCCCGATGAAATACGCGGGCTGGTAACCATCCTAAAACTCCAAGGGGGACGGCGCGGTTCTCGATGCTGAACGAGCGATTTTATCGCATGATCAAGGAAAACAAGGATTTCCGCGGAGATGTACCCCTTTACGTCGCACGAGGAAATTCGCAGTTTGACGCCGAGATCGCAAAAAAACGTCGTTCCCGGACAAGAACGGGCTACTCACCGTCCTCCACCCTGGTCCATGTCGTGGTGCGTCCGATGAACGAAAACCCGACAAACCCGCGGACCTTGAGAACGCCCTCCCCGCTGAGCCGAAGCTTGCTCTTGTAGGTCTTTCCGTTGTCCGGGTCGTAGATGGTCCCCTTGTGCCAGGTACCCTTCCCGTCATAGCGAAAGCCCTCCAACATCTGTAATCCGATGACCGGCCGTTCGCGCAAATCGGGGTCGGGATTTTCGCGATCGATTTTCTCTTTCCCGGCCATCCCTTGCTCGTCGTCGTCCGGGTAGACCGGCTCCGCGAGCCACACGATTGTCCCCGTGTATTGGTTACCATCCATGAATATCTCTACGTGGGCCTCACCACCTGCTCCCTCGGGATCGGTCGCCCACAGCCCGAGGATCGCATCACCGTCCTCACCGGCTGCGACAGGCGCCGCTGCAACAAAACCGAGTACCACTGCGAGCAAAACTATCCGTCTCATGGCTGGTTCCTCCCCTCGAAAACCCTCGGTCCTCGATCATAGCAAGAGGAAGAGATTGTTGCAGATCGCCGGCGAGATTCACCGTTCTTCGTTGGGCATAGTAGATTGGATGGAAGATGACGCCGAAACCCTCGCTGAAGCTGGCGCTGCTCGCCCTGGCAGCTGCGATCCTCACCGCGTGCGGAAAAACGGAGCCTCCACCTCAATACCCGACGAAGGACCGGGTGGCGGCCGACAGGCGTGCCATCGGTATCCCGTACGACCGTTTCGTTCTTTTCCGCCGTGATGAACAGATGGTGGCGCTGCGCGTCACCCGGGCATCACAGATCGGCGACTCGATCGACTACCAGTGGTTCGCCTCTCGCCCCGAAGCCGTGGACCTCACCGATCCGATAACCGGAGAGGGGAAGACCCGGGAATCCGGATACATGGGGCGCATTGCAGCCGGGTCGATGGTCCTCCAGTGGTCACGTGGTTCCGAACAGTTCGGCTGGCTCTATTGGCCCGATGACAGAAGCGAGTTCGCCGTCTGCTCGCTGGCGTGGGGCAGCCTCGAGGAGGCCGATCGGGGAGCGCGCGGAGTGCGCTGGTACACACGAGACCAGTTCCAATAGGGATCCAGGCCCGAGAGGATG
>JBGMRN010000164.1:0-7809 GCA_048061535.1 Thermoanaerobaculales bacterium | reverse complement strand
GCGGCATCCGTGCGCAGAACGAGCTCGCCGTCCTCGACGTCGAGCAGGATCCGCTGCCCGGGTCCGACCTCACCTGCGAGCACCTTGGTCGCCAGCGGGTCCTGGACCAGGCGCTGGATCGTGCGCTTGAGGGGGCGCGCCCCGAAGTCGGGGTCGAAGCCCTCGCGCGCCAGCAACGAGGTCGCGGCGCCGGTGGCTTCTATCGACAGATCCTGATTCGCCAGCATTCGGTTGAGGTTGGCAAGTTGGATGTGGGCGATGCGTTCCACGTCCTCTTCGGAGAGTCGGTGGAAGATGAGCACCTCGTCCACGCGGTTGAGGAACTCCGGGCGGAAGTGCTGTTTGAGCTCGGCCTCGACCAGGGCGGTCATCCGTTCGCGTTCCGACTCCGGGAGCTCGCGGATCACATCGGAAGCGATGTTGGAGGTCATGATGACCACCGTGTTTCGGAAGTCGACGGTTCGGCCCTTGCCGTCGGTGAGCCGGCCCTCGTCGAGCAGTTGGAGCAGCACGTTGAAGACGTCGGGGTGGGCCTTCTCGACCTCGTCGAGGAGGATCACCGAGTAGGGCCGGCGGCGGACCGCTTCGGTGAGCTGGCCACCCTCGTCGTGGCCGACGTATCCCGGGGGTGCGCCGATCATCCGTGCCACCGAGTGTTTCTCCATGTACTCCGACATGTCGATGCGGATCATCGCCCGCTCGTCGTCGAAGAGGAAATCCGCCAGAGCCCGGGCCACCTCGGTCTTGCCGACGCCGGTGGGGCCGAGGAAGAGGAAGGAACCGATCGGCCGGTTGGGATCCTTGAGCCCGGCGCGGGCGCGGCGTACGGCCGCCGCCACCGCCTGGACGGCGTCCTCCTGTCCGACCACCCGCTCGCCGATCCGATCCTCCATGTGGAGGAGCTTGTCCTTCTCGCCTTCGAGCAGGCGCGAGACCGGGATGCCGGTCCAGCGCGAGACCGAGCGCGCGATGTCCTCCTCGGCCACCTCCTCGGAAAGGATGGTGCCGTGCGCATCCTGGTGGGTCTTGAGCGCCTCGGAGGCTTCCTCGAGCTGTTGGTTGAGGCTCACGAGCTCGCCGTAACGGAGCTGCGCCGCACGCTCGAGGTCGCCGTCGCGTTCGGCGCGATCGGCGGCCTCGCGGGTCTCTTCGATGTGTTCCTTGAGCTCTTGGAGCCGGGAGATGAGCTCTTTCTCCTTGTGCCACTGGGCCTTGAGCCCCGAGGTCTTTTCCTTGAGCTCGGCCAACTCCTCTTCGATGACGCTCAAGCGTTCCTTGGAGGCGCGGTCCTTCTCCTTGGCCAGGGCGCGCTTCTCAATCTCGAGCTGCAGAGCCCGCCGCTCGAGCTGGTCGATCTCGGTGGGCATGGAATCGATCTCGATCCTCAGCCTCGACGCCGCCTCGTCCATCAGGTCGATGGCCTTGTCGGGCAGGAAGCGGTCGGTGATGTAGCGATTGGAAAGTGCAGCCGCCGCCACCAACGCGTTGTCGGCGATGCGCACCCCGTGGTGGACCTCGTACTTCTCCTTGAGACCACGCAGAATGGCGACGGTCTCCTCGACCGACGGCTCGCCCACGAGCACCGGCTGGAAGCGGCGCTCGAGGGCGGCGTCCTTCTCGATGTACTTTCGGTATTCGGCCAGGGTGGTGGCGCCGATGGCCCGCAGCTCGCCGCGCGCCAGCGCCGGCTTGAGGATGTTGGCGGCGTCCATCGCGCCCTCGGCGGCGCCGGCGCCGACTAAGGTGTGGAGCTCGTCGATGAACAGAATTACCTCGCCGTCCGAGTCCACGACCTCCTTGACCACTGCCTTGAGGCGGTCCTCGAACTCGCCCCGGTACTTGGCGCCGGCGATCAAGGCCCCCATGTCGAGAGAGACGAGACGCCGGTTCTTGAGGATCTCGGGGATGTCGCCCGAGGCGATCCGCTGGGCCAGACCCTCGGCGACCGCGGTCTTGCCGACGCCGGGTTCGCCGATCAGAACCGGATTGTTCTTGGTGCGCCGAGTGAGTACCTGCATCAAATGGCGGATCTCCTCGTCGCGGCCGATGACGGGATCGAGCTTGCCGGCCTTGGCGAGCTCAGTGAGGTCGCGTCCGTAATTGGTGAGGGCGTCGTACTTGTCCTCGGGGTTGGCGTCGGTCACGCGGTGGGAGCCCCGCAGGTCATGGATGGCGGTCAGCAGGGTGTCCTTGGAGACCCCGTGCACCGCGAGCGCACGCGCGGCGGCGGTGTCGGGAACCGACACGATCGCCATGAGCAGGTGTTCCACAGACACGTACTGGTCCTGGAACTGGGGGGCCAGGGTTGTTGCCTGGTCAAGGACCTTGCGCAAGCTCCTCGAGGGCTGCGGTTCGGCGCCGCCCTCTGCCGCCGGCAGGCGGTCGAGCGCCTCGCGGAGCTCCGATTCGAGCCGGGCGGCCGGCACGCCGACCTTGGAAAGCAGCCTCGGCGCGATGCCGCCCTCCTGCTGCATCAAAGCCGCAAGCAGGTGGGTGGGATTGGTTTCGGGGTTGCCGCGGGCGGCGGCGAGCTTGAAGGCCGTCTGCAGGCCTTCGGTGGCCTTGACGGTGTATTGATCGTTGCCGTTCATGGGTTGTACCTCCTCGGAACGACCCGCAGGTCGTACTGAGAGTATAAAATATGAGTCTTTCATTGTCAAGTTTGTGATTTACAAAATCTGATGATTTTGTTAGCAGATATAGTAGTGAGCACTCAAGGGGACGTCAATCAGAATTAGGAATTGTCGGCGCGGTGACGCAGTCGGGTAGCGTGGGCGTGAATCCCGCGCTTGGGCGCGTTGAATCGGACGTGCCGTCCTTGACAATTTTGGGAGCGAAGGCGCTTCGGTGATCCTGCCCGTTGAGTCCCAAATATTGTAAAGGGGGGCTCTCTCGGAGAGCGCGATGACCAAAATCCGCCTCGAAGTCAGAAGAGCGTTAGCAGAGGACAGTCAGCGGCACGAATTTTTGGAGGTGCCTGCCATCCTCAGAGCAGGGCGACGATGGGAAGGTCGCCCTGAAATCGGTGGCGCACTTCTGGACATCGGGTACGGAGTCGGGCGCGGACGCGGGCACGGAGATGGGGACGGAAGGTTGAGCAACCTGTACAATGGTCTGGAAAAAGCACCGGGGAGCGACATGGGAGAGCAGGACGTTCGCAAGCGATCGGAGGCCGAGGAGATCAGGGTTTTCCTCAAGCATCTTTTGAAGGACGTGCGCGCTTTCGAGAAGATGCTCGAGAACAACCTCTTTGAGTCTGACGTGCGCCGGATCGGCGCCGAGCAAGAGCTCTTCCTTGTAGATGACGCCTGGCGGCCGGCCCCGCTCGCGACCGAGGTGCTCGAGGCGGTGGACGACCCCCACTTCACCACCGAGCTCGCCCGGTTCAACCTCGAGTTCAATCTCGACCCGCTGGTTTTCGGGGGCTCGTGTCTGCGGTTGATGGAGGAGCAGATCGACGAGCTGCTGACAAAGGTGCGCACCGCCGCTCGTAGCCGCGGTGGGGAGGTGGTGCTCTCGGGCATTTTGCCGACCCTCAACAAATCCGATCTCGAGCTCGAGAACATGACCCCGAACCCGCGGTACTTCGCTCTCAACGAGGCCATGACCAGGCAGCGGGGCGGCGACTACGAGTTCTTTCTCAAAGGCGTCGACGAGCTTCATCTCCACCATGACTCGATCATGGTCGAGGCATGCAACACCAGCTTTCAGGTCCACTTCCAGGTTGCCCCCGACGAGTTCGTCGGCCTCTACAACGTTGCCCAGGCAGTGACCGCGCCGGTGGTGGCGGCCGCGGCCAACTCGGCGCTGCTCTTCGGCAAGCGGCTGTGGGCGGAGACCCGCATCGGCCTCTTCCAGCAGTCGATCGACACCCGGCGCTCGAGTCCCCACCTGCGCGAGCAGGTGCCGCGGGTCAGCTTCGGCCGCCAGTGGGTTCGCTCTTCGGCCCTGGAGATCTTCCGCGAGGACATCGCCCGCTTCCGGACCCTCCTCTCAACCGAGATGGACGAGGACCCCTTCGAGGCCATCGAGCAAGGACGGGCGCCGAGCCTCAAGGCCCTGCGCCTGCACAACAGCACCGTCTACCGCTGGAACCGGGTGTGCTACGGCATCTCCGACGGCAAACCCCATCTACGCATCGAAAACCGGGTCCTGCCCGCGGGACCGACGCCGCGCGACGAGGTCGCCAATGCGGCCTTCTGGTTCGGACTGGTCAGCGGGGTCCTTTCAGAATACGGCGACATCACCCGCCACATGAGCTTTGAAAACGTCCAGTCGAACTTCTTAGCTGCCGCCCGCAATGGGCTGAGCGCCCAGCTCGAGTGGGTTGACGGCCGGATGGCGCCGGCCAGCGAGCTGATTCTGGATACCTTCGTGCCGGTAGCGCGTCAGGGCCTGCTCGCCTCGGGAGTCGACGGCAGCGACGTCGACCTCTACCTCGGCGTGATCGAGGAGCGCGTGCGCAGCGGACGGACCGGGGCTCGCTGGCAACTGTCGTCTCTCGCCACGATGGGAAGCAAGGGGACGATGTCCGAGCGTCTGAGCGCGCTCACCGCCGCCACTTCGGCCCGCCAGCAGGACGGGAAACCGGTCCATACCTGGGAGGATGCCCGCCTCGAGGAGGGCGGCGGTTGGAAGCAGAACTACGTCCGAGTCGAGCAGTGCATGGACACCGATCTGGTGACCGTCAACGAGCACGAGCCGGTGGATCTCGTGGCCCAACTCATGGATTGGAACAACATCCGTCATGTCCTGGTCGAGGATGACGAGAATCGGCTGGTGGGGCTGGTCTCACAGCGTGCTCTGCTGCGCCTGGTCGGGACCTACCATCCCGAGCAGCTCGACGGCCCGCTGCCGGTGGCCGAGGTGATGCAGCGAGACCCGGTGACGGTTGCGCCGGAGACCTCGACGCTGGAAGCGATCGAGCTCATGCGCCACAACAAATGGAGCAGCCTGCCGGTGGTAAAGAACGGTCACCTCGTGGGCATGGTCACCGAGACCCAGTTCATGGCCATCGCGGGCGAGCTGCTCGAGCAGAAGTTGCGGGAGTGAGAGAGGCGGTTCCGGTCTGGGATCAACTCACCACCTAAAGGTCCATCGCAGCTTGGCCACCAGCGAGTCATCGACGGGAATCAAGCTCGTTCCGCCGCGGCTGGAAAGCGGATGTCGCCATCCGTGGTTCCAGACGACAAAGAGGTCATTCCCGGGACGCAGGGTCCAACGCAGGCGCGTGTTCACGCCGAGGTCGCGTGACTCGGAGTCGTACTGGGCAAAGCTCGAGAGAATGAGGTCGGGCGTGAACGCATAGACCAGCTTGAGTAAGCCCAGATTCTCGGTGAAGTCGCCCTCCGGCATCGTGCCCACGTTGTTCTCCCCGCTCAGCTGGAGCTGCAGGTGGCCGCTGGGCGTGGTGTAGCTGACGAAGGCACTGGCCTGAGTAAGGCTTCCGGTGTAGAAGTCGCCGAACCACACGGTGGCGCCCACCCGCCACGGCCGATGGCGCGAGCTCTGGGCCTCGACGCGGAAGCGATTGAACTGGTAGTCACCGGGGGGAATGACCACGCCCTCGGCGATCTCGAACGGTTCGTCAAGGTGCTCGAACATCGGCACCGCGTTCGCCTCGATATGTTCGCCCGACTCGGTGACGGCGTTAAACGGGGCGGTGAAAATGCGCCACGATTCCACCTGCCCGTCGAGATCCTCGATATAGTTGACGCGGCCTTCGAAGAAGAACTGGCGCACCCAATCGAAGGCGCCGCCTTCCGGTCGCGGCTGGTAGGCCCCACCGACCTGGTACCACCGGGTCCCCGGACGGGGCAAAAATCCGAGCGCGGGATCGAGCGCGTCGCCGAACTCCTTCGCGATCAGGTAGAGATCCCACAGGTCGTTGGGGTAGTCGAGCTTGAACCCCCATCCGGAGGCCCGGCCCTCAGGGAGGTCGCCGGCGCTCCAGGTGGCCCAACCGCCGATCGCCAGGTTTTTGTCGCCACGAAACTCCGAGGTCCGCCATGTGGCGTCGATTCCAAGCAGGCTGTTGTCGCGTACGCCCTCGGGATCGCCGTCGGTTGCGAGGGCGCCGACCGTGAGCTTTTCGGTAACGTCGTAGGTAATACGCCCGGTGAAGAGATTGGAGCGCTCGGTCACATCGGTTTGGTCGGTGACGACGTCGAGCGCGGCGATGCTCCACCGGCCGCTGCGGCCGAGCAGTTTCGCGCCCGCGATGATCGGCACCTCCTCACCCTCGAACAGCCCGATGCGGCGTGAGAAGAAGGGGATGAAATCGCGTCCGAGGCCGATGCCGAAGGAGAAGAGCTCCGAGCCTTCGAGGAAGAAGGACCGTTTCTCGGGGAAGAAGAGCGGAAACCGCGTGAGGTTGATCTGCCGGGTGTCGACCTCGGTCTCGGCGAAGTCCGTGTTGACGGTGAGGATGCCGGTGAGGCCGGCGCTGATGTTCCACGTCAGGTCGCCGCCGATTTCGTCTTCGGTCGAACGGACGTCGTTCTCCAGGTCCTGAGTGAGCCCGAGGAGACCGTAGGGGCTGAGGCTGAGCCCCATCCCCTGGCGCAACCGGGCGACGCCGCGCAGCACACCGGCGCGCTGCAGATCGAAGATGCCGGCGTCCAGCGTGGCGGCGGTCAGGCGCAGAACGGTCCGGTCTCGGGCGATCTTGCGTTCGAGGTTGAAGCCCCAGCGATCCAGGCCCCAATGAAAGCGGAGTGATTGGGCGGGGATCTCGATCTCCACGGTCCAGCCGACATTGTTTCTTTGTGCGCCGGCATCCCAGATGCCGTCCCAATCGGTTGACATTTCTCCGGGGCCAGAGATCAGACCGTCCAGGCGGGCGCCCGCGGCATTGACCATGAAGAAATAGCCCCGCCGGCGGTCGCCGTCCGTGTCGAGCACCAGAGCGATCGTGTCGTCGCCTCTGAGCGTGCCGTCGCGCTGCATCGAGTGGATCGCGATGCGCGTGGGGTCGGGATCGTAGCAGACAATTCCCAGATACAGCGTGTCCTTGTCGACCAACACCCGGACAACGGTGCGATAGGGCGTCGGCTCGCCGGGATAGGGATCCTGCTGGATGAGATCCGGCAGCGGGGAAGCGAGATCCCATGCAGGCTCGTCGAGGCGGCCGTCGATCGTGATGTGCTGGTCGGTGCCGGTCGCAGTCCACTCCGGAGGGCCGGCGGCCGCGATGGTCGATGCCGCCACCGTGCCGATGACGAGCAGCGGCAGCACAAAATTGGTGCGTCGTCGGGTTTTGGTCACGGATGTAAACATGGTAGCCGTTTCTGAGATCGAGCGTGACACGACTCGGTCGATCGAGGTTACACCCTTCGATCTGAAACCGCCAGACCCTGCCGAAGTGTGGAGGACAAGCCGTTTGCCATCACCGAAACCGGCTACATCGCCGAAACCCTCGACCTTCCGGAGCTCGGCATCTTCCAGGAGGGCCGCCAGGAGTGGCAGGCCGCTTATGTCCAGCAACTCATGGCAGAGTTGGGACGACTCGACGCAGAGTTCGTCGTCTGGTTTGTGCCGCGTGATCACGACCTGATGAACGAGACCCTCCAGCAAATGGGCGTACCGCTCGGCCCCGCCTTTTTCGTTTGGCGCGACACCGGGTTGCTCGACGGCGACGGGAACGCCCGCCCGGGGCTGAGAATCTGGCAGAGCGGGGGGGGTAACGGTTCGCCGGCCTCTCCGACGGCAATTCTCACCACATCGCGAAGCGACGTGGTGAGAATTGCGGGTGAGAGACAATTGTTGTTGCTACGCGCCCAATGCTCGCTCGACTGCTTCTGGGTCTTC
>JBGMRN010000163.1:0-7811 GCA_048061535.1 Thermoanaerobaculales bacterium | reverse complement strand
CCACGCCGAACCGGGTTCTAATAACTAAAAACTCAAAACTAAGAACTCAAAACTGAAGTACTGGTCCTACTCCTCCACCGCCCCGGCGGTCGCCCGATTGTGCTGGCGATCGACAACGCGAACCACCACCAGGTGGCGTCCGGCGGTGGCCGGAAACCCGAACCTCTCGGTGGCGCCGTCGAGGATCCCGTCGGCCGGGGCCAGTGCCTCCCAGCGCTCGCCGTCACGCGACCACTCGGCGCGTACAATCGGACTCAGCGTGTCCCGCACCATGACCACCCAACGATCACCCTGCCGTTCGAGCTCGATCTCGGGGGCGGTGTTGTCAACCGTGAACCAGCGGCTGGTCGAGGTGGCCTCGAGGGCCCCGACGGGGTTGCCCGGGGCATCGGTGGCCTCGAGCACGAAACGATACACGCCGTCCGGCAGAGCACTGGTGTCCACCCCCACCTGGGTCCCGGTCAGCCGCTTCCGCACCTGCAGGCGGAAACCCTCCCGGTCCTCGATCTCGAGGAGGAAGCGCAGGGGATCGCGGTTGGGGTCCGCAGCCTCCCAGCTCACCGTGCGGAAGCCCTGGCGGTAGAACTTCTTGCCCTTGGCCGAGGCCGCCTTGGGCGGCGTCTTCTCGTCGATGACCGTAAAAATGCCGTTGACATCAGGGTTGGCCGCATTCACCACCGGTCCCGAGGGCGGCGGTGACGAGAGAAAGACGACTCCCGGGTCGGCGACCGTGAGGGACTTTACGCGCGGCGGCAGGTTGACTTCAACCACCGCCACCTCCACGCTGTCCACCTCGTCTCCCGCGCCACGACTACCGAGCATGTCAAGCTCCCACTGGAGCGAGCTTCCCACCGGCAGGGGCACAATGCCGCCATCAGCGGCCGACAACCAATCGGTCCACGGCAGCCAGCTGTCGTCGGGCTTGGCCGAGACCCCGGAACGGAACCTGATGCGCACTCCCGCTGCGGGCGGTTCAACTCGAAACTCCCCAAAACGGACCGGCCTCTCGAACTTCTTCGCCTGCGACCGAAATCTCGCGCTGTCCTCACCCCCTCTGCCCCGCCACAGAACCCCGCCGGGCCCCTGGGTGAGCAGGGCCGCGCCGCCGGCCACAACCGCCACCACCTGCACCGCGTCGACGGTCGCCATGCGCGCCCCACCGTCGGCGACGAAGCGCCAGACCTCACCCTCGAATCCGGTGCCGACCAACAGGCCCTCACCGTCCCAGGCGATGGCCGTGGCGACCTGGCTGGTGAAGCGATGAACGCTGAGCAAACCCCCTTCCGGAGTCAGCCGTATGACCTCAGAGGTCGCGGTCGACCCGTTCACCTTGGGGAGCTTGAGCTCGGTGACCACGGCGACCACAGCCTCCTCGTCCTCCTTGCCGTTTTTGCCGTTCTTCTTCCTGACCTTGCGGACCTCCGGCTCGCCCACCAGCGCAGCCGCCCACACGGCGCCGTCCCCTACCGCCAAATCAGAGATCTCGGTGAAGGGGCTGTCGGCGAGCACTCCGACCCTTCCGAGCGCATCGACTCCCAGAATCAGACCCTTGCCCGAGGTTCCAACGAGAAGCTGGTCGTCCCTGGTCTCGAGACACCTGGCGTGGACATCCGGCAGCTCGACCCACCGTTGAAGTCCTCGGGAACCGAGCCGGTAGAGCGAAGCCGGCGGGCCACCCGCAGCGATCACAGCACCGTTGAACACAGCCAGGTCCCAGATCCCACCCTCGCCGAGCCGTCCCACCTCTTTGAGCGTGTCGTTCTTCCACCGATAGAGCACTCCGGGAGCGACCGTCGCCACCAGCACACCCTGATCCGGCGTCGCCAGCACAGCGGTGATTTGCTCCGCCGGCACCTCGGTGAGCAGCTCGGCCGCATCTTGGCGCACTCGATAAAGCCGGGCGGGGTGGCCGGTGCCCACGATCAGCGAACCGTCCGACGCCCGCGCCCCGGCGGTGACAACCGGTTCGGCGAAAGACGGGCCCGCTTCCCAGCCCTCGACCGACCGCAGCCGACCGTCCACGGTCACCGCCACTCCTTCTCCACGCCCTTTGAGCAGCTCCTCGGTGGTGTCGGCGATCCAGCGCCGAGTCTCGGTCGCCTGCGCCACCTGCACCAGCAGGAGGGCAACAGAAAAGATTGGCGCCAGACGGGGGATCCTCATGTGTTCTCCGTTCAGTTTCTACTGCGCACGGTGAGCGAGACTCTCTGGGCCCCAGCCACCGGGAAGGGCAGGTCCTCCTGGACGCGCCCGAGGACGCGGTATGCGGTTGTCTGCAGATTCGGTCCGAGCGCGGACTTCATCTGGAGCACGATGCCCGGTGGCGTCGACACGCTGCCGCCGGCCAACGCCATGCCGATGTCCTGGCGTTCGAGCGCGACCACCAGCCGGGTGGCCGGCTCCAGCCGGTTGACCAGCCGGACCTCGTCTGCGAAGGATGCTGGATTGAGCGGCCGCATCCGCAAATCGTAGGCGCTCCAGGCCGCGCCGTCGGCGGCCACCAGGTCGAGGCGCCCGTCGGCGATGTTGTCGGGAATGCGGATGGTCAAGGTGCGGAGAACCTCGGGTTGACCTCGGAGACGTAACCGGAAATGAACCGGGAGCTCCTCGCCCGGCCGGACCACCCGGCGGTCGGGGGTGACCTCGAGGACCGTCGCCGTCCGCAGACCCTCGAAGGTCTCCAGCTCGACGTTGACCGACTCGACCTCGGGCGCAGGAAAGCTCGAGCCCGCAAGGTAGGCCATCACCGCGGTGGCATAGGCCGCCGCTTCGGACGGCGCCTGGCCACCGGCAAAGCTCGCCTCCACTGTCGCCGTTTCCCTCTGCCGGTAGCGAATGTCGATCTTTGCGGTCACGGTGAGGTTGCCGAAGGTTCGGCCGCGGGCGCTGTGGCTGGCGTGGACGAGGTAGCCGACCATCATCGGCAGCAACACCGGGTGGCGAACCGACCGGAAGGAGTAGTCGCGGCCGTCGACCGCGACCCGCACCGGCACCATCGGCGCCTCGGTACCGACCCGACCAAGCACGCCGTGGAGGCGATCGGCCACAAACTCACCGATCGTCTCGCCGACCGTGAAGAACTTGAAAGAGTTCATGCGGCTCGGCAGAACTGCCACCACTTGCGCCCGCGCCATCGGCATGCGGACGGAACCGGCGCCGAACATCAGATGACCGAAGGCCCACAAGCTGTCGCCACGTACTTCGGTCACCGTTCCCGCGGCCGCAAGAGTGACATCTCCGTCAACCAGCACCCCGGCCACCATTGCTCCGGGCGCCAAGGCAGTCACGGCCTCGCCGTCGGAGGCGCCGCCCCCGGGCGCCGCGACCCAACCCATCCGCCGCCAGCCCTCGGCCAACCACCCGCCGCCGGAGGGCGCCCACCACCCCCCGACCGCAACCGTCAACGGCAGCGGCTGCATGGCGCCTGCGCCCTCTGGCAGCAACCACTCCACCAACATCGTCCCCAGGCCGCCCTCCCGCGCCGCGTCGACAATCTCGCTGAGCTTGGGCCGACCGGCGACGCCACCACGATCCGCCGGTCCGGACCGCACATCGAGCATCTGCTGAAAGGGCGTGACACCTCCGATGGGCGCCTTTGAAAAGGGCCAACCGTAGGCCAGGGCGCCGAGCAGCTTGCCGTCGAGGTAGACCGGCGAACCGCTCATGCCCGAGATGATGCCGGTCTCCTCAAAGCGTGGATCCTGAAGGCGCACGAGGACGATCTTGCCGTCGGGTCCGGTGGAGCCGGTGGTCCCGAGCACCGTCAGCGGGATCTCCACCCGCTCACCGCCGTCCATCTCGGTCACGCAGATCCCCGTCCGGCCCGGCGTGGCTTCCGCCAGGTCGACAAGCTCCACCGCCGCGGCATTCGCGACCGCAGCCACCAGGAACATCAGCATCATGACAGTAATGTGCTTCATCGGATCAGTATTCTACTTCGGCCGGCGGCGAAAAGAGAACGAGCGGGCTCACCGGACAACACCGGACAGACCCAATCCATTCTCTCCCCGCTGCCTTCGGTACGGAGTCTGTCACCCGGAGTTACCGTTCCGCCGTTGACCTCAACCGCATCTGTCGGGTACAATTAAAGATCCGGGAAATGAAATGAACGACTCCATCCTCCCGCATCCTTCAATGGTCGACAGGTTGGTCGAGCTTGCCCGGCGGTTGCGCGCTATCCGGCGTCCGTCGGAGGCCTCCGATCTCCTGGAGATCGCCGCCGTTCTCTCACCGCAGGGCGCCGCGCTGCGCGAAGAGGCCAGACAGGTGCGCGGAGAGGAAGGCATCGAGGACTTCGACCGCGAGTTCAAACGCCGTAACCTCGAGGCCTCCCACGCGCTGGGTATGGCACATATCTTCGAAAACCGAGGCGAGTTCGCACGCGCAGTCGACATGATCGACCTCGCCAAGATGCGCACACCCTTCAACTACCTCGCCTATGCGGCCGCCGGCTTTCTCCACATGCGGCACGGCGACCCCGAGACTGCGCACGTCGAGTTCGCCCAGGCGCGACGCCTCAACCCCCTCGACTTCAGGCTGTCGGTGGAGACCTCGCGCGCCGCCCTCGAAACTGAAAACTTCGAGAGCGCGTTGGAGAGCGCCGTCGATGCGATGCTCCTCGCCAACTGGCGCTCGGAGCGGGAGCGGCAGCAGGAGCAGCGGCGGGTCCAGACCCTCGCGCGGCTCTGCCATCGCGATCCTTCGGAGATGGAGTCCCTCCTCAACGCCCGGACCGCAGTTCTGCAGAAGGCGTGCGACCACGTCTCGCTGAGCCATGCGCGGATCTTCTCCTCGGTAGGCCTTCCCCGGCGCAAAGAGGCGGCAACCGAAGCCGCCAGGGCCGAGGACAACCTCCTCAAGCGAGCCAACGAGCTGCGCGGCATGAGCCTCTTCCGCCATTTCAACGACAATCAGCTCATCGCCCTCGCCAAGCTCGTGCAACCGAAGACCTTTGAGCACGCCGAAATCATCTTCACCGAGGATGGGGACGGACGCGATCTCCACATCGTGCGCGAAGGGACCGTCCACATCACACGGGCGACCGCTGCGGGCACCCAGATCCTCACCACCCTCGGTTTCGGCGCCCTCTTCGGTGAGGTCTCACATCTCGACCGCCTCCATCGCTCGGCTACCGCCTTCGGCGTCGGGCAGGGTGAGCTCTACACCATCCCTTCCGAGGCCCTCGACAAGGAGGTCGCCAGCAACCGCGAGCTCGCGGTGAGCCTGCTCTGGGGTTTCTGGCAGACGCTGGCAGCCAAGGTCCGCGACGCCAACGCGCAGATGAGCGAGCTCTTCGGCGTCCCTGCGATTCCGTGGCGCCCCGACCACGAGGGAGAAGACCGCGGTCAGAGGGTGCACCTCACCGAGAAGGCAAAGCTCGACATCCTCCGCGAGCAGGGCCTGTCGGCCCAGGAGCTGCGCCTGCTTGCCAAGTACTCGCGGGAGGAGCGCTATCCGAACAATGCCCTGATGTTCGCCGAGGGCGAACGGGGCGACAGCCTCTTCATCGTCGTCGACGGCGCGGTGCGGATCTCACGCATGGTCCCGGGCATGGGTGAGGAGTGCCTCTCCGTTCTCGGCCGGGGCGAGGTCTTCGGCGAGATGGCACTGATCGACGAGCAACCCCGCTCGGCCGATGCGCGAGCCCACAAGGGCAGCACCACCGTTTTCTCCATCAGCCGTCAGCTGCTCGAAGAGGTCCTGTCGATGGATCCCGACGCAGCGGTCCAGTTCCTCGATCTGCTCTGCCGCCTGCTCTGCCGTCGCCTGCGAGCGATGAACGAGCGCCTCGTGGCCTGGCGGGTGATGGCGAGCCACGAGTAGATCTCAGATTCCGCGATCAGTATCAGGAATCAGAAATCCTCCAATGCTATCCTCCTTCAGTACGCTGGGAGGCAGGCCATGTACGAAGGCGAGCCCGCCACGGCCGGACGCAGTGATCTCGAGGCGTGGCGTGAAGCGGCATCAGGTAATAGCTTTGACCGCGATCCTTTTCTCCAGCACCTTCTGAGACGCCACCTCGGACCGAAATGGAACGAGGAGAAGGCTAGGCTACGAACGACCGCCGAACAGACGGGGCGCGGCTTCGACGCCCTGATCCGCGAGTGCAACAGGGATGAGAATCTCCCGGTCGTGCGCCGTCACGACTCTATCGGCCAAGCGATCGAGGAGGTCGTGTTCCACCCCGACCACCACGAAATCGGCCGAATTTTTTGGGGCAGCGGCGTGCTGGCGGTCCTCGCCGATCCCGGTCACGAGATCCTTGCCGGCGCCATCGCCTATCTCCTCGACCAAAACGGCGAAGCCGGCCACTCCTGCCCGGTGGCCTGTACCGCCGGCGCCATCAAGCTGATCCAGCGGCTGGGAACCGACGAGCAGAAGCGCCGGCTCCTGCCGTCTCTCCTGGAAACCGATTACGACCGTCGCCTGCATGCCGCCCAGTTCGTCACCGAGGTCCAGGGTGGGTCCGACGTCGGCGCCAATGCCTGCATCGCCGTTCCGGAACCGACTCGCCCGGGCTTCTACCGGATCAGCGGAGAGAAGTGGTTCTGCTCGGTCGCCGACGCGGGGCTCTTCGTCGTCAGCGCGAGGCTCGAAGACGCGCCCCCGGGAACCCGAGGCCTCGGTCTCTTCTTGGTGCCGCGTCTCATCGACGGACGGGTCAACGGCTTCGCACTGCGACGCCTGAAGTACAAGCTCGGTACCCGCTCCATGCCGACCGGGGAGGTCGAGTTCGACGGCGCCCTCGGCGAACCCATCGGGTCGGTGGACGCCGGTTTCAAGAATCTCGTGGGCATCGTCCTCGACACCTCACGGGTCCACAACGCGCTTGCCGCCTGCGGCATCATGCGCCGTGCGCTGGTCGACGGCCATGCTTTCGCCCACCACCGACGCGCGTTCGACCGGCGCATCGCCGACTTCCCGGCTGTTCAGGAGATCCTCGCTCGGATGAGACTGCGCACCATGGCGGGGCTGGCCACAACCTTCCGGGTGCTCGCGATGAGCGATCGGCTCGACACCGGCGACAAGGATCCCGACCTCGTCGCCGCCCGTCGCGTCTCGGTCATGATCAACAAGTACTGGACCGCGGTCGCCGGCACCCTGTGCAGCCGCGACGGCATCGAGCTGCTCGGCGGCAACGGCACCATCGAGGACTTCTCCATCCTGCCGCGTCTGTACCGCGACGCCATCGTCCTCGAGAGCTGGGAAGGAACCCACAACACTCTCTGCGCCCAGGTCCTTCGCGATTTCGCCACTCGTGGCCTGCACCGACCCTGGCTCGATCATCTGCGTACCGAGGTGGCGGAGCTGGCCCACCCCGACCTGGAACGCGTCGCGTCTTTGGCTGGGACCCTTGTCGACGACGTCCACGACCGGATCTCCCGCCTGCTCGGCTCGGAAGAAACGGCGGCTGCCGCCAACATCCGCCGCCTGGTGGAGCGCATGTGCCGGCTCACCGACTGGATGGCGTTGGCGGCGCAGTTGCAGTGGGAGAAGGAATACGGCATCGAGACCGACACCGCCGATGCCCTCGAGCTCTATCGGCTGACCGAACTGGAGAACGTCGATCCTCAGGACACGCCGGAGCTTTTGGACCTCAACAAACGCTTTGCTGGCAAGACCTGAGGGAAAGGGGAAGATCAGAAGGAGGACGCTCCGGACGTCGGGGGATCGGGCAGCGGCATCTCGGCGTTGTCGTTGGTGAGCCCCACCATGACCAGACCGAGGACGAGCACCAGGGCCGCGGTGAGGATCGGCATCAGGAACCGCGACCATCCCGAATCGCTCTGCGCACCCAGGCCTCCTGTCGC
>JBGMRN010000162.1:0-7865 GCA_048061535.1 Thermoanaerobaculales bacterium | reverse complement strand
ATGCCATGGCGGCGCCGGAACATTCACGCCCCGCCCCTACCAAGGGAACGCCATGCCGCCCCCGGAACGTCCACGCCCTGCCCGCGAAGGGGCGCGCTCCTTTGGAAGTGTCTCGCATCGCCGAGTTTGAAGGGCGTTCGGGGATTATGTGGCGATTTGCCCACGTCCGGTCGCCGCGACCAGCCGCAATTCGCAAGGCGAATTGCTCAGAGGCCGAGCACGTTGCGGAGCGCGTTGTCGATGGTGAGCATTCGTTCAGGCTTCACCCATCCGGCGGGGCGGTGCACACCCTTGTTGCCCTGGAAGCGGGAGGGGTCCAGCGACCGCATCTGGAAACAAAGAAAGACCGTTTCAGGCGGCAGGCCCGTTTCCTCGGCCGATAGGCGTACGTTGACCGGGTAGTCTTTGGGCACGTTCTTCGCGTTCGTTCCGACGACGACCGTCACAACCAGGGGCTGGGCGTTGATGGCATCCACCGACACGACGAGCACCGGGCGTTGCCCGCTTTGCTCGCGGCCCTTTGTGGGGTTCAGGTTGACGAAGTAGATCTCGCCACGATGGATCATTCGGCTTCCCCGAGGCCGTCCGCTTCGGTCTGAGCGAACTCTCGATTGACGGCCCTGATCTCACGTTGGATGTCGGGGTCTCCTGCCATGGCCTGTATTTGTTCCGCAAAGGCTCGGTCCTTTTGGGATCGGATGTATTCCTCAAGAGCGGTGCGGACAAGACGGTTAAAGTTCCCTTTCAGTCCAGGTGGCGCCGATTTCACGGCTTCCGCGACGAAATCTGTTGAGATATGCGGGCTAGGGGGCGACACATCCGGGCATCACGCCCTTTCCCGTTACGGGAACGCCGTCCAGCTCCCGTCGGTGAACCGCGCACCACACCACCCGTCCCTCGCCGGATAGCGGAAAGGTATGCCGTGGGCTGCGAGCCGTGCCAGCACTTCCCGGTGGGGGTGGCCGTGGGTGTTGCCGGGCGCGGCGGGGATCAGGGCGATGGTGGGGGAGGCTTTATCGAGGAGGAGGGAGGAGGTCGATCCGCGGCTGCCGTGGTGGGGAATGATCAGGATCTCGCATGCCAACCGGCTGAGGCCGGCGATCCGCCGCTCGGTGTGGAGGCCGATGTCGGAGGTGAGGAGCAGGGTCCCGTGCGGCAGGAGGACGCGCCCGACAAGCGAACGTTCGTTCTCCTTGCGAGGAGGGTCCAACGCCGTCGCCCAGACAACCTCGAGACGCTGGCTCCCGAGGCCGATGGCCGACCCCCGAGCGACGAGCGCTACCCTGACGCCCCGGCGGCGGGCTATGCGCAGGAGCTCGACCGTGGGGGGCTCGCCGTACATCCACGCCTGCATGACCAGCAGATCCACCCGGAAGCTGCGGAGGACCTGGGCAATGCCCGCGATGTGGTCTTCGTCGGTGTGGGAGATGACCACGGCGGTGATCCGCCGTCGCCCGCGATCGGCGAGCAGGCGAGCGGCCTCGCGGGTTTGACGGCCGCCGTCGAAGAGCAGTGTGCTCCCGCCCGCGGTGACGGAGATCGCCGCGCCGTCGGATACCGGCAACAGCTCGACGGTGTCGAAAGGGGGCGCGGCCGGGAACAGCCATCGTCCGGCCAGCAGGATGAGGAGAGAAAACCAGGTCGCGGCGCCCATCCGGGCCCGGCGTCCCGGCTGCAGGGCGAGCCAGCCGGCGGCCACCAGCAGGACCACTGCCGCCACCGGCATCGACGGGGTGACCAGCTCGAGGGCGCGCGCCGGGGCGCTGCCGGCTCGGAGCACCTGCGCGAGCAGAGAAACGAGGCTCAAGCAGGCGGCCGCCGCGGCCGGCCATACCGGCGCCAAGAAAGCGGCGAAGACCGAGACGAGGACGGTCGGGCCGAGCAGCGGCAGCAGCAACAGGTTGGCCGGCACCGCACCGGGGATAAGGCTGCGGAAGTGCCACCCGACGATGGGGGCGGCGGCCGCCTGCGCTACCAGCGGAACGGCAACGGCGCCGGTTACCCAGCGTGGGCCGGGCAGGAACTCGGTGAGCGGAGGGACCCAACGGACGAGCGCCGCCGTGATCAGCACGGTGAGCTGGAAACCCGGCTCGGCGACCAGAGACGGTCGCGCCAGGAGGAGGAAGGTGGCGGCCAGCAGCACCGCAGCCATCGGGAGGATCGCCCTGCCGAGGAGCCGGGCGGCGAGGTAGATGCCGCCCATCAGAGCTGCCCTGAGGGCCGATGGCGAGGCGCCCGCGAGGAGTGCGTAGGCCGGCAGGACGGCCAATACGACCAGCCTGGAGGTTCGCGGTCCGGCCCCCGACATCGTGACCAGAAACCAGGTGGCGGCACCGACGAGTCCGACGTGCAGCCCGCTGACCGCGAGAAGGTGGGCGAGCCCCGATCGGCGCCAGGCGTCCCGCCGGGCCGCGGGTACCAGATCACGGCGGCCGAGTGAGAGGGCCGCCGCCAGCTCCGCCGATCGGATTCTGCCGGCATCGGTCCCGGCGGCCGCGATGAGCCTGCGGGCGAGGTATCCGCGCAGTGTCGGCAGGGGTCGCCTGGCGCCGGTATCGTGGAGCACCCTCGGCGAGGCGACCACGAGGAGGAGGTTCCCCAACTGCGAGCGGCGGACGCCGGCGAGGGTCTGAACCACCGAACCGGGTTGGGGAAGGTCATCAGTGGTCGCGCCGCGGACCTCGAGCGGGCAGGAGCGTGGCAAGTTGAGGTCCGCACCGCGCCGAGTGGCGTGGAGGACGCGCACCCGGGTGCGTCGGCCCCAGCGCGAATCCGTCCATCCCTGAGTGATGACCACCTCCGCCCGCACCGTCAAATCCCGGGCGTCTGCGAGCCTGCGATCCAGGGTGAGGTCGTCGGCGCGCGTTCCGAGACCTCGGCCCCCAACCAGGGCGATCCCGGCTAGCAACCACAGCGCAGCGGGCGCGCACTGCCCGCGGCGGAGAGCAGCGATGAAGGCGCCTGCGCCGAGAAGCTGCAGCGACCAGTGGACCCATGACGGTCCGGTGTGGATGACCGGAAGGGTCACGATCGCTCCGAGCGCGGCGCCGCTGGTCAGCAGCCAGAGTGGCCGAAGGGCGGCGGTTTCTTCGTTTTTCACGTCCTCTCCAGGAGGGCGAGAATCTCGACGTGGTGGGTGGAGGGGAACAGGTCGAAAAGCTCGATCTCGACCAACCGGTAGCCGTGGCCGCAGAGGAAACCTGTGTCGCGGGCCCAGGTGGCGGGGTCGCATCCGAGCATCAGGATCCGGTGCGGCAGCCATTGTGCGAGTTGCTTGCGGAGGGTGCGCGTCATACCGGTGCGCGGAGGATCCGTTATCACGAGAGCATCTTGGGGGAGGTGGCCCGCCCGCGCGAGGAAGGCCTCAGCCGTCCGGCCGACCTCGACCCGGGCGTCAGGGAGGTTGCATTGGGCTGCGCGGGCTGCGGGTCGACAGGGCTCGACAAGGGTGAGATCTCGTGGGCCGGCGAAGAGGGCGGCGGCGGCCAGGAACCCGACTCCGGCATGGAGGTCGAAGGTCGGCGCCGAACCGGGGCCTGTGAGCTCGGCGACCCGTGTGAAGAGAGGGTTGATGAGGTGCCGGTTGCCCTGGAAGAAGCACCCGACGGGAACCCGCAGAGGCGTCGGCAATTCAATTGTCACCTCGTGGGCGCCCCACCCGCTCCCCGGAACGCCGGTCGCGGACAAGGTGTGGAAGCCGGCGACCGCGGGCGCGATTCTTTCCTTGATCGGCACCCGGGAAGGGTCGATCTTCGACGGTCCGTCCCGCCCGGGTCGAAGGGCGGCGACCGAGTCCCCCTCGGCCGTTCCCTCGAGCCATTCGACGTCAACGGGTTCCGGGCAACTTCCAGCGAGGGCGGCGGTGAGTGCCGGGAGCGCCTGCATAAGCCGCGGCGAGAGGATGCGGCAGTAATCAATCGGCACTACCCGTTGGCTCCGGCTTTCGTAGAAGCCGAGGGTGCCGGTTCCCGGGTCCCAGTGGAGGCGGGCGCGCAGGCGGTATCCGAGCGAAGACGCCCGCACCGGGGCGGCGGCGAGGCGTGCGATGAGCTCGGGGAAACCTCGCGCCGCCTCCGCCGCGGCGGCGCCCTTGAGCCGAGCGCCGGAGCCCGGGTCAACATGGGGCCAGTCACAGCCGCCGCAGGATGCGGCGTGCGGACACGGATCCGCGGTCCTCCCCGGGTGGGGGTTGGAGAGCACCTCGAGAACCCGCGCCTCCACGACGCCGGCGCGCCGCCGGTCGGGCAAGGCAGTGACGACCTCGCCGGGGAGGGCGCCGGCGACCATCCAGGTGGCGCCTTGGTGGTGGGCGAGGGCGCGACCGCCGCCCACGAGCTTTTCAGCCGTGAGGACCACTCCGTCGCGAGGGTCCGTCACCCTTCCAACTCCAGGCGCGGCAGCGCCAGAAGCTCGCGGAGCATCTTGTCGCGCAGGGCGCGGAACGCGCGTTTCTCGGAGTCGGGAGTGGCCGCGGTCGCGGCGGCCCGCTGCCGGGCCCGCTCCTCGATCTCGTCAAGCGATGAATCGTCGAGGGCCCTGCGGCAGTTGGTGAGGAGGGCGGTCTCGAGCGCGAACAGGTGTTTTTCGAGCCCGTCGGCCGGGAGCTCCGCGGTGCCTTCGATTTCTCTGGCGATGCCGTCCACGATGCCGGCGATCGCAGGTCGCTGCGGTCGCTGTCGGTCGGCGGTCTCCGCGAGCCTGCCCGCCAGGGCGCGCATGGCGGAGGCGGCGTCTGCAGAGGACCTTGCGGCATTCTCATCCGGTGCGCCGACTCGCATGGCGGCCAGCCTGCGGGCGTGGGCGGCCACCGCGTGACGACAGTAGGAGAGACTCACCACCGGTTCCGAGTCCCCCCGTTCCTGCCGCTTGGCCAGGACCTCGGTGATGCCGGCCCGAACCGCCATCAACGGGACCCCGTCCCGCCACCATTGCCGCATGAGGTGGAAGTCCTTCGGTGACAGCATGTGCGGAACGCCCCTCAGGGTCGCAAAGAGGTCTTCCACCTCGCGGTAGTAGTCAATTTCGTTCCCGTCTTGCTCGTCTCGGGCCATGGCGGCAGTGTACAGCGGTACAATGCCACCAGCGCCATGAAATCCTTAGCCCGCACTCTCACCAGAGATCGTCGCGAGGGGTACAAGACGCTGTGCGTGTCTGCGCTCTCGCGAGATTTGGGAGCGAAGGCGTAGTCGCGGTGCGGTTACTACACGCCCTCGGCGCTTGCGTCTCACCGCCACCGGCAGTGGCGAGCCTTCGGCCACCTTGCGCTGCCGTCGGCGGGGAGAGCACCCCGGGGCGAGCAACCGCCGCCGGCAGCCGGGAACTGGTGAGAAATGCGGGTTAGCGCCGTCCTCGCCCCGCGACCCGGCGTCGCCGGATGGATGGGATTGACGGCTTTCGCGCTGTGGATGGTGGTCTGGGTCCCGGCAGCCCACGCCGGTACCTGGAGCCGTTTGCCCGCCGCCGCCGCTCGGCTACAGGTGGACGCCGGGGACAGTGGGGCCGAGAGGGTGATCGAGGAGGCCGAGGCGGCCGTTCTGGGCGAGGCTGCGGCAGGTCGTCTCGCTGCCGTGGCATCGCTCATGGAGGTTTATGAAAGCCTGGTGCTTGCGCTCGATGACGGCGATCGTCGGCTGCGGACGCTTGAACGCAGGGCTGCAAACGTCCTGCTCGCCTACGGGGACCGTCTCCGGACGGTGGATGTCTCCAGGGCGGGGACCACCTGGACGCTCGCGGGCGGCTTTGATCCGGAGAACGCGGCGATGGACAGGTTGCGCGAGGTCCTGTTGCCGCCGGCTGACCCTGAGGGAGGACAGGTCTGGACTGCTGCGGTCGATGGCGCCGAGCTGGTGTACCTGCCGTCGATGCTCATCAGAATGGGCTGCACCGAGAACGACCGGCGATGCCGTGACAACGAGATCTACTTCCGGTGGGTGGAGGTTCCGGGCCTCTGGATCGACAGGACCGAGACGACCAACCGCCGCTACCGCCGCTGCGTCGAGGCCGAAGCCTGCTCCCGGCCGGCGGATATGTCGCGCTACGAAGATCCCGCCCGCGCCGACGAGCCGGTGGTCGGCGTGAGCTGGCGCCAGGCCCGGATGTTCGCCCACTGGGCCGGGCGGCGGTTGCCCTCCGAGGCCGCGTGGGAGCGCGCGGCCAGGGGCAAGGAGACGACGTGGAAGTTCCCATGGGGCAACAGCCGGCGGTTGGATTTGGCCAACGTCTGGGTAGAGACCCGGCGACAGGGCAACGGACCGGTACAAACGGGCGTTTTCCCCCCAACCGGCTGGGGAGTCGTCGATCTCGCAGGCAACCTCTGGGAGTGGTGTGAGGACCGCTATCAACCGGGTCTCAAACAGGTCCCGGCGGACGGCTCGGCGGTGCAGTCGGGCTGGGGCAGAGTTGTCCGGGGCGGCTCCTGGAGGCGTGGCATCGATCTCGCGAGGGTCTCCACCCGCTCATGGTTCGAAGAGAGCTACAGTGCGGATGACGTCGGTTTTCGCACGGTGCTCGATGCCGGGAGCGCCGTGGGCCGCGCGGAGCTGCTGGCCCGCGCCGAGCGTGCCTTCAAGTTGCGGGTGCAGCCCGGAGAGGAGCTCTCGGGAGCGGCGGTGACCGCTGAAGACCGGCGCTACCTGGATCGCCGAACCATCACCTGGAAGGTTCTCGAAGGCAGGCCGTGGGACGCGACGCCCCAGGCGATCGCCCTGTTACGGCGCGAAGGCGATGATACGGTCGCGCTGTCTCTCCTCGACAGGGTGGAGTCCGGGCTCACCGACTACGCGCGCGCCGGCAAACTGAAAATCCTCGAAAAGCTCCACCAGGCGTACCTGCCCGCGGCCGGCGACGACCGGCGCCTCGTTCGGCGGCTTCGGGGATTCGACGAGCATCTGGTCGATGCGCTGCGCTCCGCCGGCCAGGAGCTTTCGCGAAGCGGCGAGGACAGGTCGGCGGCGGCGCTCCTGACCCTCGCGCTGGCGATCGCGCCGGGCGAGAGCGAGCTGGAGCGTGTGCTGGCCGGGCTCCATCCCGCGCCTGGAGAAACTCGGTCGTGGGCGCAGGATGGCAAGGAGATGGTGTGGATTCCGACCGGGAGCTTTGGGCTGGGTGCCAGTCCGGGGGATCACAATGCCGGCCTCGACGAGCTTCCGACCATCGAGGTGCAGGTCCGGGGGTTTTGGATCGACCGCACCGAGGTCACCAATGCCGAGTACCGGCGGTGTGTGGAAGCGGGGGCGTGCGCTCCATTGCAACGAACCGACCTCTACGACGACCCGAGCCGGACGGCCTACCCGGTCTTGGGTGTGAGTTGGTTTCAGGCCCGGTCGTATGTCGAGTGGGCGGGCAAGCGGCTGCCCTCCGAGGCCGAATGGGAGCGCGCCGCTCGCGCCGGAGCGACGACCCGTTTTCCGTGGGGTACGAGATGGGATCCGGCCGCGGGCAACGCGATCGGAACGGACGATGGCGATCGCTGGGGCGCCGCCTCGCCGGTCGGGAGCTTTCCCCCCGATTCCTGGGGAGTCTTCGATCTGGTGGGGAATGCCGCCGAGTGGGTGCAGGATGTATTCCACGGCACCTTCGTCGGCGCACCGCGCGACGGCAGGGCATGGGAGCAGGAGACCGGCCCCATCAGCGAACGGCAGAGGGTGGTCAGAGGCGGGTCCTTCCTGGGACTGCCGGCGAAACAGAGGGTCTCGAACCGTACCGGCCGGAAACCGGACGCGACCCACCGGGGAACCGGCTTTCGCTGCGCGGCGGATTGGTGAGACACTCAGAAGTTCTTGGTTTTGAGTTTTTAGTTTTTAGCCCGCAATTCTCACCAGATTTCGTCGCGAGGGGTACAAGACGCAATGCGTGTCTGCGCTCTC
>JBGMRN010000161.1:0-7870 GCA_048061535.1 Thermoanaerobaculales bacterium | reverse complement strand
AGGACGAAGCCAGGCACCACTGGCAAACCATCTTCAACGCATTCCCCGACTTCCGTATGGACGCCGTCAACCTGACCTCGGAGGGAGACACGCTGTTTGCCGAGATCTCCCATGGCGGAACGATGGAAGGACCGATGGGACCGAAGCAGCCAACCGGGCAGAGCTACCGCACCCAAGGTGCGTTCCGGATCGACTTCTCCGAGGGCAAGATTCGCTCCATCCTGTCCTACTGGGACACAGCCGCAATGGCAAAGCAACTCGGCCTCGTCGGCTGACAACCCAGTCCCAAGCGCTACAACAGCACGGGCGGGACCCCAACACAGGACTCCCGCCCGCATGGGTAACCCACCGCCGAGGCGCTGGGAGGCTCCCCTGTGGACCGACCAAATCGCACAGGACGATGGCGGCCAACGCACCACGAGCCCTTGGTTGTCAGCGTGAGATTCGGCATTCGGCGCTCCCAATAACCGGTGCTTCCGCAAGCATCGTGTGCCGTTGCCGAAAGCGATCGCTTTCAAACGTTCTTCGCCGCCGATGGTGCCGCGTCACAAGGATCTGACATCTCAGCCACACCTGGATCCAGGTTGGGAGCCATCTACGGATCAGAAGGTTGGGAGGATGTACGTTTGGGGGACGATGAGAACGGTCGCCCCTGGACTCGATGAGAGATTCCTGATCGACGACTACGAGCCCGTTTACCTCCGCACGTGGCGGGAGGGTCGCCTCAACGCCAAGGTCGATGCAGCGTTGGAAGAGCTTGCAGACTGCAAGGCATGTCCCCGGGATTGCAGCGTCAACCGACTCCTCGACGAGAGAGGTGTGTGTCACACCGGGCGCCGGCCCTACGTCGCCAGCGCCTTCCGCCACTTTGGTGAGGAGGACTGCCTTCGCGGGTGGAATGGCTCCGGGACCATCTTCTTCTCGTACTGCAATCTCAAGTGCGTGTTCTGCCAGAACTGGGACATCTCCTCGCGGGAGGCGGGACAGGAGCTCACCGCTGAGCAGATCGCGGAATTGATGCTCCGGCTCCAGGCTGAGGGTTGTCACAACATCAACTTCGTGACTCCCGAGCACGTCGCGCCGCAGCTAGTGGAGGCCATCGCCGTCGCCGTGCCTCTCGGGCTCAGGCTTCCCATCGTCTACAACACCTCGGCGTATGACGCGATCGCATCGCTCGAGCTCATGGACGGGTTGATCGACATCTACATGCCCGACTTCAAGTTCTGGGAATCCGACTCCTCCCGACGCCTGGCGCGAGCCGCGGACTACTCAGAGAGAGCTCGGGCCGCGATCGAGGAGATGCACCGGCAGGTGGGCGTCCTGCGGTTCGGCCGTGATGGGTTGGCGCGGCGCGGGGTGCTGGTACGGCACCTCGTGATGCCAGGCTACATCGGCGAAGCAGCATCGATCTTTCGCTGGTTCCACGATGCGGTCTCGCCCGACACGTACGTCAACATCATGGGCCAGTACCGGCCGGAGCACCGGGTGCCCGGAGCCGAGCGGTATGCCGACATCGATCGTCGCCCCAACCCCGAGGAGATGGCGGCGGCGTTCGAGGCAGCGCACGAGGCCGGGCTGTGGCGCTTGGATGAGAGGTGGCGATGAGCGACCCCAGCGCCCCTCTGGCGCCTCCGGAGTCGATTGTGCCAACCAATTACTGGCATCAGTTGGAGGACGGGCGGATCCAGTGCGACATGTGCCCGCGTTTCTGCAAGTTGCGAGATCAGCAACGGGGTCTCTGCTTCGTTCGCGCTCGCCAGGACGACCAAGTCGTGCTCACGACGTACGGCCGGGCTAGTGGCTTCTGTATCGATCCCATTGAGAAGAAGCCACTGAATCACTTTCTTCCCGGCACTGCCGTGCTGTCGTTCGGGACTGCTGGATGCAATCTCGCTTGTCGCTTCTGTCAGAACTGGGACATCTCAAAATCGCGCGAGTACGACACCCTGGCGGACCAGGCTTCGCCGGAGACGATCGCCAGGGCTGCCATCGAGTTCGGCTGCAAGAGCGTCGCGTTCACCTACAACGACCCCGTCGTTTTCCATGAGTTCGCCATCGATGTGGCAGCTGCGTGCACCGCCGTCGGGGTGAAGGCCGTGGCTGTCACTGCCGGTTACGTCCTGGCCGAGCCCCGAGCCGAGTTCTACGCGTACATGGACGCAGCGAACGTGGATCTGAAGGGGTTCACCGAAGAGTTCTATCGCAAGGCGTGCATCGGGCATCTCGACCCCGTGCTCGAAACCCTCGAGTACATCCACAGTGAGACCGACGTCTGGCTCGAGGTGACGACCCTGCTGATCCCCGGGCTCAACGACTCACCGGAGGACATCGACCGGCTCACGTCCTGGGTGATGGCGCGGCTGGGACCGGACGTGCCCCTGCATTTCACGGCGTTCCATCCGGACTTCAAGATGCTGGATCGGCCCCGCACGCCGCCCGAGACACTCACCATGGCGAGAGGGATTGGGTTGAGCAACGGCCTCCGGTATGTCTATACGGGCAACGTGCACGACCGGCCGGGACAGAGCACGTACTGCCACGAATGCGGGGCCAACCTCATCCAGCGAGATTGGTACCGGCTCGGCCACTGGGGTCTGGACGGGGACGGCCGGTGTCTCGAGTGTGGGACCCGCTGTGTGGGGGTGTTCGACTCCGGCGGGCCCGGCAGTTGGGGCGCGCGCCGCCGCCCGATCCGTCTCGCCGGCTGACCGGCTTCCGAGTGAAGGCCAACTATTCGGTGGAGATGTGTCGCAGGGCCTACGGCCAGATGCCGCGCTGTTCCATCGCCCGCCTGCAGCGCTGCACGGCGAACACGTGAGCGGCGGTCCGCAGGGTTGGACGCGGCAACGGTGGAGCGTCCGGTTGCACTTTTGCCCACGCCTCCTGATAGTCGTCGAGCCGGTCAACGAGCTCAGCTCGATTCGTGACCATCGCGTCAGTAGCTTGGAGCATCGTGGTGCGGAGACGGTCTTGCACCTCGGCCTCGGTCCAGTGCTCGTTGGCCAGGTTCTGGACCCACTCGAAGTAGGAGACCACCACCCCGCCTGCGGCACTGAGTATGTCTGGCACGACCGGGATGCCCCGGTCGCTGAGGACGTCGTCAGCTTCAGGCGTGATCGGCCCGTTGGCCGCCTCGATGACGACCTTGGCCTCGATCTGGGTGGCGTTCGCAGTGGTGATCTGGGTCTGCAACGCCGCGGGGACCAAGACGTCGCAGTCAACCTCGAGCACCTCTCTGTGATGGAGCGGTTTGGTGCCGGGTAACTCGGTCACCGATCCGGTCTGGTCCTTGTGAAGCTCGACCTGTGCCAACTCCAGCCCGTCCGGGTCGAGGATCCCACCCTGGCTGTCGCTGACCGCGATGATTCGCGCACCCGCTTTGTTGAGGATTCGGGCGGCGTTGCGACCGACATTCCCGAATCCCTGAATGGCCACATCCAGGCCCGGCAAACCCTCCAGGCTCCGAAACGCTCCTGTGGAGACGAGGTGCTCCAACACATAGAACATGCCCTGGGCGGTGGCGGTTTCTCGTCCTAAGGAGCCTCCGAGGTCGAGCGGCTTGCCGGTCACCACCGGAAGATTGTTCTGGCCGGGATGCATCATTGAATAGGTGTCGTAGACCCAGGCCATCGTTTGCGAGTCGGTGTACAGGTCCGGTGCGGGTATGTCCGTGTGCGGTCCCAGATTATCTCCGAGGGCTGCTGTGAACCGTCGTGTGATCCGCCGCTTCTCAGACTCCGAAAGCGTCTTGGGATGGCAGGCCACCCCGCCCTTTGCGCCACCAAAGGGAATATCGGCGAGGGCGCACTTCCACGTCATCCATGTGGCGAGCGCCTTGACCTCGTTCTCGTCGACGTCCGGATGGAAGCGGATGCCTCCTTTGCCGGGGCCGCGCACGTTGTTGTGGAGCACCCGATAGCCCTGGAAGTTGTGTACGAAGCCGTCGTCGAGGACGACAGGCAGCGTCAGCTTGATGGTCCGCTCCGACTCGAAAAGCATCTCGGCCATCCCCCGCCAGCCTTTGAGGGGATGCACGAAGGGAACCGCTCGATCAAACTGGCGGCGTGCGATGTGGAAGAGATCGAGATCTTCGGTAGACGTGCGCATCGGATTCCCTTTCGGTTCTTTCCTATCTTCTTGGGTGTGCCGTTCCGACAGAAGAGGGCGTTGGACCCTTTTCCCTGGTCGAAAGCCACGCCGTATCAGACCGATCCTCGTCCAGACCAACCGAAGTTCGAAGGGCGCGCCAACCGGTCATGGTGCAGCATCCTTCATATCAGGCGGTCAAGTCAATCCCGAACCACAACGGATCTCTGGGACGGACCCGAGGGTCGAAGGCATCGCCGTCATCTCCTTCGACATAAACATCCAAACCCATCCGCATTTTGTCCGTGAGAGCACGACTCCGGGCTCGTAGCCAGCGGCGGCGCGGACGCCGGCGGGTCACGGGGAACGGGTGAGTGTCTGGTGGGTCTCTCGCATCCTGACAGCGACCAGGACGCCGGAGGCGGCGGTGAGGACGGCGACGGTCCAGATGGCGGCAGGCGGATCTATGAGGTCGGCGATGATGCCAGTGAGGAGAGCGCCAACGGCGAACCCCATGTCGCGCCATAGGCGGTAGACGCCGACGGCGGAGGCCCGCCAGCGGGGATGGGCGACATCGCCGACCGCGGCCAGGAGCGTGGGGTAGACGAGAGCGGTCCCTACACCGAGCAGGGCCATTGCCGCCACCCACATGGCGAATCCCTCTCCGCTGGCGATGAGCCCAATGGCGACTGCCTGGGTCCACATCCCGGCCACGATGAGACGTTTCCGCCCGACACGGTCGGACCAGGCGCCGGTGACGAGCTGCCCGAGACCCCACACAGCCGGGTAGATGGCCGCCAGCACACCGATGCGTCCCACCGAGACACCAGCGGCGGCGAAGAACAGTGGGAGCAGGCCCCAGGCCATGCCGTCGTTGAGATTGTTGACGAGTCCCGCCTGGCTTGCCGCTGACAGGGACGGCTCCGCAAAGCTGGTCTGGACGAACACGTCCCGCGTGGAGAGACCCTCATCGAGGTCCCCGCCGGCTGTTTGGTGTGCGGCTGCCTCGTAGGCGGCGTGGTGCCGGGTTTCGCGCACCGCAAAGGTCGATAACCCGAGACCGAGCGCCGCGTAGGCGATACCCAGGTAGAACGGTTCGGGTCGCAACCCGGTTCGGGCGGCGATGTATCCCGTGAGCAGTGCCGTCACGGAGACGGCCATATACCCGGCGGCTTCGTTGAGTCCCATCGCCAGCCCGCGCTGTTTGGGCCCGGCGAGGTCGATCTTCATGATCACCGTCGTTGACCAGGTGAGACCCTGGTTGATTCCCAGCAACACGTTGGCGAACACCACCCATCCCCAGGTCGGGGCCCAGATCAGCAGCAGCGGTACCGGGATCCCGATGAGCCATCCAGCGATGAGCACCGGCTTGCGGCCGAGCCGATCCGACAGGGTCCCAGCCACGAAGTTGGTGGCCGCCTTCACCAACCCGAATGCGACGATGAAGGTCAGCGCGACGGTGATTCCGGTAAGACCGAACTCGTCTTTGGCGAGCAGCGGTAGAACCGTGCGTTCCTGGCCCAACATCCCACCCACCAAGGCGTTGACCACAACCAACAGAGTGAACTGGGCCAGGTTGGCGCGCAGGCCCAGCCGGATTCTGCGTTCGTTTGGCGCCGTCATCTCCGTTGGAGGGGCACTCAGGGGCGACTGCCGGCAAGGGCAGCTGTCACTTGCCTTGGCCCGCCGGTGGTTACTGCTGGTGCTTCGACACCGGCCTGCTCTAGGAGGCTGGCGGCGGTCATAGCCCGCTGACCGTGGCCGCAGTGGATCTGCACTTCTTCGCCTTCGAGCTGATTCGCTTGTGCGGCGATGTCGCCGAGTTCGACGTGGATCGCTCCCGTGACGCGGTTTGTCTGCCATTCGGAGAACTGGCGGACATCGACGATTGTCCGGTCGGCGCTGATGCCCCCTGCGGGGATGAGGTCGGTCTGTGTTACCGGCCGACCGGCGGCGCGCCAATCGCCGACCCCACCTGCGAGGCGCCCTTCTGGCGGCTCGAAGCCGACGTTGAGGGTCTGCCACATGAGGTTGGTTGTGTCCTGGTCATCGTCGACAACGATGACCATGGGACGGCTGGGCTCAACGAGCCATCCCAGCCAGGTGCCGAACTGGTCCCGCAACTCGATCGACAATGAGTTCGGTATGTGGCCGGCCGCATACCGTTCGATCGGACGGGCATCGACCACTACAGCACCGCCGGCTTGGAGTGTCGCGACTTCGTCCGGTGAGAGAGGACGAAGGACCGGCGGGTCTGCGCCGTAGACGGCCGGTCCGGCGCGATTGAGGTCTCGCATCCGGCCGAAGTAGGTCGGGTACGATCCCAGCCCCCCGAGCAAGGTCGCCACGAAGTCGTCCTCGGAGTCAACTTGTAGGAGCGGGTTCGAGCGCCGTTCCCTCCCGATCGTCGTTGTCCTCTCCCCGGTTGGTGCAACGGAGCAAAACGACCCGGCCCCATGGGTCGGGTACACGGCTAGGTCGTCGGGGAGTACCAGGAGCCGGTCCCGGATCGAACGGTACGCCGCTCGGGCGAGGGGCTCGGTCAGGTCCGGTGAGAGCAGGTCGGTGCGGGCGACACCGCCCGCCATGAGCGTCCCTCCCGAGAACAACGCAAGGGGTGAGGCATCATCCAGCAGCAGGTATGCGAGGTGTTCCGGGGTGTGTCCAGGAGTCGCGATCGCCTCGAGGGTCAGCCCACCGATGTCGATCTCATCACCGTCGTCGAGTCGGCGATAGTCAAAGGACAGGTCGCTTCCCGCGGGGGCTGCGAGCTCCGCTCCTTCTGCGATGAGCTCGCGGCTACCGGATACAAAGTCGGCATGGAGATGGGTCTCGATCACGGACCGCAGCCGCAGGTTTCGTTCTTCGGCCGCCTCGAGGTAGGGCGACGGATCCCGTTCCGGGTCGACGACGAAAGCATCGCCGTCGCCGAGGTCGACGATATAGCTGCTATTACCCAGTCCGGTATCGATGATCGGCACGATGTCCATGAAAAGACTCCCTATATTCAAAGATAGATTTGATTACCATACGGAGAACCGGCATCCTTTGTCAAACCTTCCTTTGAATATGAGTTATCATCCTAGGAATGCAGGAGGCCGGGTGACCACACAGGCGACCATCGGACAGCGTCCCGCCAAGGACGCTCTCTTCGACGGTTTCGCCGCGGTCGCCGGCGCGATGGCCAACGGCCGCAGAGCGGAGATCATCGAACTGCTCGCCCAGGGCGAGAGGAGTGTCGAACACATCGCCGGCGCGATCGACCAGAGCGTCGCAAACACCTCACACCACCTCCGCAGGCTCGCTCGGGTCGGACTGGTCAGCACCCGGCGAGACCGCACACGCATCTACTACCGCCTCACAGACCAACACGTATACGACCTGTGGGCCGCACTGCGCGACGTCACAAAGCGGCATCTTGACGACATCGACCAACTCGCCCGCGCCTACCTCGGAGACCGCACCGAGATCGCGACCATCACACGCCGCGAACTCCAAGAGCGGCTTCAACGAGACCAGGCGACCCTCATCGACGTTCGCCCCCGAGCCGAATACGACGCCGGGCACATTCCTGGAGCCATCCCGATCCCACCCGACCAACTCGACGAGCTGCTCCCCCGGCTGCGTGGGGATCGGGAAATTATTGCCTACTGCCGAGGTCCGTACTGCGTGTTCGCCGACCAGGCGGTACGCACACTCCTCGACGATGGACGAGCGGCCCGACGGCTCGAAGACGGCTACCCCGAATGGCAACGAAGCGGTGGCCCCGTCGAGGAGAGCTAAG
>JBGMRN010000160.1:0-7909 GCA_048061535.1 Thermoanaerobaculales bacterium | reverse complement strand
AACGATCGGGCGACTTGAACCCTGTGCCCGCGCTCGAGCGCGTCCTTGCCTAACCCGCACTCAAAACTGAGGTTGCCTTTCCCTCTTCCCCGCAACACCCCTACCGCACGAGGTCGATGAAGGCCTGTTGTGAGGGGCGAGGGTCCTCCCCCTCAGCCGGCCGCCGTCTCACGTAGGTGCCGTCGGGCTGCATGTCCCAGGCCGAGTGGTTGTCGTTCTCGGCAACGGTGAGGATCTCTTCGACGTCGGCGATCAGGGTGGGCTCGTCGACCGGGGAAATGGTCTCCACCCGCCGATCGAGATTGCGCTTCATCCAGTCCGCCGAACCGAAAAAGTACTCCGGCGACCCGTCGTTCTCAAAGCCGTAAATGCGCCCGTGCTCGAGGAAGCGACCGAGAACGCTGAAGACCTGAATCGTGTCCGACAGCCCCGGTATTCCCGGACGAAGACAGCACAGGCCGCGAATGTTGAGGGTGATCGGCACGCCGGCCTGACTCGCGCGGTAGAGCTCGCGGATGATCTCTGGATCCTGAAGCTGGTTCATCTTGGCTCGGATGCCCGCGGCCCGGCCCGCCCCGGCATGCTCCGCTTCACGGCGGATCAGCTCCAGGAATCGGCCCCGCATGTTGTGGGGGGCCACCAGCAACTTCGTGTAGCCGTCGAACGGAGTCGAGCTGGTGAGCTCGTTGAAGACCGCTGCCACATCGGCGGTCAGATCCGGGTTGCAGCTGAGGAGCCCGAGGTCCTCATACACGCGAGCGGTGCCGCTGTGATAGTTGCCGGTCCCCACGTGCACGTAGCGACGCACACCGTCGGCCTCCTCGCGCACCACCATGGCGAGCTTGACGTGAGTCTTCAACTTCTCGACACCGTAACAGACGTGAACCCCCTCCTGCTCGAGGAGCCGACCCCAGGCAATGTTCGGCGCTTCGTCGAAACGGGCGGTAATCTCGACCAGTACGGCGACCTGCTTGCCCCGCCGCGCGGCCTCGACCAGGGCTTTGGCGATGGGCGAGTCGGACGACGTGCGGTAGATGGTCAGCTTGATGGCCAGCACATGCTCATCCACCGCCGCCGACCGAAGAAACTGCACCACCGACGTGTCGAAGCTGTGGTACGGGTGGTGGAGGAGGATGTCGCCACGCCGAATCTCCTCGAAGATTGCCGAGGAGTCGTTGCTCTGGAGATTGCGGAGCCGACCGTGGGTGACCGGAGTGTGCGGCGGATAGTGAAGCTCGGCGCCGGCGTCAGGCCTGAAGTCCATCAGGTCCGCGATGCGCAGAGGGTGGTCGGTGACATAGACGTCGGTGTCCTCGATGTGTAGCTGCTGCACCAGCCACTGCCGCATCTTCTTCGACGCGTCACTCCCCACCTGCAACCGGACCTTGCCCGCGAACTTGCGAGCCTTGAGCTCGTCGGTCACCTGGCGAATAATGCTCCCGGGCTCGAGGGCACCGTCCGCGTCGCCACTGTTTTCATGCCGGTTGTCCTCGCCGCGCGCAGCGCGGGTCACGCGGAAGACGTTCCACGTCACGTCGGCATCGGGAAAGAACAGTCCCAGATTGGCGCCGATCACTTGCTCGAGGGGCACGAAACCCGACCCGTCGCTGAGCGGGACCCACCGGTTGCGGTTCGAGGGCGCCTCGATGCGGACAAAGCGTTCCTTCTTCTTGCCCTCGCGGAGGGTGACCGCGATATTGATTCCCGAGTTGCTGATGAAGGGAAATGGGTGTTCGGCATCCACCGCCAGGGGCGTGATGATCGGCAAAACCGAACGCTTGACGTAGTTGCTGAGATCGGCGCGGTGATGGTCGCCAAGGTCATTCCAATCGACGATGCCGATCCCAGCCTCCACCAGAGCCGGCCGGAGGTCTTCGCGAAAGGAACACGCCAGGGCCTCGCTCTGACCGAGGATCTCCTCCCGGCAGGCAGCGAGCTCCTCGGCAGGAGTGAGCCCGTCAATGGAGATTTTCTCGACTCCGTTTTGCACCTGTCGCTTGAGCCCCGCAATGCGCTTCATGAAGAACTCGTCGTGGAGCATGCCGAGGATGCCCGCGAACTTAACCCGTTCGAGCAGGGGAACCTCGGGATCCTGAACCAACTCGAGGACCCTTCGTGCGAACCTCAGCCAACTCAACTCCCGGTTCACGAAGGCGTCGGGAGAATCCCCGGTGATCATCTTCTTCGATTTGGCGGCTGACATCGTTTCCGTCCGTTTCCTCTCGACGAATCAGGCGCACAATTATACGAAAGATTGATCCGAATGGGTCGCTTCAGGGGACGGTGTAAAGTCTCTGTGACCCACCGTTTGACGGTGAGCCCAAAAGAGGAAGCAATTATTCACGGCACCCGACACCCACGAGACACGATGAAGCGATGCGGGAATCCGGCTCCTGCGGCTCCAGACCGATGCTTGCACTGACACCGGAACAGCCTTCCGACGACGCGATGCGGCGGATCCTCGGCTGTCTACTCACCGCTCTTCGCGCAAAGGTCGACGGCGTGCTCGAGGACAGCGACGTGGTGTTCCTCCACGACCTGCGGGTCGCCACCCGCCGCACCCGATCGGCCCTCGGCCAGCTCGAGGGAGTCCTGCCGGCGAAAGCGGTAGCCCCTTTCTCCGTAGACTTCAAGTGGCTCGCCGAGCTCACCGGGCCGTGCCGCGACCTCGACGTGTGGCTCCTCGACCTGAGTCTCTATCGTGGTGCCCTGCCGCACGACGAGGGGGCCGCGCTCTCCCGATTCGAGTCCAGGGTCCAGGCCGCGCGAGACCGCGCCCATGCCGAGGTGGTGCTCGGTCTCACCTCATCCCGCTTCCGGCAACTTCTGGAGCGTTGGGATGCCTTTCTCTCCATGCAACCTGCCACCGCCGACCCGCCGCGGGATGCAGAGACTCCGGTGAAGGCCCTCGCCGACCGACGCATCGCCAGGGCCTACACACGCGTTCTGCGCCGCAGTCGCGACCTCGGTGACGATCCCGCGGCCGAGGCCCTCCACCGGTTACGTATCGCAGCCAAAAAGCTCCGCTACCTGCTCGAGTTCTTCCGCAGCCTCTACCCGGCCGAGCGCGTCGACCCGCACATCACAGAGCTCAAAGGCCTCCAGGATGTGCTCGGTGAGCTCAATGACCGGGGAATACAACGCGCGCGTCTCGCCATCATGGCGCACGAGCTCGAGGACACTGTCGGCGCCGACACCCTTGCTGCGATGAGTGACCTGGGGTCCGTCCTCGACCGCCGCCATGAGGAGCTCCGGGCCGTCTTCGGCAATCGCCTCGACCCCATCGTCAGCACGGTCGCCCAGCGGGAGTACCGCGCTCTCTTCGGCGTCTAATCCCCGTACCCGTAGTAGAAGCGGGTGCTGGTGATCTTCCCATCGCGGACCTTGTAAACGCCAATCTGCTCGGAGTGGAACTTCTCGCCGGTCTCGACATGAGTGAAGTCCGAGTCCATCTCGACAACGACCGTGTCTCCGTCGACGTAGTAGTTGGGCACCTCGAAGCGCTCGACCTTTACGGTCTCGACCCAACGGCGGTTGTTTGCCAGCACCGCGTCATAGCCCAAGACGGGCGGCTCGCAGTTCTCGCGGGAAGAGACGTCGGCGGCATAGAGCGCTTCGACCGCCTGAATGAACCGCTGCTCCCGGATGAGCTCGACCAGCCGCTCGGCGATCTCTCGCGTCGTCATGCTCCATCTCCTCCAACCGGCATGTGGGCGCGACGATTCTGCGCCTCAATCGGCGCCGATGGATTTTCGGTTCTCCGGACCTGGCAGAGGCTCGACTTGAAGGGAGGAAAGCCCGAGATCGGGTCCAGGCAGTCTCTCGGAATCAGCTCGTTGATGTTGTGACCGGCCCAACCGTGAACGGCATGCACGACCCCCGGCGAGAGGGCGTCGGTCACTCGCGCTTGCATCTCGATGGTGCCGAGGGGACTCGAGACCTCGACCCAGAGCCCCTCCTGAATACCGCGAGTGCGCGCATCCTCGGGATGGATCTGGAGACTGGGGGTCGGTTCACGATCCCGCAACACCGTCAGCATGCGGCCTTGAGAGTGCGTGTAGTTCCTGCTCCGCCCGCCGGAGGTCAGAACCAGCGGGAAGTCTTTCGCGATGTCCGGAGCGGAGACCGGACTCCAGGAGGGCTCGTCGAAGATGGGAAGGCCGTTGTGGCCGGCGAGCGCCAAAGCGGTGCTGACGAATTCAATCTTCCCGGTTGGGGTGCCGAAACCGTTCTCCAGGTATTTCCGTTCTCTGGGAGGACTCGACCCGACCATCCGGTGGCTGCCGTCCTTTGGGAGGTCCTCGAAGCGGAGTCCCGAGCCCTCCAGTCGTTCGTCGAAGCTGGCTTCCACGTCCAGATTGCCGCAGATGGCGGCCAGCAACAAAACGGCGCGGTGGGCCTGGAATCCATTGGAATGATGGGTGGTGGCGTTGGGCGAGATCGTGATCTGTGCCGGATCTGAGGTCGCGTACAGCCTCGCGGCAGCAATGATCTTTTCGCCGGGAATGCCGGTCACGTCACTCGTCTTTCCGGGGGTGAACTCCTTGATGTAGCGTCGATACGCATCAAGGCCGTGCGCAAATTCGTCGAGGAATCCCTGGTCTTGGAGGCCTTCCTCGAAGATGACATGGGCCAGGCCGAGCGCCAGCGCGCCGTCGGTCCCCGGTCGAAGCTGCAGGTGGATGCTGGCCGCTTCGGTGAGGGTCGTGCGCCGTGGATCAACGGCGATGGTGGGAACCTCCGCCGCATCCGCGAGGAGATGGTGCCGGTCATACGGGAGTTGGCTCTCCGCGGGATTATTGGACCACACAAGGCGACATTTCGTCTCGGAGTACCTTCTCCGCCCGGGAGTGAGAAAGTACTCGTACTCGCTGCCGAGGGTCACTCTTGCGGCAACGAATCCGGATGAGAAACAACAGCTCGACTCGGTGACGTAGTGCGGCGATCCGAAGGACTGCGCGAGCCGCCGCAGGTATGGCCTGACCTCCTTCGTGTAGCCCACCGCGAACACCACGGGCTCGGGTCCGTGCCGGTCACGTACGGCGAGCAGGCGATGCGCAGCCAAAGCGAGCGCCTCATCCCACGAGACGTCCCGCCAGGGTTCGGCGGCCGTTTGTCGTAAACGCGGTGTCGTCACCCGCTGAGGACTCTCCCGCTGCTCCAGCATGGCCTCCGCCCGCACGCAGGGAGGGTGGTCGATGGAGAGGATCTCGTCGGCGTCACTGACCACCGTGATGGGACAGTTCGCCGTGCACATATAGCAGGCGGAAAAGGTCGTTTTCGGACTCATCGTGCCGCCAGAAGCCTAACACTTCCCCCAGATGGTGCCGGAAGCTGCGGAACAGCAAGAAATGACACCTGTCATGTGTCGAGTCTGCGAAGCGGTTCATGGTGGCCCTATTCCATTGATCCTCTACACCAACGGGTACGAGACCTTCTTGTGGGAGTACGACTTCTACCCACCAACCAAGGTTCACGGATTCCCGACGCGCGACGACCTCGAGTGGATGCACCAACGAAGAGACACCAGAAGACCCCTGTCGGTGGAGCTGATCGACACCTCCATTGCCGGTCGCGACTACCAGATTGCCGCCATCCGCTCCATCCTCGAGGGCATCGAGTCGAAGCGCCGCATGTTCCTGATGGTGATGGCAACAGGCACCGGCAAAACCCGGACCGCGGTCTCGCTCATCGAGGTTCTGCTCAGGGCGAGATGGGCCAAACGCGTGCTCTTCCTCGTCGATCGCATAGCCCTCAGGGATCAGGCTCTCGCCACATTCAAGGAGTTCCTGCCGTCAGAACCCGTCTGGCCTCAGGAGGGCGAGAGGAGCTTCGTCAGGGACCGTCGGATCTACGTGACCACCTACCCCACCATGCTCAACCTGATCCAGAACGGCGACACGCCGCAATCCTGGATCTCTCCGCACTTCTTCGACGTCGTAGTTGCGGACGAGAGCCACCGCAGCATCTACAACACCTATCAGCAGGTCCTCGGCTATTTCAACGCGATCAAGCTCGGCCTCACTGCGACGCCGACGGACCGGATCGACCACGACACCTTCGAGCTATTCGATTGCGACACCCACGACCCCAGCTTCGCCTACACCTACGAGGAGGCGATCTCACACGATCCGCCCTATCTCAGCGACTTCGAGGTGCTCAAGGTTCGCTCCAAGTTCCAGTTGGAAGGTATTCAGGGAGGAATCCTGCCGCCCCAGGTACAGAAGAAGCTTGTTGCCGAGGGCAGGGACATCGAGGACATCGACTTCGAAGGGACCGACCTCGAGCGCAAGGTCACCAACTCCGGCACCAACGCGCTCATCGTGCGCGAGTTCATGGAGGAGTGCATCAAGGGCCCTTCGGGCACCTTGCCCGGGAAGACGATCTTCTTTGCCATCTCCATGGGCCATGCTCGACGGCTCGAAGAGCTCTTCGACAGGATGTATCCCGAGCACGCCGGCAAGCTGGCTCGGGTTCTTGTCTCCGACGACCGCTACGTGTACGGCAAGGGTGGGCTCCTCGACCAGTTCAAAACCCAGGACATGCCTCGGGTCGCCATCTCGGTGGACATGCTCGACACCGGGGTCGACGTTCCCGAGGTCGTCAACCTCGTCTTCGCCAAGCCGGTCTACTCATACGTTAAGTTCTGGCAGATGATCGGGCGCGGCACACGGGTCCTCGATCCCGACGAGAGCAAGCTCAAACCGTGGTGCCCCGAAAAGGACCGCTTCCTCATCATCGATTGCTGGGGCAACTTCGAGTACTTCCAGATGGACCCGAAGGGTCGTGAGCTCGGCCGGCAGATTTCCCTGCCGGTTCGGCTCTTCACCGCCCGCCTCGACAAGCTCGAGGCGGCGATGACTTTCGAGCGGGAGGAGATCGTCGAGACCGTCAAGGAGGACCTCCGCCAGGACCTGACCGACCTGCCTGACAATAACGTGGTGGTCATGGACGGACGGTCCGAGCTGGCCAAGACTGAAGACGAGCAGTTCTGGACGACGCTGGACGCCGATGGCGCGGCCTATCTCCGCTCGGTCATCTCCCCGATCCTGCGCGCGAGGTCGGAGGCCGATTTCAAGGCCATGCGTTTCGAGACCGAGGTCGTGGAGCTGGGCGCCGCTCTCCTGACCGGCAACGCGGAGGCCCTTGATGCCATCAAGGAGAGCGTGCTGATGCAAGTGGCGGAGCTGCCCCTCACCGTCAACGTGGTCACCCGCGAACGCGATCTCATCGAGCGGGTGCAGCGGCCGTCATGGTGGAGCGAGCTCACCGACACGAAGCTCCGCCAACTCGTGAACGCCCTGGCGCCCCTCATGAAGTACCGTCAGCGCCGCTCCGATCCGATGATGAAGCTTGACCTCGAGGACCTTCTCGCCTCCAAGGAGTGGATCGACTTTGGGCCCGACCACGAGCGGATGACCTCCTCCGCCTACCGTGAGCGAGTCGAGGCGTACATCCGCCGTCTGGTCGACGAGAACCAGGTTGTGGCCAAGATCCGTACGGGAGAAAGCGTGTCGGAGGAGGAGATCAGTCAGCTGGCTGAGATCTTGGAAGACCATGATCCACACATCACCCTCGATCACCTGCGCAAGGTCTACGACCACCGCAGCGCTCGATTCGTGCAGCTCATACGACATATCCTCGGCATGGAGCGACTCGAGCCGTGGACCGAGACGGTGACCCAGGCGTTCGACGAGTTCATCACCAGGCACACGACGCTGACCTCACTTCAGATCCGTTTCCTCCAGACCCTCAAGACCTTCATCCTGCAGACCGGTGGGATCGAAAAGCAGGATCTGATTGATGCGCCCTTCACCCGAATCCATCCGAGTGGAATCCGGGGCGTGTTCCAGCCGGCCGAGATCGAGGAGGTTCTCGAGTTCGCGAAGCGGCTTGTTGCATAAGCGGC
>JBGMRN010000159.1:5689-7924 GCA_048061535.1 Thermoanaerobaculales bacterium | reverse complement strand
ATTTCCGCGGAGACGTACTCCTGTACGTCGCACAAGGAAATTCGCAGTATGACGCTGAGATTGCAAAAAAAGCGCCGTTTCCGGACGAGAACCTCAACCGGCAACAGCCTCCGCCACCAGCTCGATGACGTCGAAGGTTGATGCCTCGTCGCGACCGAGCTCGTTCTGGGCATCGGACAGCATCGAGAAACAGTAGGGACAGGCCACGGCGACGTCGGCCGTACCGCTGGCCTCGAGCTGGGCGAAACGGGTCTGGTTGATGCGCTCACCAAGCTTTTCCTCGAGCCACATCCTCCCGCCGCCGGCGCCGCAACACATCGAATAATCATGGCTGAGATCGGCCTCGCGTGCCCGCACCCCGGGAATCGCGTTGAGCAGGAAACGAGGAGCATCGTACTCACCGTTGGTGCGGCCGAGGTAGCACGGATCGTGGTAAGCAACATCCCTGTCAACGGCTCCGGTGAGTCTGACCCTGCCCGTACGCACCAACTCGGCCACCAACTGGGTCCCGTGTACAACCTGATAGTCACCGCCGAACTCGGGGTACTCGTGGGCCAGAGTGTTGAATGCGTGTGGGCAGTTGGTGACGATCTTCTGGACTCCATAACCGTTCATCGTCTCGACATTCTGTTGCGCGAGCATCTGGAAGAGGTACTCGTTGCCCAATCGGCGCGCAGCGTCGCCGGTCGAGACTTCCTCGGGGCCGAGGATGGCAATCTTCACATCGGCGGCCTGCAGGATCTTCACCAGCGCCTGCGAGACCCTTTTCCCGTGATCGTCGTAGCTGCCCGGGGAACCGACAAAGAAGAGATATTCGAAGTCGCCACCCGCATCGGCAGCAAGTGGAACACCGAGATCCTTGGCCCAGTCTCCGCGCTCCTCCGCCGGGAGCTGCCACGGATTCCCGTTGACCTCATAACCGCGGAAGGCAGACTGCGCCTCCTCGGGAAACTCGGCCTTTTCGAGCACCAAGTTGCGCCGCATCTCCACCAGTTTGTCCACGTAGCTGATGTCGAGCGGGCAAGCGCGTTCGCACCAGCGACAGGTCGTACAGGCCCAAATCACCTCGGGGTCCACAACCGGAGGCACCAGCTCCCGCTCCGATGCGTGGCCCTTCTCGCCGGGGTCGGCCAAGATCTCCGCCTGCTCGCGGTAGAGCTGGTCACGGACGCTCTTGAGGAAAAGCACCGGCTGCAGCGGCTTGTGGGTGAGGGTCGTCGGGCAGAACTCACGGCAGCGCCCGCACTCGGTACAGGTGTACATGTCGAGCATCTGCTTCCAGCTGAAGTCGGTGACGGTGGCGATGCCGAAGCGGGTGTCCTCGTCGATGTCCTCGAGGTCCATGCTCGGCAGCTTTCCCGGGGCGTCGAGGTTGGCGAAGAAGACGTTGAAGATGGCCGTGTAGACGTGAAAGTGCTTGGAGTATGGGAGCTCGTTGGCAAAGACAAAGAGCGTGATGAGGTGGAGCCACCAGCTCACGCTGTAGATCATCTGCAGGGCCGCCTCGCCGAACCCCGACAGCCAGCCGCCGACGAGACCCGAGATCGGCAGGTAGGAACTCACCAAATCGTCGGCGGCGATGCGGGCGCCCTCGCCGGCGAGATCGGTGACCATCAGAATCGCGATCAGCCCGATCACCAGCCAGGCGCCGAAGCTCTGCTCCACCCGTTCCTTCTTCTGGATGCCGCGTCGCCAGATGGCGAAGGCCAGGCCGACCAGCACCAGGAGCTCGAAGATGTCTTTCGAAAACAGATAGGCATGACCTATCGGCGTGTTGAGGAGGGGCAGCTCCCATCCCGCGAAGAGGCCCTCGATCACCATGCTCAGGGTGCGCAGGCTGACCACCAGGAAGCCGTAGAAGATCAGCAAGTGATAGAACCCGGCAAACGGGTCGTCGAACATTTTTTTCTGGCCGAAGGCATAGACCAGCACGTGCTTGAAGCGCTCGCCCAGGCGGTCGAAGCGATTGTCCCGGCGTCCGGCCAGCAGAAGATAAAAGCGCCGGCTCAGGGAGATGACCACCACGCCGACGCCGATGACGGTGAGGATCCAGAACCAGACAACGCCCGAGATGCCGAGAAATGACCCTACCGTGGCGTGATGCATGACCTCTCCCTCAAGCTCTGATATTCAGTGATTGCGCCCCGAATATTGAGATCTCATCGCTCTTCGCGGCGTCATCCGATGACTCATGGCGGGAGTATATCAGAGCAAATGAATGGTCATTCACTGCAA
>JBGMRN010000159.1:0-5589 GCA_048061535.1 Thermoanaerobaculales bacterium | reverse complement strand
GGCACGTCCGGTCATCGCGCCCATGCGCGATGTCAGAAGCCCGCACCACCTATCAGAAGCGCAGACCCGTGATGATGGACCGCTCGCTAATTCGGGCGTGCCGTCCTTGACAATTTTGGGGACGTGGACGTCGCAATAACCCTCGCGTTGAGTCCCAAACATTGTCAAGGGGGGCAACCTCGGGGAGCGCGCCGAAAGAACACCGCGTTGAATTCTGAAGCGCCCTTTTGAACCTCGGGCACGGGCACGGACGGGGGCACTGGTGCGGGCCCGAGGCGACGCGCGGTGCCCGCGCCCGGGCACGCCGAGAGAAGGATTTCGATCCACGCTATAATGCCGGCGGCGCAGCGAAAAACGTAACGATTGAGAAAAGAAAGGCAAAGCCAATCATGGTAGTTGATCGCCAAGCCGAGGAAGAACGCCTGATCGCGTTCATGGCCGGCTACCAGAAGGGCAACATGGACGATTTCGGCGGGCTCTACGCCGCCCTCAAACAGCCTCTCCTGCGGTACCTCTGGACCTTCGTGCGCAATGCAACCGTGGCGGAGGACCTTCTCCAGGAGACCTTTCTCCAGATTCACCGCGCGCGACAGACCTTCACCCCGCCACGGCCGGTGCGGCCGTGGATCTACGCCATCACCCGCCACGTCGCCCTCATGCACCTGAGATCCGGCCGCCGCCGCAAGGAAGTACTTGCCAACGAAGAGCTGCCCGAAATCCCGATTCCGCCCGAGATGGAGAAGCTGGCCGATCGGGCCACCCTCCACCGGCTGCTCTCTGATCTCTCGCAACAGGCGCAGGAGGTCCTGATGCTCCACCACCTTCTCGGTCTCAGCTTTCAGGAGGTCGGGCAGGTCCTCGGCATCGCTGCAGGCACCGCCAAGGTCCGTTCGCACCGCGCCTTGAAAGCGCTCCGCATCCAGATCGCCGAACAGGGGGGAGCGGCATGAACGCGGAAACGATCCCCGAGAGCCTTCGTCGCGCGATCGCCGAGGATTTCCAACCGGTGGAACCGCTTCCGCCGGCCTGGAAGAGGACCCTGGTCGTGGCCGCGGTAATGGCGGTCGGCTTTTCCATCGCTCTCGTCGCCTTCAAGTTTTCCCTCCGCCCGGACATGCCCCAGATCCCGCTGTGGTTGAGTTGGGGATGCACCATCCTGCAGCTCCTGGTCGGCGTGTTGCTGGTCGGCATGGCCCTCCGTGAGGCGGTTCCCGGAAGCGCTGTACCCACCGGCGCGGCTGCCCTGGCGATCGGAACCGCGGTGCTCATGCAGATCCTGGTCGGCGTCGCAACCTGGATGCACAGCCCCGGGGTCCCGATGGGGGATGGCGCGGTGATGATGGGCGTTACCTGCGCCACACACGACATGACCATTGCTCTCCCCGCCCTGCTCACCACCCTCTGGCTCGTGTTCAGGGCACTTCCGATCCGACCCTCCATGGCCGGGCTTCTCGGCGGGGCCGGCGCGGCGGTCACCGCCGACGGCATCACCCATCTTTTGTGCCCGATGTCTGATCTCCGACACGTGCTCGTCTGGCACACCGGGGCTCTGCTAGGTCTGATGCTCGTCGGCTGGACGGTGGGCAGATTGTGGGAGTGGCGAAAGCTGCGGCATCCTTGATCCTGAGAAAGTGGTTTGCGATTTTCTGCTGAACCTGCCGCTCCCGAGCACCCGCCCAAAGCCGGTGTTTTGCTGGCCAACGTCGGTTCACCGGCCACCCCGACACCGGCCGCCGTTCGCGCGTTCCTTGCCCAGTTCCTGGCCGACCCAAGGGTGGTCGAGCTGCAAGGTCTGCGCTGGTGGCTCCTTCGCAACCTGGTTGTCTTGCCGCTGAGACCACGCCGCAGCGCGCGGCTCTACGCTCGCATCTGGACTCCTGCAGGCCCGCCGCTGCTCGTCATCGCCCTCAGACAGGCGGCAGCCCTCGCCCACGAACTGACCTTGCGGTTCGGTGAGGCTCTGCCGGTGGTCGCAGGCATGGGTTACGGAGAGCCGTCGATTGTGGTGGGGCTCGACGATCTTCGCCGGCAGGGGTGCCGAAGAATCCTCATCTTGCCCCTCTTTCCCCAGTACTCGGCCACCACCACCGCCTCGGTTTTCGACGCCGTGACCCGAGAGCTCCGTTCCTGGCGGCAGGTGCCCGAGCTGCGGACAGTGAACGACTACCACGATCATCCCGCCTACATTCGCGCCGTGACGAACAGCATTGAAGAGACCTGGTCTCAGTCGGGCCGGCCTGAGCGCCTGCTCCTCAGCTTCCACGGCCTCCCGACGCGCTACATCGAGGCCGGGGACCCTTACCTCGACCAGTGCCGCGCCACCGCAGCCCTGCTCACCGACGCAATCGACATCGAACCGGAAAGGATCGTCACCGGCTTCCAGTCACGCTTCGGGCGCGAACAGTGGATTGAGCCCGCAACCGCGACGTTACTTGAAGAGTGGGGACGGCAGGGCTTCGACGGTCTCGACGTTGTCTGCCCCGGCTTTGCCGCCGACTGTCTCGAAACCCTGGAGGAAATCGCCATCACCGGTCGCGGGATTTTCAGTGATGCCGGGGGCGGACGGTTTCGTTACCTTCCGGCTCTCAACGACCGACCCGACCATATCGCGGCACTGGCCGATGTCGCCGTCGAACACCTCGGTGGTTGGATCGCATGAGCCCGTATCCGTCTCCGTGTCTGCACGCATATTCCGGGAGTTAGGGGGTTAGGGGGTTAGGGAGTTAGGGAGTTAGGGAGTGAGGGAGTGAGGAGGATAGCCCGAGATTGAGGAGGCGCTGAGCCTCCTGACCTCCCAACCTCCTGACGTCTTAACCTGCTCTCGGAAAGGCAAGCGCATGGAAGTATCGTCCCCCGTCCACGTGTTCCCCGTGAAGTTATGAGAATCGTGATCTCCGGAGCGAGCGGGCTCCTCGGCACTGCCCTCACCCGTGATCTCGAGGCCGCGGGCAACGACGTGACGCGTTTGGTACGAGGAACGCGGCCGGCTGGACCCAAGGAGAAGCCCTGGGTTCCCGCTTCGGGCCGCCAGTTCTGGCCCTGGATCGCCATGGAAGACGTGCTCGGCGCGGCACGCTTGGTTCTCGACCGACCCGATCTCAGCGGTCCGCTCAACCTGGTATCTCCCGAAACCGCACGGTGCACGGATTTCGCGAGGACCCTCGGCCGGGTGCTCCACCGACCCGCTTATCCTACCGATGCCGGCCTTCGCCGCCAGACTCGCTCTCGGGGAGATGGCCGATGCGCTGCTCCTCGCCTCCGCGCAGGTCCGCCCGAAGGCGTTCGAAAACGCAGGCTTCGTGTTTCGAAGCCCGTCCCTGGAAAATGCCATTCGCAGGGCGCTCGCCCCAACGCTCACCGGCTGTGGCGAGCTCCCCGACAAGCAACCGGAACGAACCGAAAAATGAAATGGACCGCAACCATGAAAGTCGTCGAATCCATCCTGGAGCTGATCGGCAACACCCCCCTCCTCCGCTTGAAGGAGCTCGAAGAGACGAACGGGGCTGAGATCTGGGCCAAGCTTGAGAGCCTCAACCCGAGCTTTTCGGTCAAGGACCGGATTGCCCTCGCCCTCATCCGTGGCGCGGAGGACGACGGCCTCCTGCGGCCCGGCGGCACCGTGGTCGAGGCGACCGCCGGCAACACCGGACTCGCGCTTGCCATGGTCGGGCGACGACTCGGCTATGAGGTCATACTGGTCGTGCCGGAGCTGTTCTCAGTCGAGAAACAGAGGCTGATGCGCGCGCTCGGCGGCGAGGTCATCCTGACCCCCACCGCAGAAGGCATTCCGGGCGCGCAGAGGCGTGCCCGCGAGATCGCCGAGGCAACCCCCGGGGCCGTCCACGTGGACCAATTCGCCAACCCGGCCAACCCCGACGCCCACGCGGCGACCACCGGCCCCGAGATCTTCCGGCAGATGGACGGCCGTCTCGACGCCCTGGTTGTAGGCTGCGGCTCCGGCGGCACCTTTTCGGGCGCCGCCCGCTTTCTCAAGGAACAGCTGCCGGATCTTCTCGCCGTCGCGGTGGAGCCCCAGGGCTCGGTCCTCGGCGGCGGCGAAGAGGGCGACCACGAGGTCGAGGGCATCGGCATGAGCGTCGTGTTCCCGACCGTCGCGGTCGACCTCATCGATGAGGTCATCACCGTGCCTGACCCGGATTCCTTCCACTTCGTGCGGCGGTTGGCCGCCGAGTGCGGGGTTCTCGCCGGCTCCTCGTCCGGCGCAGCGGTCTACGCAACCGTCCAGGTGGCCCGGCGTCTCGGTGCCGGTAAACGGGTGGTCACGATCATCCCTGATTCGGCCGAGCGCTATCTGTCCAAGGGAATCTACGACCTCTTCACGGAGGGCTCATGAAGATCGCGACCAGCTGCGTCCACGCCGGCTACCAGCCCGAGGACAGAACGGGCGCCGTCAACGTCCCCATCTACGCAACCTCGACCTATGCCTACCGCCGTTTCGGCGAGCACCGCGGGTGGGAGTACTCGCGAACCGGCAACCCCACGCGCTCAGCCCTCGAGACCGCGATGGCGGAGCTCGAGGGCGGCGCCGACGGCGTGGCCTTTGCCTCCGGACTGGCCGCCATCAACGCCATCACCGACCTCTTCGAACCCGGCGACCACCTGGTTGCGGCCGACAACCTCTACGGGGGGACCTTCCGACTCTTCAAGACCATCACCGAGCGTCACGGCATCGCGGTCAGCTTCGCTGCCGCCGACCGCCCTGAAGCGTTCGCCGAGGCCTGCACCGAGCGCACCCGGATGATCTTCGCCGAGACCCCGACCAACCCTCTCATGCAGCTCGTGGATCTCGAGGCGGTGGCCTCCATCGCGCAAGGCCGAGGCGCCCTCTTCGTGGTCGACAACACCTTCCTTACCCCCGTCCTCCAGCGTCCGATCGAGCTCGGCGCCGACCTCGTGGTCCACTCCACCACCAAGTATCTCAACGGCCATTCCGACGGGATCGGGGGCGTCGTGGTCGCCCGCGAGGCCGAGCTCGGTGAGCGACTGCATACGATTCAGAACAACGCGGGGGCCATCCTCGGCCCCTTCGACGCCTATCTCGTGATCCGCGGGCTCAAGACCCTGGCCGTTCGCATGGCCGCCCACGAGGCCAACGGACGCAGCCTGGCCGCATTACTGGCGGCCCGCGACGATATCGGAACGGTTCACTACCCGGGCCTCACGGACCACCCCCAGCACCAACTCGCCCGCACCCAGCAGGACGGCTTCGGCGCCATGATCGCCTTCGACCTCGGCACCATCGAGCGCGCCCGAGCCTTCGCGGACGCCGTCGAGCTCTTCATCCTCGCCGAGTCCCTCGGCGGGGTCGAGTCGCTGCTCTGCCACCCGGCGACGATGACCCACGCCGCGGTCCCGCCCGACGAACGCGAACGACTCGGAATCGGCGACGGCATGCTCCGCCTGTCGGTCGGCATCGAGGACATCAGCGATCTCGAGGCCGACATCGCGCGCGGCCTCGATGCTGCAGCACGGACGTAGACTGGAAGCCGCCAATCCCAGCCCAAGGAAACGCTGGCGGATTGTGAAGGGTTTCCTCCTCCTGTGTCTCGTGCTCGTGCCGGGAGCAAC
>JBGMRN010000158.1:0-7945 GCA_048061535.1 Thermoanaerobaculales bacterium | reverse complement strand
TAACCGAGCGCTTCACATAGCACTTCTTATGCGCAGCAGCGCATAAATAGTGGTTTCCCATCACCGAAAACCCCGCCACCTCGCAGAAGTAGATCCGGCTGAAATGCTCGATCGTCTCGATCAGACGCCGGGTCGGCGTTGCCTCAGCCAGAGGGTACTCCCCACGATGCCCCGCGATCCTGCTGTGCAGGTGGTACCAGGAATCCTGCTCCGAATACTTCAATCTCGCCACTCGAGCCATCGCTCCCCCCTTCCCCAACTGATCTCGAGTCGAGGATATCGCGCAAGTGGACCGAACGCAAGATCTAAACACTGTCCCTTGTATTTGTCCTTATTTGTCCCTTGTATTCGCAAGGGGCTCGAGGGTATCGACCTCAAGGCAAAGGCCCCTCAGAAGCCGACGCGGAAGAAGAGCTGAGGCGTAGTCCGGTCCAGGGGCAGAAGGCCCTGGACCGATCACTCAAACATTGTCGGAGTCGTCTGACTCGTTACCGATTGCCGATGCAAATCCCCTTCAGATGATCTGAAATGAGGGTGTTGAGAAGTGGCGGATTCCGGCCGGTCCTGTTACAACCACCCAATGACTCTGCTCCGACGTTTCCGAGGTTACGACCTCCCCTCCGCCACCCTTCAACAACTCATGGCCACGGCCCGGCGTCACCTCGGAACCGAGGTAGCTGGCATCGACACCGAGTACTGCTTCTACGTCGATGCCGCCGGCGAGCTCGGCGCCGACGGACGGCGCATCCTCGACTGGCTGCTGGCCGAGACCTTCGAGCCCGGCCGCTTCGGCCCTTCCAGCTTCCTCGACCGGAAGGCCGGCAGGGTGCTCGAGGTCGGGCCGCGCATGAGCTTCACCACCGCCTGGTCAACCAATGCGGTTTCGATCTGCCACGCCTGTGGGCTGTCCTCCGTCCGCCGTATCGAACGCTCCCGTCGCTTCCTGCTACGCACCCGAGGCACGGTCACCGAGGAGGCGGCGGCCGCTTTTCTCGCCTCCGTCCACGACCGCATGACCGAGTGCACCTACCCCAATCCGCTCACGGACTTTCAGACCGGCATCCAACCTGAACCGGCTGCGACGGTTCCGGTGATGAGCGAGGGTCGGGCCGCTCTGGAACGCCTCAACCGGGAGCTCGGCCTGGCCTTCGACGAGTGGGACCTCGACTACTACACCGCCCTCTTCCGCGACCGCATTGGCCGCGACCCGACCGACGTCGAGTGCTTCGACATCGCCCAATCCAACAGCGAGCACTCCCGGCACTGGTTCTTCAAGGGGCGACTGGTGATCGACGGCCAACCCATGCCCCGCCACCTCTTCGAAATCGTCCGCGAGCCCTGGGAGGCCAACCCCAACAACAGCGTCATCGCCTTCCACGACAACTCGAGCGCCATCCGAGGCTTTCGGGCGCCGGCCCTGGTCTGCTCCATCCCCGGCAAACCCTCGCCGCTGATATCCCGCGGGCTCGACCTCGACATCATTTTCACCGCCGAAACCCACAATTTTCCTTCCGGCGTGGCCCCCTTCCCCGGCGCTGAAACCGGGACCGGAGGGCGCATCCGCGACGTCCACGCCACCGGCCGGGGAGCGCTGGTGGTGGCCGGAACCGCCGGCTATTGCGTGGGCAACCTGCAGCTTCCGGGCTACCGGCTTCCGTGGGAAGACGAAGAACTCGGCTACCCTCCCAACCTGGCTCGACCACTGGCGATCGAGATCGAGGCATCCAACGGCGCCTCGGATTACGGCAACAAGTTCGGCGAACCGGTCATCCAGGGCTTCACCCGCTCGGCCGGTCTCCGCCTTTCGGGGGGCGAGCGCCGCGAGTGGATCAAGCCGATCATGTTCTCCGGCGGCATCGGCCAGATCGACGCCGGCCACACCACCAAGGGCCGCCCCGAAACGGAGATGTGGGTGGTCAAGATCGGCGGTCCCGCCTACCGCATCGGCATGGGCGGGGGCGCCGCCTCGAGCATGGTCCAGGGCGAAAACCCGGAAGAGCTCGATTTCAACGCCGTGCAGCGGGGCGACGCGGAGATGGAGCAGAAGGTCAACCGCGTCATTCGCGCCTGCTCCGAGCTCGGCAAGGACAACCCCATCGTCAGCATCCATGACCAGGGCGCCGGTGGCAACTGCAACGTGCTCAAGGAGATCGTCGATCCAGCAGGGGCCCGATTCGAGGTCCGCGCGATTCCGGTGGGCGATGTGACGCTGTCGGTGCTCGAAATCTGGGGCGCCGAGTACCAGGAGAACGACGCTCTCCTCCTCCGCCCGGAGGACGAGGCGCTCTTTTGCTCGCTGTGCGAACGTGAGCAGGTGCCGGTTGCCTTCGTGGGCCGCGTGACCGGCGACGGCCGGGTGGTTCTTCACGATGGCGCCGACGGCTCGACCCCGGTGGACCTCGGCCTCGCCGACGTTCTCGGAGACGTGCCCCAGAAGACCTTCGCCCTCCAGCGGACACCGAGGCGGCTCGAACCCCTCGTGCTGCCTCCGAACCTTGGCGTGGAGGAGGCGCTCGACCGCGTACTGCGACTGCTGTCGGTGGGGTCCAAGCGTTTTCTGACCACCAAAGTCGACCGTTCGGTGACCGGCCTGGTAGCGCGCCAACAGTGTGCCGGGCCGCTGCAGCTCACCGTCGCCGACGTGGCGGTGATCGCCCAGAGTCACTTCGCGAGGACCGGCGCCGCCACCGCCATCGGCGAGCAACCGATGAAGGGGCTGGTGGACCCGGCCGCGATGGCCCGGATGGCTGTCGGCGAGGCACTCACCAATCTCGTATGGGCCCAGGTGACCGCCCTCGAGGACGTGCGCTGTTCGGCCAACTGGATGTGGGCGGCCAAGCTCCCCGGCGAGGGGGCAGCGTTATACGACGCCGCGGTGGCAATGAGCGACCTGATGCTCGAGCTGGGGATCGCGGTCGACGGCGGCAAGGACAGCCTGTCGATGGCGGCGCGGGCGCCGCTTGCCAGTGGGGGCGAGGAGACGGTGAAAGCGCCGGGCGAGCTGGTGATCTCGGCCTACTGCACCTGTCCCGACATCGGCCGAACCGTGACCCCGGACCTCGAGCTGCCCGGCGGCGGCTGCCTGCTGCTGGTGGATCTCGGAAAGGGCCGGAACCGGCTCGGCGGCTCGGCCCTGGCGCAGGTCTTCTCGCAGATTGGTGACGCCACCCCGGATGTCGACGATGCCGATCTCCTCCGCAAGACCTTCGAGACGGTCCAGAAGCTGGTCGCGGCAGGAGTCCTCACCGCCGGCCACGACCGCTCCGACGGCGGGTTGGTGACGACGCTGCTGGAGATGGCGTTTGCGGGCGACTGCGGCATCGAGATCGACCTCGGCCCGCTGGAGGGCTCCGACCTCCTCGCCCGGCTCTTCTCGGAGGAGCTCGGCCTGGTGATGGAGGTGGCCGAAGGGGACGTCGATGCGGTGGTCGCGAGCTTCAGCGCCAACGACGTCCCGTGCCGCATGATCGGACACACGCTGACCAAGCCCGAGGTGAGGATCTCGGCCGGCGGAGAGGTTGTCCTCGACGCCAACATGCGGTCCCTGCGCGACCTGTGGGAAGCGACCTCGTTCCGTCTCGAGCTCGAGCAGGCCGCCCCCGCGTGCGTCGACGCGGAACGCGAAGGGCTCCGGCAGCGACACGCGCCGGCCTTCGCCCTCGGCTTCACGCTGAAGGAAACAACGCCCGCGATCATCGAACGTTCCGACAAGATCCCGGTCGCGATCCTCCGCGAGGAGGGCTCCAACGGCGACCGCGAGATGGCGGCGGCCTTTCTCGCCGCCGGATTCGAGCCCTGGGACGTGGCCATGTCCGACCTACTCGCCGGACGCATCACCCTCGAGCGGTTCCGCGGCGTGGCGGCGGTCGGCGGCTTCAGCTATGCCGACGTCCTCGACTCCTCGAAGGGCTGGGCCGGGGCCATCCGCTGCAACCCGGAGCTCTGGGCACGCTTCGAGGCATTCCTCGACCGCCCCGACACTTTCAGCCTCGGAGTGTGCAATGGATGTCAGCTCCTCGCCCTGCTCGGCTGGGTCCCCTGGCGGGGCCTCGAAGACACCGCTCAGCCCCGCTTCGTCGGCAATGCCTCGGGACGCTTCGAGTCGCGCTTCCCCACCGTCACCATTTTGCCCAGCCCGGCGATCATGCTCCGGGGCATGGAGGGATCGACCCTCGGCATCTGGGCGGCTCACGGCGAGGGCCGCGCCTTCTTCCCCGATCCGCAAATCCTGGCGAGGGTGGAGGCCGACGGCCTCGCCCCGATCCGCTTCACCGACGACGCCGGCGCCATCACCGAGAACTACCCCCACAACCCCAACGGCTCACCCAAGGGCATCGCCGCGCTGTGCTCGCCCGACGGACGCCACCTGGCGATGATGCCCCATCCCGAACGCACGTTCCTCCCCTGGCAGTGGCCGTGGATGCCGCCGGCGTGGCGGCGCGACCTCGAAGCCTCGCCCTGGCTACGGATGTTCCAGAATGCCAGGGAGTGGTGTGAGGAGGGTTAGGGGGTTAGGGGGTTAGGGGGTCAGAAGGTCAGTCCCTTCAACGCCGTACCTCCTAACTTCCTCACTCCCTAACTTCCTCACTTCTTCACCCTTCACTGGCCGCGTCTCGGCGGCAAATCGTGGGGTTCGAGGCAGGCGCCCTCGCTCGAGATCGTCACCCGCAACATGCTCCTCCGGGTCACCGCAGTCACCGGCAATTCGTCCCCCACTGCCTCGCGGAGCGTGGCCTGCACCATCTGCGGACAGTTGTTCTCGGCCGAGAGATGGAGGCCGACCACCGCTCGCAGGACGGAAGAGCGCAGTCTCGCCACCGCCTCCTCGCTCTGATGGTTCGAAAGGTGGCCGAGGCGCGAGTCGATCCTCTGTTTCAGCGGCCAGGGGTAGGGGCCGTGGCGGAGCATGTCCTTGTCGTGGTTGGCCTCGAGGAACAGCAGGTCACAGGTGGCCAGCCGCCGCTCGAGCAAAGCGGTGAAGATCCCGGTGTCGGTGCACAGGGCCGCCCGATGGCAGCCGTCGTCGACGAGCAGCGCCACCGGCTCGGCGGCGTCGTGGCTGGTGGCCACCGGCGTGATCCGCAAACAGCCGAGACGCAGCTCCCGGCCCGACAGGAGCTCGCCGCCCCCGTTGGATCGTAGATCCATCCGCGACCAGGTCCCGTTGGTAGCCCACACCGGCGCCCCGTGGTGCCGGCGGAGGAAAACATCGAGGCCGCGAACATGGTCGGAGTGCTCGTGGGTGAGGAGGACGGCATCGACATCGTCGGGAGAGCGCCCGAACGCCTCGAGGCGACGCCGCAGCTGGATCGCCGAAACCCCCGCGTCCACCAGCACCGAGGTATTCCCCGAGCTGATCAGGGCGGCATTGCCCGACGACCCGGAGGCGAGAATCAGGACCTCCACCCCTACCTCCCGGTCGAGCCGAAGCCGCCCTCGCCCCGCCGCGAGGATCCGAGCTCGCCCGCCTCGGTGAAGCGCGCGCGGGTCACGGGCGCAATAATGAGCTGGGCGATGCGGTCTCCACGGTTGACTGTCACCGGCGCCTCGCCAAGGTTGACCAGCAGCACTTTGAGCTCACCGCGGTAGTCGCTGTCGATCGTGCCCGGTGCGTTGACCACCGTCAGACCCGAGCGCAGGGCAAGACCCGAGCGCGGCCGCACCTGAGCCTCGAAACCGTCGGGGATCTCCAACACCAACCCGGTCTCCACCGCCAGCCGGCAACCCGGCTCGATCACGACCGGGTCGGATACCGCCGCGCACACATCCGCCCCCGCCGCCCCCTCGGTGGCGTACTCGGGCAAGGCCAGACCCGCTGCGTGCGAAAGGCGGCGAATGCGGACATCAATCGTCATGGGGGGATGATACGACAGCATGTCAATGGAATTAGGAATTATCGGCGCGAACGAATGATCGGGTGAACTGGTGGACGTCACCCGCGTTTGGGCGCGCTGACCGAGCGCGCTAACCCGCCATCGGGCGCTCCCACGGACACGGAGACGGGATTCGCTTACGCGACGCGGGTCGCTATACCCTCCGGTCCGCAGACTGCCGAGGCCATGCGATCGGGGCGCAGGATCTCGGCGGCCAGGGCGCGCACGGCCTCCACCGAAACCGCCTCGAACTCGCGGCGGGTGGCGGCGAGGTCGAAACGCCGCCCCCGGTCGAGGGTTTCCCCGACATCGAGCGCACACAGACCACCCGGAGACTCGACATCCATCTGCAGGCCCCGGAGGAGACCCTCCTTGGCCACCTCGACCTCTTCTTCGTCGAGGTCCCCGGCAATCCGGCCGAGCTCTTCGAGCACCAGTCGCCTGGCATCGGGGAATGCCTGCGGAGCGCATGCCCAACCCACCTCGAGCAGGCCACCGAGGCGTCGCAGGACGGAACCGGACCAGATGTCGTAGGTCAGACCTTCGTCCTCGCGCAGGCGCTGGAAGAGACGGCTCGCCGCGCCGTCACCCAAAGTCTTGTTGAGGATCACCAGCGCCGGAAGCCGCGGATCACCCACCGCCAGCGCCTCGAAGGCCAGTCGCGCGTGGACCTGGTCGGTCCCCTCGCGGCTGAGGTCGAGATGCTTGCCCAACCATCGGAGGTCCGGCAGCTCGGACATCGTCGGCGCGCATCCGAGCGGCAGACGGGCGAGACGGGCCGCCACCTCCTCCGGCGCCACGTCCCCCACAACCGCCGCGAGCATCCCTCCCGGCGCGACCAGCGAGGCGTGGTGGCGCTTGAGAACGGCCGGCGTCAGGAGCTCCAGCGAATCCCTGGTGCCGATCACGGGCCGCGCCAGCGGGTGATCGCCCCAGGCGGCCACCAACAGGGCCTCCTCGACCCTTTCGGCCGGATCGTCGGCCATCAGATCGAGCTCGGCCAGGGTCACCCGCCTCTCGAGATCGACGTCTTCGGCCTCGAAGGTGGGGGCGAGCACCGCCTCAACCAACAGATCGAGGGCCTCATCGAGCGCGTCCGCCGTGGTGTTGATGCTGATCCCCATCAGCTCCGAGCCGGTCCACGCATCGACCTCGCCACCGAGGCGGTCCACCGCCAGCGCAAGCGAGCGCCGGTCGTGTCCACCGCAGGCGCGCAGGGTCAGGTGCTCTACCAGGTGGGTGGCGCCGGCGAGATGTTCCGGGTCATGGGCCGCACCGCGAGTGATCCACACTCCCAGCGCCACGGTCTCACGGCCGGGAGCGGGAAGGGTCAACAACGCGGGGAGGGACTTTGAATCGGGCACGGCCGGGGAGTTTACACCAACTGTTGCAAAGTTGGAACGGTCGGGTTCCTCAATAATTCGGCGTTCCGGTCGGCCGCGGCCTTGGCGGAGGCGTCGGTCGTTGGCCCCAGGGAACGTCGGAGTCTCGCCCACCGCCTGTACCTCCAGCCCCTCGACCACCGCCACCTCGACCACCGCCACCTCGACCGCCTTGACCGCCGCCGGCCGGCTGTTCTTCGAGAACGAAGAGCCAGTCGTTGTACGCCGTTTTCCCCTTGTAGACCTTGATGCTCGTCTCCGTGGATCGCGAGCGCACGCCGATGATCGGTCCGACCCTTTCCCCGCCTTCCCCACCGAGTCCCGAGCCGCCTTCACGTTCCCGCTCGAAGACGGGCGTCCGGGTGGGCGTTGGCGCCGGACCGCCGCCCCCGGGTCCTCCCGGGCGGCCCAGAGCAGACCCGCCCTCTCCAAGGTGGACGACCTGCCAGTCGGCAAAGGGCGGGATGGGGTCGGTCCACTTCTTGCGCAGAACCCTCGGCTTCGCCTCCCACATCTCCTTCATGCGCATGGGGTACCGGCCGTACTTCGCCCGGTAGAGGCGAACGGCTTCCACATACTGCTCGCCGCGGAAGATCAGCTCCGCCTCGCGTTCGCGCTGCATCTGGAAGCTCACTTGCTGGACCGCGACCGTCATCATGATGGCCATGACGGCGATCACCATGACGAACA
>JBGMRN010000157.1:3949-7952 GCA_048061535.1 Thermoanaerobaculales bacterium | reverse complement strand
GTTTGGGAGCGAAGTCGTACTTGCGGTACATCGAGCGAGCAAATCGAGAAAGCGCAGACACGCGCTGTGTATTGTGCCCCACAGTAGAAAGATGGTGAAATGCGGGCTAACCCGCATCTTTCATCGCGTCGTGCAGCGACGTGATGAGTAGCGGTAGAATGCCGTTGAGCTGCGCCCCGGGGAGGTCGCTGATGAACCGCGAAGTCATGCAGGGTCTCGAGGAACGGTTGGCTGCCAACCGCCTGGGCGGTGGACAGGACAAGATCGATCGCCAGCACGAACGGGGGAAGTTGACTGCCAGGGAACGGGTCGAACAGTTCCTCGACGAAGGCAGCTTCGAGGAGACCGACGCGCTTGTCGAGCACCGCTGCACCGACTTCGGCATGGCCGACAAGAGAGTCTCAGGCGATGGAGTCGTCGCCGGCTATGGGCGGGTGGAAGGGCGTCCCGTCTTTGTCTTCGCTCAGGACTTCACCGTCTTCGGCGGTTCGCTGTCGGCGACCAACGCGGCCAAGATCTGCAAGATCATGGATCTCGCGATGAAAACCGGCGCCCCGATCGTGGGTCTGAACGACTCGGGTGGGGCGCGGATCCAGGAGGGTGTGGCGTCACTCGCCGGCTACGCGGACATCTTCCTGCGCAACACCTTGGCCTCGGGGGTCGTGCCCCAGATCTCGGCGATCATGGGGCCCTGCGCAGGTGGGGCGGTCTACTCCCCGGCGATCACCGACTTTGTTTTCATGGTGGAGAACACCTCCTACATGTTCGTCACCGGCCCGGAGGTGATCAAGACGGTGACCCACGAGGAGGTCACGATGGAGAAGCTCGGCGGCGCCATGACCCACAACTCGGTCTCGGGTGTGGCACATTTCGCATCTCCCGGCGACACTGAATGTTTGGCTCAGATCCGTCGTCTCCTCTCCTACCTCCCGTCCAACAACTCCGAACGGCCACCGGTCGTGGAAAGCTCCGATCCCCCTGATCGGGAGCTGTCAGAGCTCGATGATTTTGTTCCCGAAGATCCCAACAAGCCGTACGACATCACCAAGCTGATCCGCACGGCCGCGGACGACAACGAGTTTCTCGAAGTCCACCAACACTTTGCCAAGAATCTGGTAGTGGGCTTCATCCGTCTCGGGGGGCGCAGCGTCGGCGTCATCGCCAACCAACCCGCCCACCTCGCCGGCGTCCTCGATATCAACTCTTCGGTCAAGGGCGCGCGGTTCGTCCGCTTTTGCGATGCGTTCAACATTCCGCTGTGGGTGGTCGAGGATGTTCCCGGGTTCCTGCCCGGCACCGAGCAGGAGTGGGGCGGGGTCATACGTCACGGCGCGAAGCTGTTGTACGCCCTGGCTGAGGCAACGGTGCCGAAGGTCACCGTGATCACGCGCAAGGCTTATGGCGGCGCCTACTGCGTCATGGGCTCAAAACATATCCGCACCGACTTCAACTTCGCCTTCCCAACCGCCGAGATCGCCGTCATGGGGCCCCAGGGAGCGGTGAATATTCTGTACCGGAACGAGATCCAGGAGGCGGAGGACGCCGACGCGGAGCGCGCGCGGCTCGTCAAGGTCTACCAGGAGAGGTTTGCCAACCCCTTCGTGGCCGCCGAGCTGGGCTATGTCGACGAGGTGATCATGCCCCGGCTGCTGCGCCGTAAGCTGGTTGCCGCCTTTGCCCAGCTCTATACCAAGCGGGATTCCATGCCGCTGAAGAAACATGGGAATATACCTTTGTAGGAATTAGGAATTAGGAATTAGGAATGCCGACCATCAACCCGAGTGAATTCGGAATTCGGAATTCGGAATTCGGAATTTCCGCCCGCTCACCCCGACGCTGGACCCTGGATACCGGAACCGGCCTCCCACCCGCGTTTCGGACGGCGAAGCACGGGCAGCGCGATGACAGAGCAGCGCTTCGAAGTCAGGAGTTCTGCAGCGAAGTGCGAGTACGGAGACGGAGATGGGCACGGGGTTCGCGTTGAAGCTCCTCATTGCCAATCGGGGCGAGATTGCGGTGCGCATCATCCGCGCCTGCCGGGAGATGGGCATCGAAACGGTGGCGGTGTACTCGGACGTCGACCGGTTGGCGCCGCACGTCCTGATGGCCGATCAGGCCTTCCCCATAGGCCCAGCCGAAGCGTCGAAGAGTTATCTCGACGGCGACAAGCTCCTGGCGGTAGCCGAGCAAAGCGGCGCCGATCTGCTGCATCCCGGCTACGGGTTTCTGGCGGAAAACGGGGACTTCGCCGAGCGGGTCGAAGCGGCCGGCGTGACCTGGGTGGGGCCGCCGCCTGAGGCCATGAGGCTGATGGGTTCGAAGACCGAAAGCCGCAAGCTCGCCCACCGGGTGGGAGTGCCGCTGATTCCAGGTCTCATGGACCCGATCGAGGACTTTGGCGAGCTCGACGCCTTCGTCGACGAACACGGGCTGCCGGTGCTGCTCAAGGCGGTGGCCGGCGGTGGGGGCAAAGGTATGCGGGCGGTTTCGAAACGCTCGGAGCTTGCCTCGGCCTTTGAACGCGCGTGCTCGGAGGGCCAGGCGTATTTCGGTGACCCGCGGGTCTACGTCGAGCGCCTGCTCGAGCGGCCACGCCACATCGAGGTGCAGGTGGTGGCGGACCGTTCGGGCGCCGCGGTCTTTGTCGGTGAGCGGGAATGCTCGATCCAGCGCCGCCACCAGAAGGTGGTTGAAGAGTGTCCCTCTCCCGCGGTCGGACCGGAGCTGCGCCGACGTTTGGGAAAGGCAGCCCTGGCCATCGTCAGTGCGTCGGGCTACCACTCGGTTGGGACGGTCGAGTTTCTCGTTGATCCTGAGGGTGAGTTCTACTTCCTGGAGATGAACACGCGGCTTCAGGTGGAGCACCCGGTGACCGAGGAGGTCTACGGGGTGGACCTGGTGCAGGAGCAGATCAACCTTGCTCTCGGTGAGCCTCTCAGCCTTCGACAGGAGGACCTGGCGCCTCGAGGGCATGCGATAGAGTGTCGGGTCTATGCCGAGGATCCGCTACGAGGATTTACCCCGTCTCCGGGGAAGATCACCCTGCTGGTGCAGCCGGGAGGGCCGGGTGTGCGGGTGGATTCCGGGATCATGGCGGAGAGCGTCGTGCCCCTCGAGTATGACCCGATGCTGGCCAAGCTGGTGGTGTGGGCGCCGAACCGCGCCGCGGCGGTCGAGCGCCTGCGCCGGGCCCTCAATGAGTACCAGGTGCGTGGCGTCGCGACCACGCTGACCCTTTTTCGCCTGTTAGTGGAGATGGAGGATTTCCGTGCCGCCGAGATGCACACCGCGTATCTCGACGAGCTCCTCGCCTCCGGCGGGCTCGAGGAGGCGGATGAGCGGTTGGATCCGGGAGTGGAGGAAGCAGCCCTCGTCGCTGCCGCCGTGCTCGCGACCCGCTCCGCACGGCGAATCCCCGGCGACCCATTTGCCCACGGCACCGACAGTGCATGGTGGCGTGCAGGCGCACGCCGGCGGCGTGACAGGAACCCCGTATGAGGTGGGTTGTCCGCGGCGGCGAGAATCGGCACGATGTGGATGTAGAGGGCGGCATCGACGGTTATGACGTCATCGTCGACGGACGCCGTCACCAAGTCGAGCTGTCCTGTCTCGATGGGGCGGTGGCCTCGCTGCGCTTCGTTGGGGACGGGCGCAGCTTCCAGGTGATCTACCAGCGGGGCGGCAACGGCTGGTGGCGGATGCGGGTGGGCGAGCGCGAGTTCGACCTCCACGTGCTCACTCCCGTGGAGGCGGTGGCGACGTCGGATACGGCCCCCGCCGCCGGCGCCAGCCGGTTGTCGGCGTCGATCCCGGGCAAGGTGTTGGCGGTCAAGGTCGCCTCCGGTGACGAAGTTGTGGTCGGACAGCCGCTGGTCGTTCTCGAGGCGATGAAGATGGAAAACGAGCTCACCGCGGAGCAGGCCGGCAGGGTGACGGCCGTCCACGTCGAACCCGGCGCAACTGTGGAGAGCGGAGAGCTCTTGGTGGAGCTCGAGTAGACGGC